>DATFXK010000373.1:0-2995 GCA_035316005.1 Acidimicrobiia bacterium | reverse complement strand
CGGCAGGTACAAGCCGACCATGCCCATCTTCATCGGGTTGTAGATGAACGAGATCCCGGCGAAGGTGAACAGCGGCGCCCCGTGCAGCCAGCCTGCCCCCGTCCACGCCGGCTCGTGGTTCGGGATCATCCCGACGTTGCGATGCCGGACCGCGACGCCCTTCGGCAGGCCCGTCGTGCCCGACGTGTACATGATGTCGGCGAGGTCGTCGAGGTCGGCGTCCGCCTGGATGTCGCTGTCGTCGGCGTCGAACGCCTCGTCCCATTCCACCTCGCCCGAGCCGGCGCCGTCGCTCACGAGCACCTCGAGCGAGGGAAGCGCGCGGCGAACGTCGCGCGCGGCGGGAAGCAGCGACGCGCAGGTCAACAGCGCGCCGGCTTCCGCGTGCCCGAGGATTGCGATGAGCTCCCGTACGGACAGACGGGTGTTGGTCGGAACCGCGACCGCCCCCGCCTTGTGCGTGGCGGCATAGGCGACGAGGAAGCGGAGGCATTCCTCGCTCGGGAGGTAGATCGACACCCGATCGCCGGGCTCGACGCCGCGTGTGACGAGCCCGCGGGCCAGCGCGTTCGAGCGCCGATCCCATTCCTCGAAGGTGAGTGAGCCGCCCGAGCCGAGATCCCGGTACGCGATCTCGTCGCCATCGCGCCGCGCCAGGAAGCGCAGCTGGTCGACGAGCAGCTCCCCCCAATCCGGCATCGCGAGATCAGTGCAGCATGGCTACATCGAGAACGCCATGCTCGGGATGGCGCTGCCGTTCTCGACCGGCCCGAACAGCTCGGCCTTGTGCGCGATGAGATCGTCGACCGTCCAGCGCTTCCCGCCTGCGGACAGCTCGTTGGTGAGCGACCATCCCCGCATGAGGTACACGCTGTCTCCCCACATGACGAAGACCTGCCCGCTGACGTCGGCGGCGGCGTCGCTGGCGAGGAAGCCGATCAGCGGCGCCATGTTGTCGGGGTGCCAGGCGTCGAACTCGCCTTCCTTCGCCGCCATGAGCTGATCGGCGCCGGCGACCGTGTCGGTGAGGCGCGTGCGGGCACGGGGTGCGATCGCGTTCACGGTCACGCCGTACTTCTGCAGCTCCCGTGCGAGGACGATCGTCATCGACGCGATGCCGGCCTTCGCCGCCGCGTAGTTGGACTGCCCGGCGTTGCCGAACAGGCCCGACTCGCTGGACGTGTTGATGATCCGGCCTGAGACCGGCTGGCCCGCCTTCGACTGCTCGCGCCAGTACACGGCTGCGAACCGGCTGGGCGCGAAGTGCCCCTTGAGGTGCACGCGGATGACGTTGTCCCAGTCCTCCTCGGACAGGTTGAAGCTCATCCCGTCGCGCAGGATGCCCGCGTTGTTCACGAGGATGTCGAGCCGGCCGAACGTGTCGACCGCCTGCCCGATCAGGGCCTCTGCGCCCGACCAGGACGCGACGTCGTCGTAGTTGGCGACCGCCTCGCCGCCGTTCTTGACGATCTCGTCGGCGACCTCTTGCGCGGGCGTCTTGTCGGCGCCCTCGCCCTCGCGCGCACCACCCAGGTCGTTCACGACGACATTGGCGCCCTCGCTCGCCAGCAGCAGCGCCTCGCCCCGGCCGATCCCCCGACCGGCGCCCGTCACGATCGCGACCTTCCCGTCCAGCGCACCCATCTGTTCCCTCCTAGGTCAGGCGAAGACCTTACTGACTCTCACGTCAGGTACGCTGACCGGCCGACGACGCTCCTCTGGAGGAACAGACCAATGCCGGACGCTGTCATCGTCTCCGCCGCCCGCACTGCCATCGGGACGGCGCGCAAGGGCTCGCTCGCCGACGTCGACGTGTTCGAGCTCGCCAAGGCCTCGATCGGCGAGGCGCTCAAACGCTCGAGCGTGCCGGCGGAGGACGTCGACGACATCATCCTCGGGGAGTCGCTCCAGGGCGGCGGGTGCGTGGCGCGGTACGCCGCCGTCGACCTCGGGCTGACCGACATCCCGGGACTGGCGCACAACCGCCACTGCGCTTCGGGCATGGCGCCGATCCAGACCGCGGCTGCGAGCATCCGGGCCGGGATGGACCGCGTCGTCATCGCCGGCGGCGCCGAGAGCATCACCCAGAGCCCGACCGTGATGAAGAAGCTGCCCGGCCCGTACGCGGGCGTCGAGCCGTGGCTGTCGCCCAGCCACCCGGCGACACCCGACGCGCCGACCATGGACATGTCGATCACCGTCGGGTGGAACACGGCCGTGACGGCCGGCGTCACCCGCGAGGAGCAGGACCACTGGGCGTACCACTCGCACATGCGCGCGGTCGCCGCCACCGACGAGGGCCGACTGCGCGACGAGATCTTCGCCATGGAGGTTCCCGTCCGGGGCAAGCGGGGCGAGACGCGCACGTTCGACGTCGACGAGCACCCCCGCCGCGACACGACCCCCGAGAAGCTCGCCAAGCTGCCGCCGTTGCATCCGGAGATCGAGGGGTTCAGCATCACGGCCGGCAACTCGTCGGGACTCAACGACGCCGGGTGCGCCGTCGTCGTGACGGATCGCGACTACGCCGAGGAGCACGGACTCGAGCCGCTGGCCGTCGTGCGGTCCTGGGCCTCGGTGGGCGTCCCGCCTCGTGACACGGGGCTGGCGCCCACGCTCGCCATCCCGAAGGCGGCTGAACGCGCCGGCATCGCGGTGTCGGATCTCGACCTCGTCGAGATCAACGAGGCGTTCGCGTCGATGGCCGTGGCGTCGTCGCGCATCCTCGGCCTCCCGCACGACATCGTGAACGTGAACGGCAGCGGCTGCAGCCTGGGCCACCCGGTCGCCGCCACCGGCGCCCGCATGGTCGCCACCACGGTCTACGAGCTGCGGCGGCGGGGCGGAGGTCTGGCGTGCGTGAGCATGTGCGCCGGCGGCGGCATGGGCTCGGCGACGGTGCTCGAGGTGCCCGCCCCATAGCCTCTTCGTCCATCGAACAGGATCTCGTCTTCGCGCTCGAGCTCGCGGACGCCGCCGACGACATCACGCTGGC
>DATFXK010000372.1:0-10151 GCA_035316005.1 Acidimicrobiia bacterium | reverse complement strand
CGATCGTGACGATGTCGGCGGACACGAACGCCCCTCCGACACCGACGATGAGCGCGACGCCCGCGACGCCGGCGAACTCGACGATCGGGAAGTACTTGGCCGAGATGCGGACCGTCTCGATGTTGGCGTCGTACTGCGCCTCGTTGGTCTCCTGGAACCGACGCGTGAACGCCCGCTCCCGGCCGAACGCCTGCACGACCCGGATGCCCGCCAGACCCTCCTGGAGCGTCGAGAGGTTCTGGCCGATCCGATCCCGCACGAGCAGGTACGCCTTGTTCGACGCCCGCCGGAACCAGCGGCTGGCGATCACGACGGGCGGGACGACGACGAGCGTGCACAGCGCGAGCTGCCAGCTCATGAGGAAGATCACGATGATGGCGCCGGCGAACAGCAACCCGTTCTGGACGAACATGACCAGGCCCATCTGGACGAGCTCCTGCAGCGCGTCCATGTCCGAGGTCATGCGGGCGACGAGCGTCCCCGTCTTCTCCCGCTCGAAGAAGTCCATGCCCAGCGACATCAGATGCCGGAACACGCCGGCGCGCAGGTCGCGCAGGAACGACTCGCCGATCCGTGCGACCACCTTGATCACCGCCCGGCCGAAGAACAGCCCCGCGATGGCGGCGATGAGATAGATGAACGCGGAGAGGTTCAAGGCGCCGGCATCGTGCGCGCGTAGGCCGTCGTCGATGCCGTGCCGGACGAGCGCCGGGCCGGCCAGGAGGCACGACGTCTGGCCGATGAGCAGCAGGATCGAGAAGGCGATGCGCCAGCGGTACGGCCGCAGCACCTGCGCGAGCCGCCGCAGCACCTGCCTGGCCTCGTGGCGGGTGAGCGTCTCCTCGATCGCGTGCTGGCCGAACGGCCCGCCGCCTCCGCCCCTCATGCCGGCTCCACGGTGACGGCCGCCTCCATGGCGGCGGCCTGGGCGAGCACCTCGCGGTAGCGCTCGGAGGTCTCGAGCAGCTCGTCGTGGGTGCCCTCGGCGGCGACCCGTCCGCCGTCGACGAGCACGACGCGGTCGGCGAGCGCGATCGTCGCCGGCCGGTGGGCGATGATCAGCGTGGTCCGCCCGGTCATCACCTCGCGCAACGCGGCCCGGATCTCGTGCTCCTTGGTCGGGTCGACCGACGAGGTGGCGTCGTCGAGGATGAGAACCCGCGGGTCGGCGAGGACCGCGCGCGCGATCGCCAGGCGCTGACGCTGACCGCCGGACAGCGAGTAGCCGTACTCGCCGACCACCGTCTCGTACCCGTCCGGCATGTCGTCGATGAACTCGTCGGCACCGGCGAGGCGGGCGGCGGCGCGCACCGTCTCCATCGGCGCCTGCGGATCGGCGAACGCGATGTTGTCTCGCACCGAGTCCGAGAAGAGGAACGTGTCCTCGAACACGATGCCGACGCTGTGGCGCAGGTCGCGCAGCTTGACCTCGCGCACGTCCATGCCGTCGAGGAGCACGCGGCCCCCGTCGACGTCGTAGAAGCGGGGGACGAGCCGGGCGACGGTCGTCTTGCCCGAACCGGTCGGGCCCACGACGGCCACCGCCTCGCCGCCGCGCAGCACGAGGTCGAGGCCGGTGAAGATCGGACGGCCGCCCTGGTAACCGAAGTCGACGTGCTCGAAGCGGATCTCGCCCGGCCCGGGCGGCAGTTCGCGCGCACCCGGCTTGTCGACGACCTCGGCCTCGGTCTTCAGGATCGCGTCCAGGCGTCCCGCCGCCGCCGACGCCCGCGACGCCTGCGCCACGAGCATCCCGGCCATGCGCAGCGGCCAGATGAGCATGAGCACGTACGAGTTGAACGCCACGATGTAGCCCAGCTCGAGCTCGCCGTTGAGCACGAGGTGGCCGCCATACCAGAGGATCGCCACCAGCGCGAGCGCGGGGAGGAAGTCGACCAGCGGTAGGAACCCGGCGCGCAGCCACGCCGTCTGGAGCGACCAGTTCCGTACCGCGTCGGCTTCACCCTCGAGCTGGCGCGTCTGCAGGCGCTCCGAACCGAAGCCCTTCACGGCGCGCACCCCGGCCACGCTCTCCTCGACGACGGCGGTCAGGTCGCCGAGCTTCGCCTGCAGCTCGGTCGTGACCGGTTGCATGCGGCGGCTGAAGCGCGCCGCGGCCACGTTCAGCAGTGGCAGCGCCCCGAGCGCCAGCAACGTCAGCGTCACGCTCTGGAGCGCCATGACCGTGACCACCCCGACCAGCGTGAGCCCGCTGGCGATCGTGAGCGGGATGAGGATCACGACCATGTTGATCTGGAAGATGTCGGTGTTCGCGCGGGCCATCAGCTGACCGGTCTGCGCCTCGTCGTGGAACGCGAAGTGGAGCCGCTGGAGGTGCGCGAACAGGCGCTGGCGGAGGTCGGTCTCGGTGCGGTAGGCGATGCGGAAGGCGCAATAGCGGCGGAAGCCCGAGGACAGCCCCTGGACGACCCCGACCGCCACGATGACCAGGGCGTACCCGACGATGGCGCCGTTGTCGCCGGGGATGATCCCGTTGTCGATCGCGCCCGCCGCCAGCAGCGGGACCGTGATCTTGGCCGCCGTCCACGAGACGCCGGCGGCGATGCCGAGGATCATCCAGGCCCGCTGGGACCGGAGCGCGCCGCGCAGGAGACGCCATCCGGCCCGTCGGGTCTCCCGCTCGCGATCCACCGGCTCCCCCTCGACCCCGCGCGCCCGCGGCGTGCCCGTCGTGAGGTGTCCGCGGATGCGTGATCGAGGCTACCAGCGGGCTTCCGGACCTTCGTTGCGATTGCGAGACTGTCGCCGTGGAAACGACACGCCGCCGCGGCCGCGCGACGTGGCGGGTCGCGGCGGTGGTGGCCGCCGCGCTCGTCTACTCGTGGATCGCGTCGGGCCTGCGGCCGTTCACGCATCCCGAAGCGGTCGCGGTCGCCATCCCCCTCGTCGTCGGCGGGATCGCGATGCTTCGCGTGCATGCCGCCACCGACGTCACCCGCCGGGGGACCTGGGTCTGGACCGCGCTCTTCGCCGCGCTGCTGACGTGGGAGCTCATCTCGTACCGGCTGTCCCCACGGGTCGACCACCCGACGCTCAGCTCGATCGCCGATTGGGCCATGAGCGCCCACCCGGGTCGCTTCGTGATGTTCGCGGCCTGGATGGGCGTCGGGTACTGGTTGTTCCGCCAGTGAGCTCGAGCACCGTCGGCTACGCGGCCTACGCGCTGATCGCCGCGCTGGCGATCGTCTGGGGCGCGATCACGTACCTGCGACGCCCTGGCTTCGCCACCCCGGACGACGTCGTGACGCGCCTCGTGCGGCACCGGTTTGCGCGGTGGATCGTGTGGGCACTGTGGGCGTTCGTGGGCTGGCACCTGTTCGTGCGCGGCTCGGGCGCGTTCAAGTAGTGGTCCACCACCCGTCGCGCCGCGGGCTCGATCCCCGACCCCTCCGCTTCGAGCAGGGTGCCGTCGCGGTGGTCCTGCTCGTCGGGTTCACGTTCCGGGCCGAGCTGCTGATCCCGGCGGTCACCGTGGTGCTGGCACTGAGCGGCGCGGTGGGACCACGGCGGGCGCCGTTGCCGCGGCTGTTCTCGACCGTGATCGGCGACCGCCTCGAGCCCCCCGACGCGTTCGTCGACCGGCAGACCGTGCGGCTGTCGGTGCTGGTCCAGACGGGCGCGCTCCTGATCGCGTCGCTCTTCGTCTTCCTCGGCCTCGGCGTCCTCGCGTGGGTCATCGCCCTGGCCGTGGTGACGACGGCCGCGTTCGACGCCGCCACCGGCAGCTGGGTCGAGGCCGGCCTGTACTGGCGCGTCGCCCGCCGCCGCCGGCCGTAGCCGTCAGCTCGTCGCGCGGACGACGAACAGCGTGACGACCGCGAGCACGAGGAAGACCGGGAGGAAGAGCGCACCCGAGTCGCCGGTCGGGTCGCCGGTGGCGATGATCGCGAGGGCGAGCAGCCACGCGTTGCGGACCAGCGCCAGCGACGAGACGGGGCGTTCGACCGCGACCGCGCCGAAGCAAGGGCACGGCTTCCGTTGCCCGCTCGTGAGGTTGGCGATCACGACTCCGGTGAACAACGCCAGGACCGCGATCGCCGCGAACGCGGGCACGGGTGAGTACGGGAAGCCGAGGAGCGCCAACGCGATCACGAGCTCGACGGTCGGGACGACCACGGCGGCGGCCACCGAGAGCGGCGGCGGCACGCCGATTGCCCGCATCTGGCCCGGCAGCCGTCCCGCTTCGTGCATCTTGGCGAACGCCGCGTAGGCGAGGACGACCGCCACCGTGACCCGGGCCGCGAAGACGAGCGCGTCCACGGTCAGCCCCAGGGGCCCGGGGCGCCCCACCGGTCGAGGAAGGACGTCTTCGAGATCGGCTTGCGCACGTTGGGGCCGAAGTTGCCCTGCGGATACCCCAACGGCACGCAGAAATGGAACCCGGCGTCGTCCGGGATGCCGAACATCCGGTGAAAGCGATCCATGACCGAGGGGTGCAGCGTCGTCGGCACCGATCCGATCCCGAGGGCGCGTGCCGCGAGCATCAGGTTCTGCACGGCAGGGATGACCGAGTCCGCCGGTGCGTCGTGGACCGCGAGCGCGAACACGATGCACGGCACGTCGCCCATCGCGTCGGCCAAGCCCGCCGCGGGATGGAACCCGCGCGGGAGATCCTCGAACACGCGGAACCCCTCGTCGTGGCGCTTCGCCCACCAGGCCGCGCGGTACAGCGCACCGAACTCCCGGATCGTGTCAGGGTCGTTCACGACGAGGAAGCGCGCCGGCTGCAGGTTGCCGCCGTTGGGCGCCCTGACCGCGGCCTCGAGGATGAGCTCCAGGTCCGCGGGCGGGATCGGGTCGCGCTTGAACCGGCGAATCGCACGCTGCGTGAACATGGCCTCGCCGAGCGGCATCGACAGCCGGCTGGCATCCACCGGACGACCGTCAGCTCGTGAAGTGGCCGTAGCCGCCCCGATAGAAGATGAGCGGGCCGTCGTCGCCGAGGACCCCGAGCTCCTGCACGTCGCCGACGACGATGAGGTGGTCGCCGCCGTCGTGCTGGTCCCGGATCGTGCAGTCGACGTACGCCAGCGCGTCGTGCAGGATCGGCGACCCACCGGCCGAGCGTCGCCAGCCGATGCGGCTGAACCGGTCGGCGCCCTTCGTCGCGAACACCCGGCAGACGTCCTCCTGGTGCTCGTTGAGGATGTTCACCGTGAACTTGCCCGCGGCCTCGATCTTCGGCCACGTGCTCGACACCTTCGATGCGCAGAACAGCACGAGCGGAGGATCGAGCGAGACCGACGTGAACGAATTCGCCGACACGCCGATGGGCTCGTTGCCGTCCATCGCCGTGATGATCGTGACCCCGGTGGCAAAGTGCCCGAGAACCGTCCGGAAGGACGGCTCGTCGGGCGGCATGAGCGTCTCGGCGCTCTCCGATTCACTCATGCGGCGACGACGCGCTCACCTCGTCAGGACGGAGCGCAGCTCGACGACGAGGCCTTCCCGAGCTGCGAGCACCTCCAACCCGCCCGCGACCCGTTCGGCGAGCGCGCTGCTGTACAGGTGCATGAGGTCGACGTTGTCGTCCGAGTGCGAGGGGCAGTGGTGGAACAGCATCAGGCGGCGCGCCCCCGCCTCGCGGGCGACGTGGACGGCGTAGTCCACCGTCGAATGCCCGAAGTGACGCTTGTGCTCGAACTCCTCACACGTGTGCTGCGCGTCGTGGATCAGCACGTCGACGCCGTCGGCGAGGTCGAGGATCTCCGGCGGCACGAAGTCGTCGGCATCGTCCGAGCAGCCGGGGCCGTGGTCGGACACGTACGCGACCGTGTGCCCGTCGAGGTCGACCCGGAACCCGATCGTCGGGCTCGTGTGCCGCACCCAGCGCGACCGCACCTTGGCGCCGTTGACCGCGAAGTCGTCGTTGGCGGCGTCGTGGAAGCGGACCGTGCCGTGCAGCTCGTCCGGCGTGATCGGGAAGTACGGCTGCTGCATCACGCCGGTGAACACGGCGTCGAGCGGCCCCGACTCCTGCGCCGGGCCGTAGATGTCGAGCACGGCGTCGGCCGCCGAGACGGGGCCGAAGAAGGGGAGCCCCTGGATGTGGTCCCAGTGCAGGTGGCTCAAGAGAACGGTCCCGTGGAAGGGGCCGTCGACCTCGAGCGACTGGCCGCAGGGCCGCAGGCCCGTCCCCATGTCGAAGATGATCGGGTCGTGGCCGTCGGCCTCGAGCGCCACGCAGGACGTGTTGCCGCCGTACCGCTCGTACTGCGGCCCCGCACACGGCGTCGAACCCCGCACACCATGGAACGAGAGCTGGATCCCCCCGCGCACCCTTGGAGGATACCGATTGGGCGCCTATTGAGAAACACGCCCCGCCGGACGTCACAGCCCTTCTAGCTCAGGACCCGCTTCTTGAATCCGTTGATGCCCAGGTAGAGGAACAGGGCCGCGAACCCCGCGAGCACCAGATACACCGCCGCGAGCGACATGTGGTCGGCCGTCGTCAGAGCGCCCCGGAAGCCCTCGCTCATGTAGACGAGCGGGTTCACGAGCACGAGCCACTTCAGCCAGGAGAAGCCCCAGACCTTGATCGGCCCCAGCGCGGTCCAGGAGTAGTAGACGCAGCCGAGGAACGTCAGCGGGATCACGACGACGCCGAACATCATCGGCACGGTGCGGGGCTCGAAGCGGGTCCCGAAGGTGAGGCCGAGCGCCGACGACGCCACGCACGCGAGCGGGGCCAGCGTGAGGAGCACGGGCCAGTTCACGTGCAGGTGCACGTCGTTCGCGGGCACGACGGCGGCGATCGGGAACACGATGAGCGCGGCGATCATCCCCTGGATCGCGCCCGAGGTGACCTTGGCCAGCGCGACGAGCGAGACGGGCAGCGGCGCGAGCACCCGGTCCTCGATCTCCTTCGTGTACCCGAACTCCTGCACCATCGGCAGGGCGACGGCCTGGATGCCCTGGAACAGGATCGTGATCCCGACGACGCCGGCGACGAGGAGCGTCGCGAATGCCGACTGGGCGGCCGGGCCGCCGCCGCCGCCGACACCCTGGCCGATCTTCGGGAACACGTACGTGAACACGAACACGAGCAGGAACGGTTGCAGGATGGTGCGCGGCAGGAACTCGTTGAGGGTCTTGCGTAGGACCGTGAGGTCGCGCAGGAGCAGGGCGCGGAACGCGGACCAGCTCGCGGTGGTGGTACTGCGGCGGGCGGTGGCGAGACCGCCGGCCGCCGCGGTGTCGGGGGCAGTCGTGGTGGTGGCCATCAGTCGCGCAACTCCTTTCCGGTGAGGTTGATGAAGACGGTCTCGAGCGTCGGCTCGGCCACCGAGAGGTCGGTGACGGTGAAGCCGCCGTCCTCGGCCGCGTTGATCACGGCCGGGAGCACGCCCTCGGCGCCCTTGACGCCGAGCTGCACAGTCGAGTCGACCTGGGTTGCGCGCAGGACGCCCGGCACCCGTTGTTCGAGCAGGCGGGCGAGCTCGTCGAGCTTCCCGTCGGCGGACACGGTGACGATCGTGTCGGCGCCGACGCTGCGCTTGAGGCCCGCCGGAGTCTCGAGGGCGAGGATGCGGCCGTGGTCCATGATCGCCACCCGGTCGCAGAGCTGGTCCGCCTCCTCCATGTAGTGCGTCGTCAGGAGGATCGTCTGCCCCTCGCCGTGCAGCTCCTCGAGGATCTGCCACAGTGCGATCCGGCTCTGGGGGTCGAGGCCGGCGGTCGGCTCGTCGAGGAAGAGGATCGCCGGCCGGTGCATGACGGCACGCGCCACCATCAGGCGCTGTGCCATGCCGCCCGACAGCGCGAGCACCTCGGCCGACGCGCGATCGGCGAGCCAGAACTTCTCGAGGAGCCGCGTCGCCTCGGACTTCGCCTCGCGCGCGCTCATCCCGAAGAACCGGCCGTGGAAGTAGAGGTTCTCCCACACGCTGAGCGACCGGTCGAGCGTGTTGGTCTGCGGCACGATGCCGATCGCTTGCTTGGCGAGTGCGGGATGGGCGACGACGTCGACGCCGCCCACGACGGCGCTGCCCTCGGTCGGGATCACCATCGAGGTGAGCATGCCGACGGTCGTCGTCTTCCCGGCGCCGTTCGGGCCGAGCAGGCCGAAGATCTCCCCCCGCCGGAGCGACAGGTCGAGGTGGTCGACGGCCTTCACGCCGCCCGGGAAGACCTTCGTGAGGCCCTCGGTGCGGATGACCTCGTCGAGCGCGGTGTCAGCGGCTACCTGCGACATGCGCGCTCCTCCTTTCTCGCTCTCCGGCGCTGTCATCGGCCGCGACGTATGCGTGCAGCTTCTCGAGTGCCCGGGGCAGAACCTCCAGCTCGCGGGCGGTGAGCTGTGCTCGCAGCTCGGCGTCGGCTGCGCTCATCACGAGCGCGAGCTGCTCGAACCGCCGCCTCCCGGCGGCCGTCATCGTGACCCGGACCACGCGCCGGTCGCGGTCGTCGCGGCGGCGGGCGACGAGCCCGGCGCCCTCGAGGCGATCGAGGTGCCGGATCACGGTCGGCGGCTCGATGCCCATCCAGCCCGCTAGCTCACGCTGGCTGACGCCGTCGGCGGCTTCGGGACGCTGCAGCGACTTGAGCACGATCCAGTCGGTGATGCTCGCTTCGTGGGGCGCGAGCGCGCGATCTGCCCACTCGTGCACCACCTTGTGCGTGAGAGCGATGCGGCGACCCAGGAACTCGTCGTACTTCGACTCGACCATGACCAGAAAACGTTAGCACGCTAATCATTAGGGCAAAACCGGTCGGGGCGGGGCCTAGGCTCCGGCGCATGCCGCAGGGCCGCGTCACCGCCAACGGGATCGACTTCGCCTATCTGGAAGCGGGCCCGGCGGACGGGCCGCTCGCCCTGTGCCTCCACGGCTTCCCGGACCACGCGCCCACCTACGAGGCGCTCCTCGCCGATCTCGCCGAGGAGGGCTTCCGCGCGGTGGCGCCCTGGATGCGCGGCTACCACCCCACCGGCCTCGCGCCCGACGGCAACTACCAGGTCGCCTCGCTCGCGCTCGACGCGATCGCGCTCGCCGACGCGCTCGCCGGCGACGGTCCCGCGGTGCTCGTCGGCCACGACTGGGGCGCGATGGCGGCGTACACCGCGGTGGCACACGCGCCGGCGAGGTTCCGCCGCCTGGCCGCCATGGCCGTGCCGCACGCCGGCGCGCTGGGCCAGCACCTCTTCGACCCCGCGCAGCTGAAGCGATCCTGGTACCAGTTCTTCTTCCAGCTCCCCCTCTCCGACGCCGTCGTGCCGATGGACGACTTCGCGCTCGTCGACCAGCTGTGGCGCGACTGGTCACCGGGGTTCGAGCCCGACCCGGAGCTCATCGCCGAGCTGAAGAAGACGCTCGGCGCGCCCGGCGTGCTGCCAGCGGCGCTCGACTACTACCGGTTCGTGTACGGGTCCAAGGACGCCGACCCGGCGCTCGTCGACGTGCAGGGCGCGTACCTCGAGCCGACCCCGGTGCCGACCCTGTACCTCCACGGCACCGACGACGGCGTGATGGGCGCCGAGATCGTCGTCGAGGACGAGCTGCGGCCGCACTTCCCCGCCGGGCTCGAGCTGGTGATGGTGCCGGGCACCGGCCACTTCCTGCACCTCGAGGAACCCGACGTCGTCAACCACCGCATCACTACTTTCCTGACGGATTGAGGCCGCAGCCGGGCGGGCCGATGTAGCGCTCCCACAGCGCGCGCACCGTGTCGGCCTGCTGCGGGAACGCGGCGACGAGCTCGTCCCGCAGCTCTGCCGGCGTGATGATCCCGAAAGCGTGGCGCGTCACGACGCCCCGGAGCGCGGCGATCGACTCGTCGGCCCCGACTGCGGAGGCCAGCGCGAAGTAGAGCTGGGGCGCCTGGTCGTAGATCAGGGACCCGTACTGCGCCGCCGACGCGAACTCGGTCGTCGCCCGGTCGGCGCACTCGTTCCTCTCTCGCGCGTCGGTGCCGCCCGTTCCTCCGAGCGCGTCGCACGCGCTGCCGTTCGCCGCCGCCACGACGCACATGGAGTACTGCGCGAGCGGCTCGTCGACGACGGGCGCCCGGATGGAGTCGTTGCCGACCAGGGCGTGCCACCACTGGTGCGCGAGCTCGTGGTCGATGGTCAACGCCGCGCCCCGGGGACCGTCGGCGAGGCCGTCGATCCAGACCGCGCCCGGCCACTCCAT
>DATFXK010000371.1:0-25934 GCA_035316005.1 Acidimicrobiia bacterium | reverse complement strand
CCGCTCCGCCAGCCGCTCGGCCTGGTCGACGCCGACGGGGTCGAGCGGTGGGTCGCCGTGACCGTCGACGAGGTCGAACGGCCGCTCCGGATCGACGGGCTGGGACTCGCCGTGGCGCACGAGCAGGATCTCCGTCGCGCCGGGCGGCGGCGCGTAGCGGTGCTGGCGGTACGTCTTCGGGTCGATCGAGGGTTCCGTCACGAGCCGCAAGAGTACGGTGCGCGCGGGATGGTGCCGTGACCTGGGATCCCGAGCTCGACGAACTGCGGCGACGCACCGAGCTCGCCGCGCAGATGGGCGGCGAGGAGAAGGTCGCCCGCCAGCACCAGGCCGGCAAGCTCACCGTACGCGAGCGCATCGACGCCCTCGTCGACCCGGGGAGCTTCCACGAGGTCGGCGCGCTCACCGGCCGAGCCGAGTACGACGGCGGGCAGCTCGCGAGCTTCACGCCCGCCAACTTCGTGATGGGTCGGGCCCGCATCGAAGGGCGGCCCGTCGTCGTGGGCGGCGACGACTTCACCGTGCGCGGCGGCGCCGCCGACGCGTCCATCTTCCAGAAGCAGGTCCACGCCGAGCAGATGGCGAACGAGTTGCGGCTGCCCATCGTGAGACTCGTCGACGGCTCGGGTGGCGGCGGTTCCGTGAAGTCGATCGAGACGATGGCGCGCAGCTTCGTGCCGTTCAACCCGGGCTGGGACTGGGTGGTCGAGAACCTCGCCACCGTCCCCGTCGTCGCGCTGTGCCTGGGATCCGTCGCCGGGCTGGGCGCCGCCCGCGTCGTCACGAGCCACTACTCGGTGATGGTGCGGGGCACGTCGCAGCTGTTCGTGGCGGGCCCGCCCGTCGTGGCCCGCCTCGGCGAGCACGTCGACAAGGAGGAGCTGGGAGGCAGCGCCATCCACGGTCGCAACGGCGCGGTCGACGACGTCGTCGACAGCGAGCACGAGGCGTTCGCAAAGGCGCGCGTCTTCCTCTCGTACCTGCCCCGCTCGGTCGACGACTCCCCGCCCAGGATCGACCCGACGGACGACCCGGAGCGTCGCGAAGGCTCGCTCGCCGATGCGATCCCACGCGACGCGCGCCAGGTGTACAAGGTGCGTGACATCATCGACGCGGTCGTCGACCGTGGGTCGTTCTTCGAGATGGGACGCGGGTACGGCCGCTCCGCGGTGACCGGCCTCGCCCGGCTCGACGGCTGGCCGGTCGCCGTGCTCGCCGGTGACCCCTACTTCTACGGCGCAGGATGGACGGCGGACGCGTCACAGAAGGTCACGCGGTTCGTCGACCTCGCCGACACCTTCCACCTGCCGGTCGTCCACCTCGTCGACAACCCCGGCTTCGTGATCGGCGTCGACGCCGAGCGGGCGGCGACGATCCGGCACGGCGCCCGGGCGCTGGCGGCGATCTACCAGGCCACCGTGCCCTGGTGCTCGGTGATCTTGCGCAAGGTGTACGGCGTCGCCGGCGCCGCCCATCAGAACGCGGCGCGCCTCAAGTACCGGTTCGCGTGGCCGTCGGGCGACTGGGGCAGCCTTCCCCTCGCGGGCGGGATCGAGGCGGCGTACAAGGCGCAGCTCGACGCGGCCGAGGATCGCGACGCGGCCCGGGCCGAGATCGAGCGCCGGCTCGACGCGGCGCGTTCGCCGTTCCGCACCGCCGAGGTGTTCATGATCGAGGAGATCGTCGACCCGCGCGAGACACGTCCGCTGCTGTGCGAGTTCGCCAACCTCGCCGCTCCTGTCCGTGGCTCCGGCCCCACCGCGCGCGGCATGCGACCGTGACGAGCGGGCGTGTGCCGCGGGTCACGTAGACCACGCACGAACCCGGGCATACCGTGACGGAAACGACACCGGCTCACGGGGGGCTCCGATGGCACAGTCGGCTGACCAAGCCGTCGAACCGACGCTCGACTTCCTGAGCGTCGCGCTCACACCCGAGTTCCGGGAGGATCCGTACCAGTTCTTCGAGCTCCTGCGCGAGCAGGAGCCGGTGCACCAGACGCCGTTCGGGGTGTATCTCGTCAGCCGTCACGCGGATGCGTCGGCGATCGTGCGCGACCCGCACCTCAGCACGAACCAGCAGAACTCCGACTTGTTCCGCGCCTTCGCCGAGGCGAACCCGCCCTCGGAAGACGACGCCATGGACCAGATGAACGACGTCGTCATGCTGTTCATGGACCCACCCGACCACACACGCCTGCGCGGCCTGGTGAGCAAGGCGTTCACGCCCAAGATGATCGAGCGGCTCCGCGCCCGCATCCAGCAGGTCGTGGACGGGCGGCTCGACGCCGTCGAAGCCCGCGGCGACGGGCGGATGGACGTCGTGACCGATCTCGCGTACCCGCTCCCGGTCGTGATCATCTGCGAGCTGCTCGGGGTGCCGCCGGAGGACCACGCCACGTTCCAGTCATGGTCGGCCGAGCTCGCCGCGAGCATCGACCCCGACCCGCTCATCACGCCCGAGCAGCGAGTCCGCATCGAGGCGGCGGGCAGCGCCTTCCTCGACTACTTCGGTGACCTGATCGAGCGGCGGCGGCAAACGCTGCGAGACGACCTGCTCTCGGCTCTCATCGAGGCGGAGGAAGGCGACGACCGGCTCAACGAGGAGGAGCTGCTCGGCACTGCGCTGTTCCTGCTCATCGCCGGGCACGAGACGACGGTGAACCTCATCGGCAACGGGACGCTCGCGTTGCTGCAGCATCGCGACCAGCTCGAGCGCTTGCGTGACGACCCGTCGCTCGACCGGCAAGCGGTCGAGGAGCTGCTTCGCTTCGACAGCCCGGTGCAGCTGACGCAGCGCATCACCCTCGACGACTACGACGTCGGCGGCGTCACGATCCCGAAAGGCCAGAACCTCATCCCGCTGCTCGGCGCGGCGAACCGCGACCCCGCGGAGTTCGAGGAGCCCGACCGCCTCGATCTCGGCCGCGAGAACGCCAACCGCAACGTCGCGTTCGGGGGCGGGCACCACTTCTGCCTCGGTGCGTCACTGGCGCGGCTCGAGGGTGCGGCCGCGATCGGGTCGCTCGTCCGGCGGTTCCCCGACATCGAGCTCGCGGGCGAGCCGGTGCGCCGGACGACGTTCACGCTCCGCGGCCTCGAGCACCTCCCGGTCGACATCTCGAAGTGACGCGCGACACGGAGTGACGCGCGACACCAAGACTTCGGTGAGACTCCGGTAGCCCATCGCTCAACTGGTGTTCGCGTCCCGCACGCTTCCGCGTGACGGTTTCGACACATGCCCTCGCTACCGTTCCCGGCGTCGTCACACGATCGAGCACGAGGAGGCACGCATGGATGCGCACGGCAGTTGCAGCTATTTGTCGCGCGTCGTCGACCTGCCCGTTGCCGTCGCCGAGCCGGTGTTCGACGACGTGACCCGATCGCTGGGAGAGCCTGCCGCGACGCACGCGACCGCGATCGCCACGTCGCTCCTGCCGGCCCACACCGTCAGGACGCGCCTCGGCTCCGTGCTCCCGGGCGCGGGCGTGTCGGTCGAGGTCGAGCTGGCGCCGTCGTCGCGGAGCCGGACCGAGGTCGCCGTGCGGTACGCGGGCAACCGCCAGCCGCGTGCGCTGGCCCGATACGTCTACGACAAACGGGCGCCCGAGCTCCTCGACGACGTCGCCGACGCCATCAACGCCCGCCTCCCCGGCTCACAAGCGGGCCGCCGGGCCGCCTAACCGTCTTCCGGCTTCGGCGGAAGCGCGACGAGACAGAACTCGGTGCCTTCGGGGTCGGTCATCACGACGTCGATCCCTTCGGGCTCCGTGTGCACCTCGCCCGTTTGGCGGCCACCGAGCTCCTCGACACGGGCGACGGCGGCGCGGAGGTCGTCGACCCAGAGGTCCAGGTGCACGCGGGCCTTCCCCACCTTCTCCTCGGGCACGGGCTGGATGTTGATCACGGGGCCGCCGGCCACGGTGGGGCCGAGCTGGAACCAGCCGTCGTCGTGCGGTCGCACCGACGCGCCGAGGAGCTCGGCCCAGAACGCGGCGACGCGCTCGGTGTCGCGGCAGTCGATCGTGACCTCGGCCCACTCGACCCTCGGCCGGTCCAAGCTCGCCTCCTCCGCCCTAGTCAGGTTGGGGCGGCGGGTAGGCGGTGCGAACCACGCGATCCCAGCCGCGGTCGGTCGTCAGCGCCCGGGTGACGAGGATGAAGCGGGCGCCAGCGGTGACGCGGTACCGCGGCCGCGGCGACCGGCGCCGGAGCGCGCGCTCGATCACCTTCGCCACCCGATCGGGGGACGCGGCCATCATGGCCATCGGCCCCTCGTAGGCGCCGGCGGTGCGCGTCGCGACGCCCGCCATGAACTCGGCGTACGGCCCGCCGGCGCCCCGGTCGGCGGCCGTCGACACCGCGGTGTCCCCGAACTTCGTCTTGATGATCCCCGGCTCGATCACCGACACGCGCACGCCGAACGGCTTGACCTCGAAGCGGAGCGCGTCGCTCATCGCCTCGACCGAGTGCTTGCTGGCGTGGTACGCGCCCGCGCCGGGGAACGTGAGCCGGCCGCCGATGGAGCTGACGTTGGCGATGCGGCCCCACTGTTGGCGACGCATCCCCGGCAGCGCGAGTTGGATCAGGTGGATCATGCCGAACAGGTTCGTCTCGAACTGGCGGCGCCAGTCGTCGAGCGGAACCTCCTCGACCGGACCTCCCAGGCTGAACCCCGCGTTGTTGACGAGCGCGCCGACCGCGCCCTCCGCCGCCTCGACCTCCGCGACGGCGGCGCGGCGGGACTCGTCGTCGGCGACGTCGAGCGTCAGCAGCTTGCACCCGGCGTCGGCGAGGTCCTTGATCGCCTCTGGCCGGCGCGCCGACGCGTACACGGTCCAGCCCCGGCGCGCGAGACGTTCGGCGGTGGCGCGGCCGATCCCGGTCGAGCACCCGGTCACGAGCACGGCCTTCGACGCGGCGCCGGACACGTCCGCACGGTAGCCGAGCTTCTAGAATCGGTCATCGTGTCGCACTGGCTGAAGACCCCCCACTGGTCGTCCGACATCCCCCTCGAGACCCCGCATCCGCGTCTCGACGCGCTCGACGCGACGGGATTCCTGCGGTTGCATGATCTCGACCGGCCCATCCCGGAGCGCGAGTTCCTCGGCCTCGAGTACATGGACTGGAAGAGCGGCGGCGACACGAACTTCGCACCGATCGCGACGGCCGACGGCGAGCTCGACTGCCGCGGCTTCTGGAAGCCGGGCGACGAGCGGCCCGACAAGGACGGCAAGTTCACCGTCAACGCCGAGCGTTGCCCCGAGATCAAGCGCTACGTCGAGGCGGTCGGGGCGAACTTCGGGCGGGTGCGGGTCATCAAGCTCGAGCCGCAGGACTACGAGACGGCGCGGCGGCAGATCCACCGCGACGACAACAACCGCTTCAACCCGCCCGACGGGGGCTGGGTCGTGCGGTCGTGGCTCGAGCTCACCGACTTCCCCGACAGCTTCATGATCCTGATGGAGCAGAACGATGAAGGTCTCCCGGACCCGGACACCGAGCAGCACATCCCGCTCCATCGCGGCTCGCAGTTCGTCCTCGACACCCAGCGTCTCTGGCACGTCGTGTGCCACACCGGCGACGCCCCTCGCTACGCGCTCATCTCGAGCTTCGAGAGCGGGCCGGCGCTCGACCGCTGGATGGAGGCGCTGGCCGCCTAACCCCGGCATTGCCGGATTTTGAGTAGCCGCTACTCAGGCGCGTCCGCCCGTTTCCTGGTTCCCTGAGCGCATTCGACAGGTGGGGTGGACCGAGCGCAAGGAGCGACCATGGGCTTGTTCAAGAAGCTGAAGCAGTTCAGCGGTTCCGTCGACAAGGACCTGCTGCGGAATGGGCTGCTCGGCCGGGGGACGATCGTCGACGTCAAGCAGACGAACGTCAGCAGGGGTGAGGACGCTTTCTCGTCGCCCGTGTGCATCTTCACCGTCGAGGTCGTGCTGAACAATGTGCCCGCCTACAACGCCACCTGCCGGCAGGCGGTGCCGCTAACCGTCCTCCCGAAGATGGTCCCCGGCCAGACGGTCTGCGCGGTGCGGGTGAACCCGGACAACCACGACGAGATCGCGCTCGACCTCGCCACCGAGCCGCCCGAGGTCACCCTCGCCCAGGGATCGGGACAGGCGACCGCCGCCGACGTCCTTGCCCGCGGAACGCCGGCGCGGGCGGTGATCGTGCAGACCCAGCCCCTCGGCGTGAAGAACCCGCACGGCGTCGACATGCACGCCTTCGTCCTGACCGTCATGCTCGACGGGCGGAAGCCGTACCAGGCGAAGGTCGGCAACCCGGTGCCCGACGACGCCGTCCCGCTGCTCTACCCGGGCTCGAACCTCCCGGCCAAGGTGCTGCCCGAGGAGCCGCAGGGCGTCGTGATCGACTTCAAGGCCGCGCTCGAGGAGTTCACGAAGTAGCGCCGACCGCGTGGTCGAGCGCGGCGGCGAGCTCGTCGGGAGCTTCGAGCATCGGGTAGTGGCCGACGGCGCGGAGGCGCACGAGCGTCGCGTCCGGGCGCGCGTCGTGCAGACGCTCGGCCATCGGCCACACCGCGATCGGATCGGCGTCGCCCCACACGATCGTCAGCGGTGACGGGTGGCGCTCGATCGCGCCCGTCCACCTGCCTTCGTGCTCCCGGCGCTCCTCGACGTAGCGGATCGTGCGGGGCAGCAGGAGCTCCCCGCCGTCCCGGAGGACAAGGCCGGCGGCCGTCTCGACATCCTCGTCGGGCACGGGCGAGCCGGGCGCGAACGTCGCCTGCAGCGCCTGCACGAGCGCGTCGCGGCCGAGGCCGTCGACCAGGCGCTCGTCCGGCAGCGACAGGAGGAGCTGTTGGCCGTCGGTGAGGCGGGCCATCCCGAGGTAGATGGAGCCGTTCGTGACGACGCGGCGCGTGACGTCGAAGCCGAGCGTGCCGTCGAGGCTGCGGGCAAGGAGCTCGCCGCCGACCGAATCGCCCATGTCGTGGGTGACGAGCGCTACCTCGTCGAGCCCGAGACGGCGGGCCAGCGCCTCGACCAGGTCGGCCTGCTCGAAGAGCGAGTACCGCTGGTCGGGCTTCTCGGTGAGGCCGAAGCCGAGCAGGTCGGGGACAACGACCCGCTGATGGGTCGCGAAATGGTCGACGACGCGGTGCCAGTCGTGCGACGACGTCGGGAAGCCGTGGAGGACGAGGACGGGAACGGAAGCGGTGCCGGTGGCGTCGATCGGTGAACGGTCGACGACGAACAGGCGGCGGCTCCCGACGTCGTGGTACTCGCCGCGACGTTCCCACGCGGCGGCGCCGGTGCCGTCGTCACCTGCCATCAGACGGGCATCGTAAGCTGCGGCGCCGTGCCGCTGATCACCGCCGCGAACCGGAAGTGGTGGGTCGTGATCGCGATGTCGGGCGTCATGATCCTGCTCACGGTCGACTTCTTCGGGATCACGGTGGCGCTCCCGCGCATCGGCGAGGACCTGGACGCGTCGACGACCACGCTCCTCTGGACGGTCAACGCCTACCTGCTCGCGTTCGTCTCGCCGATGATCGCCATCGGGCGCTTCGCCGACATCTTCGGCCGCCGCAAGATGGCGTTGATCGGGATCGTCCTGTTCGTCACCGCGTCGGCGGCCTGCGCCGCCGCCCCGAACGAACTGTTCCTCATCGCCGCCCGGGTCGTGCAGGGCGTGGGCGGCGGGATCATCTTCACCGTGTCGGTCTCGATCGTGAACGACGCGTTCGAGCCCGACGAGCGGGCGAAGGCGCTCGGCATCTGGTCCGGAGTCGGCCTCGCCGGCTCGGCCTTGGGGCCGTTCCTCGCCGGGATCCTCACCGAGTTCGCGTCGTGGCGGTGGTTCTTCTTCATCAACGTGCCGATCGGCATCGTGACGTTCGTGATCACCCTGGCGGCCGTCGACGAGTCCCGCGACCCCACGTTCACGGGCGGGATCGACTGGACCGGGTTCGCGACGCTCACGGTCGGATTCGTGCTCGTGATCCTCGGGTTGCAGCAGAGCAGCAACTCGGGCTGGACCACGGTCGTCTTCGTGCCCATCGTGATCGGGCTGGCGTTCCTTGCCGCGTTCGTGATCATCGAGCTCAAGCTGAAACGGCGGGTGCCGCTGGTGGAGTTCTCGCTGTTCCGGGACCTGCGGTTCGCCGGCGCGTCGGTGGTGGCGTTCATCGGGAACTGGATGTTCGGCGTGATCCTCTTTTTCCTCACGCTGTACCTGCAGAACGTCCTTGATCTCGGCCCGCTCGCCGCCGGAGGCGTCTTCCTCTTCTTCAGCGTGCCGCTGGTCGTGATGTCGCCGATCGGCGGGCGGCTCGTCTCGCGGTTCGGCTCCCAGGAGCTCATGGCGGTGGGGATATTCCTCGTCGGCGTGGGCATGGCCTTCTTCGCGCTGATCGACGCCGAGAGCGGGATCGGGCTCGTCGTCGTCGGGCTCGTGATCGCCGGGTTCGGGCAGGGGTTCGCGTACAACATCTCGAACACGGCGGGGATGGAGTCGATGCCGGACGAGAAGGCCGGCATCGCGTCGGGCGTCCTGCAGACGGCACGACTCATGGGCATCGTGATCGGGCTCGCGCTCTCGAGCTCGCTCTTCTCGAGCCTCGAGAACAGCGAATTGCTGTCGAAGGCGCACGCGCGCGGCGCCTCCGCCGCGGACGTCGACGACGTGCGCGGCCTGCTGTCGGCGTCCACCGCCGCCGAGCAGCATGTGAAATCCCTGACCGGCGCGTCGCGCGCCCTGGTCGAGCAGATCACCGACATCGCCTTCACCCACGCCCTCCGGTACGTCATGCTGCTGGGCGTCGTGCTCTGCGCCGTCTGCATCTGGCCCGCGCTGTGGGGTCGGCGCCGGCCCGTGCCGGCAGGCGAGCACCCGAAGACCGCCCACCCACTCTGGTCCTCACTGTGGCGACGCCACCGCGTCCGCGTTCCCGCCGGTTCGACGCCGGGGACCTGAGCCTCGTCGTGCACGACTGGGGTGGCGACGGCCACCCCGTTCTGCTCGCGCACCCGACCGGCTTCCACGGGCTCACCTGGGCGCCGGTGGCGGCGCGGCTCGTCGCCGCCGGCCGGCACGTGTGGTCCTTCGACTACCGGGGTCACGGCGACAGCGACCGCTCCCGCGACGGGTACCGCTGGTCGGAGTTCGCCGACGACGTCATGGCCGTCGTCCACGAGGTCGGCCTGGCCGCTGAGTCGACGCTGCTGGCGTGCGGGCACTCGAAAGGCGCGGCGTCGCTCCTCCTCGGCGAGGCGCGCGAGCCCCGCAGGTTCGCACGGCTGTGGTGCTACGAGCCCATCGTGTTCCCGAGTGACGAGCCCCTCGAGCCGCAGTCGGACTTCCCGTTGTCCGAAGGCGCCCGGCGTCGGCGCTCCGTGTGGCCGTCGCGTGACGAGGCGTTCGCGTCATACGCATCGAGGCCGCCGCTCGACGTCCTCGAGCCCACCGCCCTGCGCGCCTACGTCGAGTACGGATTGCGCGACCGAGCCGACGGCGAGGTGGAACTGAAGTGCCGGCCCGAGGACGAGGCGTCGATGTACGCGATGGGCGTCGCCAACGGCGTGTACCAGCGATTGCACGAGGTGCGGTGCCCGACTCTCGTGGTGTGCGGGGAGCACACCGACGCCATCCCGGCCAAGCTGGGTGAGATGATCGTCGAGCGGCTCCCTGACGGCCGGCTCGAGGTCATGTCGGGCGTCGGCCACTTCGGGCCGATGCAGGACCCGGATGCTACGGCAGCGTCGATGCTGCGCTTCGCGGCCGCGACGTAATCCGGTTACCGCGGAGACCGCGTGGGTCCCCTTTACACAAGGCAGGCGACGGTGAGAGTTTTCCCGTAGCCATCGGTGGGAACAGGAGGCGGGATGAGCTGGAACCTGGCAGGAACCTTCTACGAGAACTGCTCGTGTGACGCGATCTGTCCGTGTACATGGTCGAATCTCGCTCGCAAGGCGACTCGGGACGACTTCTGTCGCTTCGCGCTCGCGTTCGACGTCGAGAACGGCGAGATCGAGGGCGTCGACGTCTCCGGGCGATCGTTCGTAATGATCGCCGATACGCCCCCCAACATGGCCGACGGCAACTGGCGGGTCGGTGTGATCATCGACGACGGCGCGAACGAGGAGCAGGTCGGCAAGTTCGGCCAGGTCCTCTCGGGCGAGTTGGGCGGCCCGCCCGCGGCGCTGGGGCCGTTCCTCGGCGAGTTCCTCGGCATCGAGCAGGGCTCGATCAACATCGAGAGCGACGGCAAGAGCCACCACATCAAGGTCGACGGGCGCGTCGACTACTCGGGTGAGCGGATCACGCTCGAGTCCGGCGAGCCGGTGTCCCTCACGAACATCGTCGCCCACCCGGCGGGCCCGACGCTCGGCCTCGCCCCCGTGTCGCGTTCGGAGGTCAACGCGTTCGGAGTCGCGTACTCCGGCGAGAATCTGAGCGGGTTCTCCAACCCGTTCGCCTGGAGCGGCTGATGACGACCGTCGCCAAGTCACCGCCGCCGATCGCGGAGGATCGGCTCGCTCGACCGCGCAACGGGATCCTCGCCGCCCTGCTGGTGCTGGCGGCCGCCGGCTGGGGTCTGGTCGTGTGGCAGGCGGGCAACGACAGCTCGATGGCGATGCACGGCATGCACGCCATGGACGAGAGCCTCGACCTGACCATGGGCCTGGCCGCCCCGCTCTTCCTCGCCATGTGGGTCGCCATGATGGTGGCGATGATGTTCCCGGCCGCGGCACCGATGATCCTGCTCTTCGACAGAGTGCAACGCGGCAACCGCGACGCCGCACGCTCCTATGTTCCGACGACGTACTTCGTCGGCGCGTACCTCGCCGTCTGGACCGTGTTCGGCGTCCTTGCGTTCGCCATCGCCGCGTTGATCGACCGTCTCGCTGCCGACGCCGACTGGATCAACGGCCAGTGGGCCCGCATCGGAGGGCTGCTCCTGATCGCGGCGGGCATCTACCAGCTCACCCCCCTTAAGGACGTCTGCCTGTCCAAGTGCAGGTCCCCGATGTCGTTCCTCATGACGTCCTGGCGGGACGGGAAGGCGGGCGCGATCCAGATGGGCGTGCTGCACGGTGCCTACTGCCTCGGGTGCTGCTGGCTGCTCTTCGTCATCCTCCTGCCCCTCGGCGTCATGAACGTCGCCGCGATGGTCGTCATCGCGCTGCTGATCTTCGGCGAGAAGTGCCTGCCCGCCGGCCATTGGGTCGCGCGGGCCGCGGCGGTGGCACTCGTCGTCTTCGGTGCCGTGGTCGTCCTCGTGCCCGACGCGCTGCCCACGACCGTCATCTGACACGGCCGCCGGCCGGTACCGTGCGCGCGTGGTGATCGAGCGGCAGGCCGCGCGCGTCGTCCTCTTGGCGGACGGCCGCGTGCTGCTCCAGCACGGGTGTGATCCCGGGCGGCCGGACGACGGCGCCTGGTGGTTGACTCCCGGCGGCGGGCTGAACGACGGCGAGTCGATCCAGGACGGCGCCGTCCGGGAAGTGCTGGAGGAGACCGGCCTCCGCCTCGATCCCGGGCAACTCGGCCCAGTCGTCGCGACGCGGGTGTGCCGCTTCCCGTTCGAGGGCCGTCGGTACCGCCAGAGCGAGTCGTTCTTCGCCGTGACCGTCGCGCCGTTCACGCCCCAGCACCACGGCTGGGACGAGGTCGAGCAGCGCGCGCTCATCGATCACCGGTGGTGGAGCATCGAGGAGCTCCGGGCGACGGACGAGACCATCTACCCGAGCCAGCTGGCCGACCTGGTCGAGGCCCTTCTCGACGGCTCGCTCGAGGACCCGGTCGAGTTCCCGCTGGCCGACGAGGACTGAACGCGTCCGCACGCTGAACGTCGTCGGGCGTACGCGCCAGGTCGCCTCGTACGATGAGCTCGGTGATCGAGGCTCACAGCGACGTTGTCGGGAGCCTGCTCCGACCCCCGCGGCTCCTCGAGGCACGTGAGCAATTCGCCGCCGGGTCGCGTTCCACGGCCGAGCTCAAGACGGCGGAGGACCACGCCGTCGGCGAAGCACTCCGTCTGCAAGAGGAGGCGGGCGTCGAGGTCGTGACCGACGGCGAGATGCGACGCCTGTCGTTCCAGAGTCAGCTGCCTGCCGCCGTCGATGGATTCTCGGACTGGGACCTCGATGCGTTCCTGTGGGGCGACTGGCACGGCGACGCGGAGGTCGGCGAACTGCAGGTCGAGCGCCCGGAACTGGCCGTGGTCGGGAAGCTGCGACGGCGCCGATCCCTCTGCGCCGAAGAGTTCGCCTACGCGCGCGGCCGCACCGACCGCGTTCTCAAGGTCACGCTCCCGAGCCCGAGCCTGTTCGCAAACTTCTGGGATCCGGGACGAGCTCCGCCGGAATACCGGACCCTCGAGAATTTCCTCGGCGACGTCGCCCAGATCCTCCGCGAAGAAGCCGACGAGCTCGAAGCGATGGGCGCCACGTACCTCCAGCTCGACGCGCCGCATTACACGATGGTGCTCGACCCGACGTACCGCGACTTCTATGCAACTCGGGGTTGGCCGACCGAGCGATGGATCGAGCTTGGGATCGAGCTCGACAACCACGTCATCGGCGATCGACCGGGGGTCACCTTCGGGTTGCATCTCTGTCGCGGCAACCAAGCCAGCCGGTGGCTGGTCGAGGGAGGCTATGAAGCGGTTGCAGGGCAGATCTTCGGCCGCATCGCTGCTGATCGCCTCCTCCTGGAGTACGACGACGCGCGCTCGGGAAGCTTCGAGCCGCTCGCTGCGGTACCGAGCGATCGCCGGGTCGTCCTCGGCTTGGTGACGACCAAGCGGCCTGATCTCGAATCCGTCGACGCACTCGCGACGAGAATCGACGCTGCGAGCCGTTTCATTGCTCTCGAACGGCTTGCAATCTCCTCGCAGTGCGGGTTCGCCACATCGGTGCTCGGCAACGCGCTGACGATCGACGACGAACGCGCGAAGCTCGGCATAGTCGCCGCCACGGCACGCAAGGTATGGAGCTGACGTAAGCCAGGATGGGCGGGTGCCGTACGACCCGACGCTCTACCAAGGGAGCGCGCCGTACTACGCGCGTGGGCGACCGCCGTACTCACGCCAGCTCGTGGCGACCTTGTCGGCGGAGGTCGGTCTGGACGGGACCGGTCGCCTGCTCGATGTGGGATGCGGCCCGGGCATCCTGACGGTCGAGCTCGCGCCCTCGTTCGAAGCGGCGATCGGCCTCGACCCCGACGCCGACATGCTCGCCGAGGGCGCGCGCCGCGCACGGGAGGCCGGCGTCGACAACATCCGCTGGGTCGAGGCGGTCGCGGAAGCGACCCCGACGCTCGCCTTTGACCCCTGCAGGCTCGTGACGTTCGGCTCGTCGTACCAATGGACCGATCAGGTCGCGGTGGGCGAGGCCGTGTACGACCTCCTCGAGCCCGGCGGGACGATCGCGCTCGTCGTGCACACGGTCGAGGGACGGCCGCAGCCTGACGGACCGGGATATCCCCCGATCCCGCACGACGAGCTCAAGGCGATCGTCCGCCGCTACCTGGGCCCCCGTCGCCGCGCCGGTCAAGGGTTCACGCCCGACTTCGACCGCTACGCGGATGCGCTCGCCCGCACGCGGTTCGGCAGGCCGCGATCGGTCTTCGCGCCCGGCCGCCCCGACGTCGTCCGCGACGTCGACGGCGTGCTCGCCGGCTACCTGTCGACCTCGTACGCCGCGCCCCACCTCTTCGGCGACCGGCTCGACGCGTTCGAAGCCGACGTGCGCGCGCTGCTGAACGAACGCTCGCCTGACGGCCTGTTCTGGGACTGGCCCGGCGACACGGAGATCCTGCTCGCCCGCAAGCCGGCGTGACTACGAGGCCTTGAAGCCCTCCAGCACGCGAGACCAGCGCTCGGGGTCGCTCTTGTACGGGGCGTAGAAGCTGATGCGGTCGACGACGTCGCCGTAGCGCTCGAGCATCCGCGCCGGGATCTCCTCGGGCTCGCCGGTCACGGCGAACGTCGCGAGGATGTCGTCGTCGACGAGCTCCCCCATCTGCTGCCACTCACCCTGCTTCGAGAGGCGGTTGAGGTCGCTCTGCAGGTCGCCCCAGCCGTGCAGCTCGAGCACGCCGCGGTAGGCGGGCGTCGACCCGTAGAACGCGATCTGCTGCTTCGTGCCTTTGCGCGCCGCTTCGTACTCCTGCTCGTTCGTCCCGGTGACGACGAACATCGGCCCCGACAGCTCGAAGTCACCCCGCTTCTTGCCCGCTCGGGCCCACCCGCGCTGGAGCGCGGGCATCGTGACCTCGCGCACGTACCGCTCCGTCGTGAAGCCGTGCAGCAGGATGCCGTCGGCCACTTCCCCCGCAACCTCGGTCATGCGCTCGCCGACGGCGGCGAGGAACACCTTCGGGACGCCGTAGGGGTTCGGGCCCGGGTTGAAGAACGGCGTCATGAGCGTGTGGCGGTAGAACTCGCCCCGGAAGTCGAGCTTCTCGCCGTCGTTCCAGCACGCCCAGATGGCGCGCATCGCGAGGATGAACTCGCGCATGCGCTTCGCCGGCTCGGACCACGGCATCGAGAACCGCTTCTCGATGTGCGGCTTGATCTGGCTGCCGAGACCGAGGATGAACCGGCCCTTCGTGTACAGCTGCAGGTCGTTGCCGATCACGGCCGTCGACATCGGGTTCCGGGCGAACGCGACCGCGATCCCGGTCGCAAGCTCGATGCGCGTGGTCTCGAGCGCGGCCAGCGTGATCGGGAGGAACGGGTCGTGACTGGTCTCGGCGGTGAAGAGGCCGTCGTACCCCAGGTCCTCGAGCTCCCGCGCCGCCGCCGGCGTCTCCTCCGGCCGGGCCGTCGTCACCGTTCCGTCGACTCGCATCATTCCCCCTGGTGAGCGCCCTATGTCGCCGCGCGGAGGCTACGGGAGATCCGCGAGACCGTCATACCCCGGCGTTACTCTCCGGTCATGGGCCTGGCGTTCCCGCCGTCGTTGTCGCCGAGCTCGGTGTCGGCGTTCAAGTCGTGCCCATTGGCGTTTCGGTTCTCGTACATCGACCGGCTCCCGGAGCCGCCCAGCGCCGCCGCCACCAAGGGCACGCTCGTCCACCGCGCGCTCGAGCTGTTGATGCTGCGCCCGCCGGCCCACCGGACCGTCCCCGCCGCGCTCGCGGACCTCGCGACGGCCCGGATCGAGATGGCGGACCACCCCGAGCTCGCCGGGCTCGAGCTGAGCGACGAGGAGTGGGCCGCGTTCGACGGTGACGCCGAGGAGCTCGTGCGGCGGTACTTCCAGCTCGAGGACCCGCGGACCGTGAGCCCGAACGGCCTCGAGCTCAAGCTCACGGCCCAGTTCGGCCGAGTCACGCTGCGCGGGATCATCGACCGCCTGGAGATCGACGAGGACGGCGAGCTCGTCGTCACCGACTACAAGACGGGCTCGGTGCCGAGCGAGTACGCGGAGAACGCCCGGCTCTCGGGCGTGCACATCTACGCCGCGCTGTGCGAGCAGATGCTCGGGAAGCGACCGGCGCGGGTGCAGCTGTACTACCTGTCGAAGCCGGAGGCCATCATCGCGACGCCGACAGCACAGTCCGTCGCCGGCGTCGGACGACGCGCCGACGCCTTGTGGACCGCCATCCTGCGGGCGTGCGAACGGGAGGACTTCCGGCCCCACCCCGGGCCACTGTGCGAGTACTGCACGTTCAAGCCCTATTGCCCCGCCTTCGGCGGCGATCCCGTGCAGGCGGCGGAGCTCCGCGGCCCGGGCACGGTCATCGAGCCGAGCCTGCCCCTCGGCGTCGGCGGCTGAGCCCAGCCCTCTACGCGGTCGCGCGCGCCGCGGCCAACAGCCGGCGCGTCTCCCGCGGATGGCGCAGGCGCACCACCTCGAGATGCGCGTACTCCGGCTGTCGCAGCAACTCGGGGTACTTGCGCCGCCGTTCGCCGTGCTTCACCCACGCCCACCGGATCGGGTGCTCGGGGTTGGCCCACGTCCGCCAGTCCTCGCGGTTGTCGTTCCACATCGGCTTGCGCGTCAGCGCGCGCCACACCGATCGACGGACAACGCGAACCATGATCAACGGCCGCTCGTAGTCGAGCCAGACGAGCTGATCGGCGCGGCCCCAACGTGAGGTCGCGCACGGCCTTGTAGTTCCCGTCGCTGACCCAGCGGTCGCCGGCAGTGGCGCGGTCAGTGCAGTCGCGCAGCACGTCGACCGACGCCTGTTGCCAGTTCGGACCGTGCTGGAACGCGTCGAGCTCGACGTGCGGACAGTCGAGGAGCGCGGCCAGCCGAGCGGCCAGCGTCGTCTTGCCCGCGCCGCTCGTCCCCACGACCAAGATCCGTGGCCCGAGGTGCACGGCACCATTTCACCGCAGCCCTTGTACCCTCGCGGGCCATGGCGTCCGCTCCGTCGGAGACCGCGCGCGCCGGCACCCGGAGCTGGCCGCGGCGGAATGCGCTGTTGTCACGGGTCGGTGCGTTCGACGACGCCGTCGACCGCTGGGTCGACCGGTACCGCCGCCGGGAGCTCGACCCGCTCTTCTACGGCCTGTCCAGCGCGGCGGACCACTCGTTGCTGTGGATCGCCATCGGCGCGCTGCGCGCCGCTCGTCGTGGTGACCCGGCGATCGGCGTCCGGTTCGCAGCCGCGATCGGCGCCGAATCGGCGTTGACGAACGGACTGATCAAGCTGGCGTTCCGCCGCATCCGCCCGGCCAGCGCGCCGCCGGGCCCGCTCCCCTACGGGCTCCGCCGCCCCCGGACCAGCGCGTTCCCGTCCGGGCACGCGACCTCGGCGTTCATGGCCGCGATGTTGCTGTCCGAGGGCACCGGCGCCGCCCCCGCCTACTTCGCGCTCGCGAGCCTGGTAGCGGCGAGCCGTGTCTACGTCCGCATGCACCACGCCTCCGACACGCTGGCGGGGGCGGTGATCGGCCTCGCGCTCGGGCAGATCGCCAAGCGGGCCCTCGGCCGCTGAGCCGGTTCCGGCCACGGAATCACGCGGGTACGGTGGATGTTGACCCCACCACTCGGATTTCTCGGTCCCGGAGGTTCGCCGTGCCCCGCGAGATTGCCGTCAGCTTTGACTACCGGTGTCCTTTCGCCCGCAACGCGCACGAGGCCGTCGTGTCGGCGCTGCGGGAGGGCGCCGACCTCGACGTGCGGTTCCTGCCGTTCTCGCTCGACCAGGCACACGTCGAGGAGGGCGAGCTGCCGGTGTGGGAGCGCAAGCCCGGTGAGTGGGGCACCGGGGTCACCGCTCTCCTCTACGGCATCGCCGTGCGTGATCACTTCCCCGAGGGGTTCTACGACTTCCATCTCGCCGCCTTCGCCGCCCGTCACGACCACGGCAAGAAGCTCGGCCACGAGGAGGTCGTCCGCGAGGCGGTGGCCACTGCCGGTCTCGACGTCGACGCCGTCGCCGAGGAGGCGTGGAGCGGCCGGCCCCTCAAGACGCTTGCAGCCGAGCACACCGAGCAGGTCGACCGGTTCAACTCGTTCGGCGTCCCGACCTTCATCGAGGGCGACCAAGCCGTGTTCATCCGGTTCATGGAGCGCAATCGCGTCGACGACCTCGAGCGGGCGCTCGAACTGCTCGACTGGACCCGCTTCAACGAGTTCAAGCGCACGCAAATCCCGCGTTAAGCCGCGCGTTCGCGCTTGCGCGCCGTCCTGCCTCGCGAAACCCTGATCCCGATGCGAATGAGCGATGCCGAGGCGATCATGTGGGCGGTCGAGAAGGACCCCGCCCTCCGCTCGGACTTCACCAACATCAGCATCCTCGAAGCTGAGCCCGACGCGGCCCGCGTGCGCGCGAAGGTCGAGCAGGCGATCGATGCCATCCCGCGGCTCGGGTACCGCGTGGTCCCCTCCCCGCTCCGGCTCGCTCCGCCCGAGTGGGTGCCGGACTACGACCTCGACCTCGACTACCACCTCCGCACCGTCGCCGTGCCCGCGCCCGGCGGCATGCGGCAGCTGCTCGACCTGGCGGCTGCCGTGGCCGCGACGCCCCTCGACCGGTCGCGCCCGCTGTGGGAGTTCACGGTCGTCGGGGGGCTCGAGGGCGGGCGGGCTGCGTTCCTGCAGAAGGTCCACCACACGATCACCGACGGCGTCGGCGGGGTGAAGCTCTCGCTGAGCCTGCTCGACTTCGAGGGCGATCCGCCGGCGCCGCCCGCGCCCTCGCCGCTCCAACGCATCGTCGCCGACGCCGAGACTCAACGCCGGGCCGAAGCCTCGGCCGACCCGGTACGACGGGTCTCGCCCGCCGACGCCGTCGGCCAGGCCGTCGCGTACAGCGTGCGCCAGCAGCTGGGTCGCGTCGGCCGCGGTCTCGAGTCCGCCACGCAATTTCTGGCGAGCCGGGAGTCGGCGCGCCGCGGCATCGACGACGCCGTCCGGCTCGGCGAGTCCGTGCGCCGGCAGCTGCTCATCACCGATCCTGCCCGCTCGCCCCTCCTGGAGCGACGATCGCTCGCCCACCGGTTCGAGAGGTTCGGCGTCCCCCTCACGAGCGCCAAGGCGGTGGCGGCAAGGCTCGGTGGCAGCGTCAACGACGTGTACGTCACCGGCGTCACCGGCGCGCTCGGCCTGTACCACGAACGGATGGGCGTCCCGTGCGACGAGCTGCGCATGGCCATGCCCATCAGCACGCGGGGGGACGACGAGGAGAGCGCGAACAGCTTCACGCCGGCGCGCGTGCTCGTCCCGGCACAGCCCAAGGACCCGGCGACGCGCTTCCAGCGCGTGCACGAACGCCTGCACGGCTTGCGGGACGAGCCGGCCGTCACCGCCGCCGGATCACTGGCGGGTCTGCTGTCCGCCCTTCCGACGTCGATGCTCGTCGCGCTCACGCGCAGCCAGGCCCGCACGATCGACTTCGCCACGTCGAACCTGCGGGGCAGCGCGGTCGACCTGTACCTCGGGGGCGCGCGCATCGAAGCGAACTACCCGATGGGGCCGCGCGCCGGGTGCGCGCTCAACGTCACCCTGCTGAGCTATCTCGACTCACTCGACATGGGCATCAACGTCGACCCCGCCGCCGTCAGCGACCCGGCGACGCTGCTCGACTGCCTCGACGAGTCCTTCGGCGCGCTGCTGGATGTTGATTAACGACGGCTAGGGCGCGGGGCGGCGGACGCCCGGCACCTCGTCGATCGCGTCGCACCATTCCGTGTAGCCGGGATCCAGCCACTCGTCGTGGTCGCAGTCGGTGACGAGGTCTTCGACGTACAGGTGCAGCGTCGGTGCTTCTTCCGCCAACTCGGTGAGATCGGCCGCCCGCGGGTGGAACGGGCCGTTCTCGAGCTCGTCGAGGACGGCGACGACGGCCAGGACCCGGTTCCGGCACGTCGGGCACGCCGACACGGTCGCCGCCTCGAACGCGTCGGCGAGGCCGAACAGCAGCACCGCCTCGCCGGCGTCGAGCACGACGCGGTTGCCGTCGTCGTCGACGAAGGCCAGGGAGCCCTCGGGCGGGTGGTGATCGGGGGGCGGCATGCCCGGAAGGTACCGCTCTCGGGGCCCGGCCCCACTCGCGTCCCGTTTGCCCAGGTCAGAGGGCCGGCTCGCCTAGGGTCGCACGCGACGGTGGCGGCTTAGCCGACCGCCGCCGCAGAGCCGGAGCTTGCGACGGCGCCAAGGAGAGCAGATGCATGCCGTGACCGTGGTGGACGGGCACCTGGAGTGGCGGGAGCACCGCGACCCGGAGCCGGGCGCGGGCGAGCTGCTGATCGACGTGCGCGCCGCCGGTCTGAACGGAGCCGACATGGCGCAGCGGCTCGGCGTGTACGCGGTGCCACCCGGGAGCCCGCCGGACATCCCCGGGATGGAATTCGCGGGCGAGGTCGTGGCGCTGGGCCGTGACGTCCAGCGGTTCTCTGTCGGCGACCGGGTCATGGCGCTCGTCGGCGGCGGCGGACAAGCCGAGCTGGCTGTGGCACACGAACGTGTCACAATGCCGGTGCCCTCCACGCTGACGTGGCCAGAGGCGGGCGGGTTCCCGGAGGTCTTCACCACCGCGCACGACGCGCTCTTCACTCAGTGTGAGCTTCGCGTCGGCGACCACGCCCTCGTGCACGGCGCGGCCGGTGGCGTCGGGATCGCCGGTGTGCAACTCGCCGCGTACGCCGGCGCTCGGGTGACCGCGACCGTGCGCAATCCGGACTTGCGTGACGATGTCGCCGCGATCGGTGCGCGCGCTGGTCGGACTGCCGTCGTGGCACCGGAGGAGTTCGTCGACCGTGGCCCGTTCGACGTGGTGCTCGAGCTCATCGGCGCACCGAACATCCCGGCAGATCTCGATGCCCTCGCCCTCGACGGGCGGATCGTCGTGATCGGCGTCGGCGGTGGCGGCAACGCCGAGCTGAACCTGCTGACACTGATGGCGAAGCGCGGTCGTATCCACGCCTCGTTGCTGCGCCCCCGCCCGCTCGAGGGGAAAGCCCGGGCCGTGCAGCTCGTCGAGGCGAACGTGCTGCCGTTACTCGACGACGGCGACTCGCGCCTCGAGGTCCCCGTCGCGGCCACGTACCCCATGCAGGAGGCCGAGGCCGGGTACGACCGGTTCCTCGCCGGCGGAAAGCTCGGCAAGATCGTGCTGACCCTCGACTGACGCCGCTACACCTTCCCGGCAAGCAGTCGCGGCACCACGAGCCACGCCAGCACGCCGGTTCCCGGCGCGACGTCCTGCCAGCGGTCGACGTCGAGGTCGATGCGCGCCAGCGCCGCGGTCGGGAAGCGCACGTCGCCGCCGCCGACGAGCGCCACCACGGCCTCCGACCAGGTGGGCTCGTGCCCGACGGCGAGGAGCACTTCGGTCGCGGCGCTCTCCTGCTGCACCTCCGCCAGCAGGCCCTCCACGCCTCCGCCGTACAGCGCGGCAGCGGTGCGCGCGGGGCAGCTCCAGCCGCCGCCTTCCATGGCCAGCCGCAACGTGTCGTCGGCCCGCACGGCCGGCGACGTGATCGCGGCATCCGGAACCTGCCCGGCACGCGCCAGGAACCGTCCCATGCGCTGTGCCGACTTCCGGCCCCGGCGCGCGAGTGGCCGGGCGCGGTCGTCGTCGCCGGTGTCCCAGTCGGACTTCCCGTGCCGGAAGAGGATCAGCGCAGGCATCATCTGCTCCGCCGCGAGCTTCGCACGACCGATCTGGCCGCCGCCGCGCCGATCCGGCAAGCTTGCCGGATGAGCACATCCGAGAAGCCTCCGATCGCGTTCATCTGCGCGATGCCGATGGAGTTGACGCCGCTCGTCGAGAAGCTCGAGCTGCAGAAGACCGAGATCGACGGGGTCAAGGTGCACCGAGGGACGCTCGACGGTCGCCAGGTCGTCGCCATCGTCACCGGAATGGGGACGAAGCTGGCGACGCAAGCCACCGAGCGGCTGCTCGACGCCACCCCCGTCGACCGGGTCGTCGTCGTGGGCATCACCGGCGCGGTCGAGAACGAGACACCGATCGGCACGCTCGTGCTCCCGGAAGCCGTCGTCGACAGCGCCACCGGAACGGAGTACCGGCCCGACCCGATGGGTGGGGGCGAGCCGCACGGGAAGATCTGGACGGGTGACGTTCTCCTCACCGATCCCGATGTCATCGCCGACCTCCGAGCCAAGGGCGTGGTGTCGCTCGACATGGAGACGGCCGCCATCGCCGAGAGCTGTGAGCGGCGCGGCATCCCCTGGTCGGTGTTCCGCGTGATCAGCGATCGCGCCACCGACGGGAGCGTCGACGAGGAGGTGTTCCGGCTCAGCAACCAGGACGGCACGACCAACCCGAAGGCCGTCGCTGCGTACTTCGCCAAACACCCACAGCGCATCCCGCAGATGGCCCGGCTGGCCAAGGGCGCGAAGCTCGCCACCCGGACCGCGGCCGACGCCGCCATCCGAGCCTGCGGCGGCGAAGGAGGTTCAGCGTGACATCGACCGCCGACACCGACGTCGTCGTCGTCGAGGCAGCTCGTTCGCCGCTGGGGCGGCGGAACGGCGCGCTGGCGACCATGCACCCGGCGGATCTCCTCGCAGCCGTGCAGCGCGCCGTCGTCGACCGCTCCGGCATCGACCCCGCCGAGGTCGGCCAGGTCGTCGCGGGATGCGTCACCCAGACCGGCGAGCAGACGTTCAATATCGCTCGCACCGCCTGGCTCACCGCCGGGTTCCCGATCGGCGTCGGCGCCACCACGGTCGACTCGCAATGCGGTTCGTCGCAGCAGGCGACGAACCTGGGCGCGGCGCTCGTGAGCAGCGGCGTCGTCGACGTCGTCCTCGCCTGCGGCATCGAGTCCATGAGCCGGGTGCCACTCGGCACCACCGTCCGGCAGGGGCCGGGCCGCCCGATCCCGAAGTCGTACTTCCCGCAGTACGAGGTCACGTCGCAGTTCGAAGGGGCCGAGCGCATCGCCGACAAGTGGGGAATCACCCGCGAGGAGTGCGACCGCTTCGGGCTTGCCTCGCAGGAGCGCGCGCAACGCGCATGGCAGGAGGGTCGATTCGAAGGGGAGGTCGTGCCCATCGACGCGCCCGACCTCGACGACGAAGGCAAGCCGGCGGGCACGACGCACCGGGTCGAGCGCGACGAAGGCCTGCGCGAGACGTCCCTCGAAGCGCTGGCGGCGCTGAGGCCCGTCGCCCGCGAGGACGGCGTGCACACCGCGGGGTCGTCGTCGCAGATCACCGACGGCGCCGCCGCCGTGCTGCTGATGACGGCGGCGAAGGCGAGCGAGCTCAGCCTCCGGCCCCGGGCACGCTTCGTCGACGAGTGCCTGGTCGGTGTCGACCCCGTGCTGATGCTGACGGGGCCGATCGACGCGACGCGCCGACTTTTCGACCGCACCGGCTTGGCGATGTCGGACATCGACACGATCGAGATCAACGAGGCGTTCGCCTCGGTCGTGCTGGCGTGGGAGCGCGAGCTCAAGCCCGACATGGATCGCGTGAATCCCAACGGTGGCGCCATCGCCATCGGGCATCCCGTCGGCGCCACCGGCGCCCGCCTCGTGACCACCGCCCTCCACGAGCTGGAGCGCGGCGACGGGACGCTCGCGCTGGTAACGATGTGCTGCGGCGGCGGGCTCGGCACCGGGACGATCCTGGAGAGGATGGAGCAATGACCACGTTCGGCCTTCAGCTCCCGAACTTCACATTCCCGGGCGTGCCCGACAACGAGATGTTCGAGCACGTCGCCCGGCTCGCCGAAGCAGGCGAGGAGGCGGGATTCGAGTCGCTCTGGGTCATGGACCACTTCTGGCAGCTGCCGCCCCTCGGCGGCCCGACCCAGCCGATGCTCGAGGGCTACACGCTGCTGGGTGGGCTGGCGGCGCGCACGACCCGCGCGAAGCTCGGCACGCTCGTGACCGGCGTGACGTACCGGAACCCGGCGCTCCTGGCGAAGATGCTCACGACGCTGGACATCGTCTCGGGCGGGCGGGCGATCCTCGGCATCGGCGCGGCGTGGTACGAGGAGGAGCACGACGGCCTCGGCTTCGAGTTCCCGACTGCTGGTGAGCGCCTCGACCGTCTCGAAGAGGCGCTGCAGATCTGCCGGGCGATGTTCACGGAGGAAGCTCCGAGCTTCACCGGCAAGCACTACCGGATCGAGAAGGCACAGAACGTCCCGCGCCCGGTCCAGGAGAACGGCCCGCGCATCATGGTCGGCGGCAGCGGCGAGAAGCGCACCCTGCGCCTCGTCGCCCAGTACGCCGACATGTGCAACGTCCACGGGAGCCCCGACACGGTGCGCCACCTGCTCGGCGTGCTCGACCGGCACTGCGCCGACGTCGGCCGCGACCCCGGCGAGATCACGAGGACCCGTCTCGCATCGTTGTTCCTGACGTCCTCGCCCGAGGAGACGGAGCGCACCTCGGGGTTCCTGCGCGACGCGGCCGGAGCGGAGTTCGACGAGCGCTTCAACGTCGGCGAGCCGGCGGCGATCGTCGACCAGATCGGCGCGCTGGTCGACGCCGGGCTCGACGAGCTGATCTTCAACATGCCCTTCGCGGACCCGGAGACGGTGCGGCGCGCCGGCGAGCTCCTCGTCTCCCGCTTCGGGTAGACGGGTCGGGCAGTAGCGTCTCCACGTGGCCAGCCTCGCCGAGCGCCTCGGCTATGCACCCGATGCGAAGGTGCTCGTCGTCAACTGTGACGACCTGGGCTCGACGCGTTCGGCCAACGTCGCCGTGTACGACGCGCTGCGCAACGGCGTCGCGACCAGCGCATCGCTGATGGTGCCGTGCCCGTGGGCGCGCGATGCGGCCGCCCAGTACCGGGGCGAGGACGTCGGCGTGCACCTCACCCTGAACTCCGAGTGGGAGACGTATCGCTGGGGACCGATCACCCAGTCGTCGAGCCTGCTCGACGGCGACGGCGGCTTCCCGCGCACCGTCGAGGACACGTGGGACCACGCCGACCTCGACGAGGTCCGGCGTGAGTGCCGGGCCCAGATCGAGCGCGCCATCATGTGGGGCTTCGACGTCAGTCACCTCGACAGCCACATGGGTACCCTCCAGCAGCGGGCCGACTTCTTCGACGTGTACCTCGAGCTCGCCGTCGAGTTCCGGCTCCCGCTGCGCATGGCCGGCGCCAGCGCCGAACGCGTTGTCGGGTTCCCGTTCCGACGCCTCGCCGAGGAGGAGGGGATCGTGTTCCCCGACCACTTCGTGCTGTGCCCGGTCGGCGCACGACGCCGGATCGAGCGCGCCCTCTTCGACCTGCGACCGGGCGTGACCGAGATCTGCTTGCACCCGGGAATCGACACGGACGAGCTGCGCGCCGCATGCAGCGACTGGGCGGGACGGGTCGAGGACCACGCGTACCTTTGTGAGGATCCCTCCCTGCGCGACCTCATCGATCGCGCCGGAGTGGCCCTCGTCGGCTACCGCAAGCTCCGCGAGCTCCAGCGCGCCGCGTGACCCTTGCGCCCGACGGGCTCGCGCAACTCGTCGCCGCCGCGTTGCCCGACGAGGGCCTGACCGCCGCCGATCTCGAGACGTGCTGCTACGGGCCCGACATGCAGGTCGTGGGCGACGAACACGCCGCCGCGGTGCTGACCGTGAAGGGCAGCGGGGCGCTGGCGGCGGCGTGGCTCGTGCTCCTGGCGGTGCATCCCGACGATCAGCGCCGGGGCCGGGCCCGAGAGCTCGTGGCGGAGAGCGCGCGTCGCGCCCGCACGGCCGGTGCGGTCGATCTGCACCTCGGCACCGCGATCCCGCGTTACGTGTGGCCGGGCGTCGACTTCCGCTTCACGGCCGCGCTCGCACTCTTCGAGTCCATGGGCTTCGAGCCGTACGGCGCCGCCTGCAACATGGCGATCACGACGTCCTTCCGGGCCGATGCCCCGGGCGGCGCGGTCGTCGAGCGCGAGGACGGTGACGGCGCCGCCGCGCTGGCGGCCCGTTGCTTTCCACACTGGCGCGACGAGGTCGAGCGGAGCGTCGCTGCCGGCACCTGCTACACGGCGCGCGGCGACGGCGAGACGATCGGGTTCGCCTGCCACTCCGTGAACCGGGCCGGCTGGATCGGGCCCATGGCGACCGACCCCGAACGCCAGCGCGGCGGCGTCGGCCGTTCACTGCTCGGCGCCGTGTGCGCGGCGCTGGCGGATGCGGGGCGCGGCGAGGCCGACATCGCCTGGGTCGGGCCGATCGGCTTCTACGCCAAGGCGGGCGCGACGGTCAGCCGCGTGTTCCGCAACGCCAAGCTCGCGCTCTGATCCGGCGGCGGCTCAGTAGTCGGTGACGGCGCGGATCTGCTCCTGCAGGTCCTTGTACTCGGGCGAGTTGGTGAGCGGCATGAGCTGCATCAGCTTGCCCATGTTGCCGGTGACCTTCATGCGTCCCTGCATGAAGGCGGCGTTGGCGTCGAGCTCGCCCTTCTGGACCTTCACCGAGTCGTCGTAGGTCAGGGTCAGCGTGAAGTCGGCGTCGGAGATCTCGCCGAGCTTGTTCTCCTGGAGCTTGCCGTTCTCGAGGACCCAGTAGTACTTGACGTCACCGTC
>DATFXK010000370.1:0-3352 GCA_035316005.1 Acidimicrobiia bacterium | reverse complement strand
ACGCATCATGTGGCGATGCCGCCGCCGAGGAGGGTGTCGCCGGCGTAGACGGCGACGACCTGGCCGGGAGCGACCCGGGGCTGAGGCTGCTCGAAGCGCACGCGCGTCCCGTCGAGGCGCCCAGGGGTCGGGGTCCCGTGGGCGCGCACCTGCACGTCGATCGGCTCCTCGACGTCCGGCACGCGATCGACGAAGCGGAGGTCCCGAACCTCGGCTGCCTCGCACAGCAAGTCACTGCGCTGGCCCAGCGTGACCGTCGCGGAGGCCGCGTCGAGGTCGACCACGTACCGCTTCTCCCCTGTCGCGACGCCGACGCCGCGCCGCTGCCCGATCGTGAACCCGGTGACGCCGCCGTGATGTCCGAGGACGGCGCCGTCCCCGTCGACGACCCGACCGGGCCGGTGGCCAGTGCGCGCGTTCACGAACTCCTCGCGGTTCCCCCGCGTGATGAAGCAGACGTCCATGCTCTCGGGCTTCGTCGCCGTGCGCAGCCCGAGGCGAGCGGCGTGCTCGCGCACCTCCGCCTTCGTGAGCTCGCCCACCGGGAGCAACGTTCGGGCAAGCTCGGCCTGGCCGAGCATGTACAAGACGTACGACTGGTCCTTGGCCGCGTCCCGGCCGCGCCGGAGCTGCCGGCGCCCGTCGTCGCCGCGCTGGACGCGGGCGTGGTGACCGGTCGCGACGGCGTCGAACCCGAGTGCGTCGGCCCGTTCGAGCAGCCGGCCGAACTTGATGGACCGGTTGCACTCCACGCATGGGTTCGGCGTGCGGCCGTCCGCGTACGCGTTGACGTACGGGCCGACGACCCGGACGTCGAAGTCGTCCGTGAAGTTGAACACGTAGTGGGGGATGTCGAGCTGCGCCGCGACGCGGCGGGCGTCCTCGACGTCGGCAGCGCTGCAGCAGCCGGAGTCCGACTCGCCGCCCCAGAGCTTCAGCGTCACGCCGGTCACCTCGTAGCCGGTGTCCCGCAGGAGCGCGGCCGCGACCGACGAGTCGACGCCGCCGCTCATCGCGACGAGAACCCGCTTCGTCCACGTCGTCATCGCGACGCAGTGACCGCGGGCCGCAGCTGCCCCACGGTGCGGGGGATGACGTCGAGCGCCATGTCGACGTCAGCGTCGGTCGACGCGTAGCCGAGGCTCAATCGGATCGACGCCAGCGCAGCGTCGCGAGCCACTCCCATGGCCGCCAGCACGTGGGACGGCTCGGTCGCGCCAGAAGTGCACGACGATCCCGCCGCCGCGCACATGCCGTCGCGGTCGAGCGCGACGAGCAGCGTCTCGGCCTCGACGTCGGTGAAGCCCACGTGACAGTTGCCGGCGATCTTGTGGTTCGGGTCGCCGTTCACGAAGCAGCCCGGGACCCTCGCGACGAGCCCCGCCGCGAGCCGGTCCCGCAACGGGGCGATGCGGGCGACCTCCGCGTCGCGGCGCTGCGCCGTGATGCGGAGTGCCTCGGCCATGCCGACCGCGCCGGCGACGTTGGCGGTCCCCGACCGGAGGCCCCACTCCTGGCCGCCGCCCTCGATGAGCGGCTGCAGGGGTGTGTCGCGGCGGCGGGCGAGCGCGCCGACGCCCTTGGGGCCGCCGAACTTGTGTGCCGACACCGACACGAGGTCGGCGGGCGCGGCGACCGTCGCGACGTCGAGCCACGGCACCGCCTGGACGGCGTCGGTGTGGAGCGCGGCGCGGGGTGCGCGGGCCCGGACGAGCTCGGCGACGGCGTCGAGTGGCTGGATCGTCCCCACCTCGTTGTTCACGAGCATTACCGACACGACGACCGTGCGCTCGTCGAGCGCGGCCTCGAGCGCGCCGAGGTCGACGATGCCGGCGCCGTCGACGGGCACGCGGGCCACCCGGAAGCCTTCGCGCTCGAGGCGGTCGCACGGCGCCAGGACGCCCTTGTGCTCGAAGGCGGTCGTGACCACGCCGTCGCCTACACCGGCGGCACGAGCGGCGCGCGCCGCGCCCTTGACGGCGAGGTTGTCGGCTTCCGTGCCGCCGCCCGTGAGCACGACCTCCGCCGGCGCGGCGCCGAGCGCCTCGGCGACGCGCTCGCGCGCTTCTTCGAGCGCCGTCTTGGCCGTTCGGGCGGCGGCGTGGGCGCCGGACGGGTTCCCGAACGCGTCCTTCTGGAACGGGAGCATCGCGGCCATCGCCTCCGGATACATCGGAGTAGTCGCCGCGTAGTCGAGGTAGACCACCGCACGAGTGTACGGGGCGCGCGTGCGTCCGAATCCGGTGGGACGGGTGACAGTGTTGGCGTGACGGACGCCCGGAAGAGGGGTCAGCCGGCGGTCGCCGTCGTTGCCGTGACGGCGTTGGCGGCGGCGGTCGTCGTCGGCGGCGCAGGCGCGGTGGGCACGCACCCCCGTGTGATCCTCTACGGCGACTCGCTCGCGTTCGAATCAAGAGACGCCTTCGCGCTCGCGCTCTAACGCGGCAACGACGTGGAGGTGGTCGACCGGACATTCGGCGCGACGGCGATCTGTGACCAGCTCGTCGATCGCTGCCCCGTCTCCTCGAGCGGCGCGGTGCGCTTCGGCCTCGCCATGGCCGGCCCCGTCCGGCGCGACCTCGTCGGCCGGTAGTGCCGGGAACAGATCGCGTCGGGGCCGACGTTCTCGGGACGAGGCCGCGGCGATCGGCGGCGGAATACCTGTCATACCCCGGAGCGATACTGAAGACATGGGTACGCAACTTCGACTCGTCAAGGTCGAGCCGGCGCCCCGGCGGAACCGGTCGCGCCGGGGCGAGCCGGCGCGCACCGGCCGCCGCGCCGCGCACTGGCCCGACTGGCGGCTCGACGAGCGGGCTCGGCACGTCGGCCGGGCCGGCGTGGCCCGGGCCCGGGCGGCGCTGGCCCGGGCGCAGAACCCTGATCCCGAGTCGCCGCTGCCCAAGGCGAGCTGAGCCCGAGCACCACGGGGTGTCGCGACACCCCGCAACTAGCCTGGCCCCATGGCCGACCGTGATTTTCCCCGCAAGTCGCGGCAGGAGTGGCGCGCCCTCGCCGAAGCGGAGGTCAAGGGCGACGTCGACCGGTTGCGGTGGGTGACGCCGGAGGGCATCGAGGTCGACCCGCTCTACACGGCCGCGGACCTCGAGGACCTCGAAGCGGTCGACACGCTCCCAGGATTCGAGCCGTTCGTGCGCGGCATCCGGGCGACGATGTACGCCAACCGGCCGTGGACGATCCGGCAGTACGCCGGCTTTTCGACGGCCGAGGAGTCGAACGCCTTCTACCGCCGCAACCTCGCCGCCGGGCAGATGGGCTTGTCGGTGGCATTCGACCTCGCCACGCACCGGGGCTACGACAGCGACCACCCGCGCGTCGCCGGCGACGTCGG
>DATFXK010000369.1:0-3074 GCA_035316005.1 Acidimicrobiia bacterium | reverse complement strand
GAGCTGGGCCTCACCCACGACTGGCCCGTCGTCATCGTCGGGGTCGGGAACCTCGGCCACGCGCTCGCGAACTACAGGGGGTTCGGCGCCCGCGGGTTCCAGATCGTCGCCCTCGTCGACGCCGACCCGGCGAAGGTCGGGACGCGGGTCGGGGAGCTCACCGTCGCCGCCCTCGACGACCTCCCGAAGGTGGTCGCCGAATGCGGCATCGCCATCGGGATCGTCGCCACGCCGGCGGTGGCGGCCCAGGAGGTCGCCGACCGCCTCGTCGACGCCGGCGTGACTTCCATCCTCAACTTCGCCCCCGCGGTCGTGACCGTGCCGGCGGGCGTGTCGCTGCGCAAGGTCGACCTCGCGATCGAGCTGCAGATCCTGTCCTTCTACCAACAGCGCAAGATCCCGACCGTCGACGGCCAGCGCGGAGACGCCGCCCGCGCCAGGGAGCGCGTGCGGTGACGACCACCCGGCGGTCGCTGCTCGGCTACCCGGTGAACCTCGTGGTCGCCGGGAGGCGGTGCGTGGTCGTCGGCGCGGGGCGCATCGCGGCGCGCAAGGTCGACGGGCTGCTGGCGGCAGGCGCCGAGGTGCACGTGGTCGCGCCGCGCCTCGGCGACCGCGTGCGCGCGTGGCGCGACGAAGGCCGGATCACCGTCGCCGAGCGCGCGTTCCTTCCCGGCGACCTCGACGGCGCGTGGCTGGCCACCGCCGCCACCGACGACCACGCCGTGAACCACGCCGTGTACGAAGCCGGCGACGCGCGCGGCGTGTGGGTCAACTCGGCCGACGATCCGGACAACTGCTCGTTCACCCTCATGTCGGTCATCCGGCGCGGCGACCTCGTCGTCACCGTCGGCACGGGGGGTCGCAGTCCGGCGCTGGCGACGTGGCTCAAGGAGCGCATCACCGCCGAGCTCGGTCCCGAGTACGAGACGCTGGTGGAGCTGCTCTCGGACGCCCGGGATGCGATGCAGGCCGACGGGCGTTCCACGGAGGAAGCCGATTGGAAACGAGCCCTCGATTCCGGCATGCTCGATCTCATTCGGGCCGGTCGGGTGGATGACGCCAAGGAGCTGCTGCGGTCGTGTCTCTCGTCGTCATCGGTCTGAACCACCGCACGACACCCGTCTCGCTCCTCGAGCGGATGGCTGTGCCCGCTCCCGAGCTGCCCAAGGCGCTGCACACGCTCGAGCGCAGCGAGAACCTCGCCGAGGTTGCCGTCCTGTCGACGTGCAACCGCACCGAGGTCTACGCCCGCTGCACGCGCTTCCACCCCGCCGTCGAGGACGTGCGCCACTTCCTGACCGACCAGTCGTCGCTCGATCCCGACACGATCAGCGACCACCTGTACACGTACCACGACGACGCGGCCGTGGCGCACCTCTTCGGCGTGGCGGCAGGGGTCGACTCGATGATCGTGGGCGAGGGCGAGATCCTCGGGCAGGTGCGCGAAGCGTGGCAGATCGCCGAGCAGGAGTCGGCGATCGGGCCGCTCGTGTCACGGGTGTTCCGCCAGGCGGTCGAAGTGGGCAAGCGCGCCCGCACCGAGACCGGCATCGGCCGGCACGCGGTGTCGGTATCGTCGGCGGCGGTGGCGGTCGCCGGTGAGCGGCTGGGCGGTCTCGAGGGCCGGTGCGTGCTCGTCGTCGGCGCCGGCGACGTCGGGGCGGGCATGGCGATCGCGCTGCGGGGCGCGGGCGTGAGCGACATCGTCGTCGCGAATCGATCGCCCGAGCGTGGCGCGGAGCTCGCAGCACGTGTCGGCGGTCGCGCGATCGGGCTCGACGGGGTCGTCGACCAGCTGGTGGAGACGGACGTCCTGCTGGCGTCGACGGGCGCAGTCGACGTGCTGCTCGAGCGGGGCGACATCGAGGCGGCGATGTCGCGTCGCGGCGGTCGCGCCCTGCTCATCGTCGACATCGCCGTGCCCCGCAACGTCGACCCGGGCGTGAGCCAGGTCTTCGGCGTGACGCTCCTCGACATCGATGACCTCAAGGCGTTCGCCGCCCAGTCGCTCGAGCAGCGCCGGCAGGAGATCGGCACCGTGCGCGAGATCATCGCCGAGGAGATCGACCGCTTCCGGGTCGAGCGCTCGGCGCGTGAGGTCGCGCCCCTCGTCTCGTCGCTGCGCGCCCGGGCCGAGGAGCTGCGCGCCGCAGAGCTGGCGCGGTACCGCTCGCGCCTCGCCTCCCTCGATCCCGCCACCCGTGACGCCGTCGACGCGTTGACACGCGGCATCGTCAACAAGCTGCTCCACGACCCGACGGTGCGAGTGAAGGACGCCGCCGGTACGCCGCAGGGCGACCAGTACGCCGACGCGCTGGCGGCGCTGTTCAGCCTCGAAGCCGCCTCCGACCCTGCCGATCCGCCCACCGACGGGTCGTAATGGCGCCGCTGCGCGTGGCGACGCGCGGCAGCGCGCTGGCCCGCCGGCAGGCCCAGCGGGTCGTCGAGGTGCTGGACGTCGACGCCGAGTATGTTGTCGTGTCCACACGCGGTGACGAGCGACGCGATGTCCCGATCCACGCCATGGGCGGGACCGGTGTGTTCGTCAAGGAGGTCGAGCAGGCGGTCCTCGACGGCCGGGCCGAGGTCGCCGTGCACTCGGCGAAGGACCTCCCCTCGACGACGCCGCGGGAGCTGGTGCTGGGAGCGCTCCCCGAGCGCGGGGACCCGCGTGACGCCCTCGTCGGCCGGGCCCTCGACGACATCCCGACCGGCGGCCGCGTCGGCACCGGCTCGGTGCGGCGCCGGGCGCAGCTGGCGTCCGCGCGGCCCGACCTCGGCTTCGGCGAACTGCGGGGCAACATCCCCACCCGGCTCGAGAAGGCGAACGCGTTCGACGCCGTGGTGGTGGCGGCGGCCGCCCTCGACCGGCTCGGGCTCGCCGACCGGATCGCCGAGCGGGTGGATCCCTCGGTCGTGCTGCCGCAGGTCGCGCAAGGCGCGCTGGCGGTCGAGTGCCGCGCGGACGATGACGAGACGCGTGACCTCCTCGCCCGAGTCGACGACGCCGGCGTGCGCGCCGCGGTGACCGCCGAGCGTGCGTTTCTCGCCCAGCTCGGCGGCGGGTGCAA
>DATFXK010000368.1:0-5565 GCA_035316005.1 Acidimicrobiia bacterium | reverse complement strand
TCGGCTAGCGAGCGCCGCGCAGGAGGGCGCCGGGTCGGGCACCGGTGTCCTGCCCGTCGCGCATGACGACCTCGCCGCTCACGATCGTGGCGTCGTAGCCCTCGGCCCGCTGCAGGAGCCGCCGGGCGTCGGCGGGCAGGTCGTAGTGCATCTCGGGCCGGCGCAGGGTGAGCCGGTCGAGGTCGACGACGTTGAGGTCCGCCTTCTTGCCCGGCGCCAGCTCGCCGCGATCGCCGAGGCCGTACAGCGACGCGGTGTCGCGGGTCATCTTCCGCACGACGAGCTCGAGCGGCAGGCGCTCGCCCCGGCTGCGGTCGCGCACCCAGTGCGTGAGCATGTACGTCTCGATGCTGGCGTCGCAGATGGCGCCGCAGTGCGCACCGCCGTCGCCGAGGCCGAGGGCGGTCGTCGATGTGTTCACCATCTCGCGGATCGGGTCGTGCGTGAAGCGGCTGTACCCGAGGAGCGGCCGCAGCAGGAGCTCGCGTCCGTCGCTCTCGAGCAACAGGTCGTACAGCAGGTCCGTCGGGTGGCGGCCCTCCCGCTCGGCGCGCGCCGCAATGCTCTCGTCCGGCGCGGGCTCGTAGTCGGGAGGGTCCCCGATGAGGAACATCCGGTCGAGCCCCATCCCGATGAACGCCATGACGTCGTCGGGCTCGGGCGACTCGGACAGGATCGCCGACCGCACCGCGGGGTCGCGCAGGCGCGCAACCTTCTCGTCGAGCGGCAAGCCGTCGATCGCCTGGTAACTGGGGCGATCACGCAGCGGATGGAACGTCTGCAGGCCGAGCAGCAGACCGAGCGGCCGCCCCGCAACCTGCGGCCGGATCGGCACGCCACGGTTGTGCGCCTCGATCGCGAGATCGAGCATGCGCTTCCACTGGTCGGGATCCTGATCGTGCTGGATCATCGCGAACGTCACGGGACGGTCGATCTCGGCGGCGAGACGCAGCATCCAGTCCATCTCACGGTCGGCGGCGGCGAGGTCCTCCCCCAGCACGCCCGCCGGCGCGAGCTCGAACACACCGGCCCCGGCGTCGGCCAGCGCGCGCCCCATCGCGAACAGCTCGTCCTCGGCCGCGAACGTTCCCGGCACGGGCTCGCCGTCGATCGCGCGGTGGGCGATCGTGCGCGAGGTCGACACGCCGAGCGCGCCGGCTTCGATCGCCTCGCGCACGATCACGGCCATGGCGGCAATGTCGTCGGACGAGGCGGGCTCGTTGCGCGAGCCGCGCTCCCCCATGACGTACGCCCGCACCGCGCCGTGCGGCACCTGCGTCCCGATGTCGAGCCCGAGCGGCTGGTCGTCGAGGAAGTCGAGGAACTCGGGGAACGTCTCCCAGCCCCAGCGGATGCCGGTCGAGAGCGCGGCGCCGGGGATGTCCTCGACGCCCTCCATGAGCCCGATGAGCCAGTCGTGCTTGTCGGGACGGGCCGGCGCGAAGCCGACGCCGCAGTTGCCCATGACGACCGTCGTGACGCCGTGCCACGACGACGGCGTGAGCAGCGGGTCCCACGTGACCTGGCCGTCGTAGTGCGTGTGCACGTCGACGAAGCCGGGAGTGACGAGCTTGCCGGTGGCCTCGATCACCTCGGCGGCGTCGCCGTCGACCGGCCCGACCTCGGTGATGCGCCCCCCGTCCACCGCCACGTCGGCGGCGCGCCGGGGCGCTCCCGTGCCGTCGACCACCGTGCCGCCGCGGACGATGAGCTCGTGCATGGGGCCCCCTGGCTTGGCTCGCCGCCGGTCTGGGCTATCTTGCCCCAAGACGAGAACGTGTTCCAGTTTTCCCTCCGGCGCCCGGGAGGTCCCCACCATGCCCACCATGACCCTGGAAGACGTGAACCTCGCCGACCCCGGCAACTTCGTCTCCGCCGTCCCGCACGAGATGTTCGCGCTGCTGCGACGCGAGGCGCCGGTGTGGTTCCACCCCGACACCGACGACACCCAGGGCTTCTGGTGCATCGTCAAGTACGCCGATCTCGTCGAGCTGAGCCGCGACTACCCGCACGCATCATCGGAGCTGGGCGGGATCACGCTCAACGACATGTCGGCCGAGGATCTCGAGCTCCAGCGCCAGATGATGCTGATGATGGACCCGCCGAAGCACACGAAGCTCCGGCTCCTCGTCAACAAGGGCTTCACGCCGCGCATGATCGGCCGTCTCGACGAGCACATCCGTGAGGTCACGAACGGGATCGTCGACGAGGTCGCGTCACGCGGTGAGTGCGACTTCGTCGTGGACGTGGCGGCGGAGCTCCCGCTCCAAGTGATCGCAGAGATGATGGGCGTCCCGCAGTCGGACCGGCACAAGATCTTCGAGTGGAGCAACCGCCTCATCGGCTCGGAGGACCCGGAGTACAACGTCTCCCGGGAAGAGGCGCTCGACGCCGCAACCGAGATGTTCATGTACTCGACCGAGCTCGCCGAATCGAAGCGTGCGAACCCCGGTGACGACATCATCAGCACGCTGCTGCAGGCCGAGGTCGAGGGCAACCGGCTGACCGACGCCGAATTCAACCTGTTCTTCCAGCTGCTGGCGGTGGCCGGGAACGAGACGACCCGTAACCTCATCTCGAACGGGATGAACTTCCTGTTCGAGCACCCGGACCAGCGGGCGAAGCTCGCCGCCGACCGATCGCTGCTCCCCGGCGCGATCGACGAGATGCTCCGCTATGCCTCACCCGTCATGTACATGCGCCGCACCGCGCCGGAGGACTTCGAGCTGCGCGGCCAGACCATCCGGGCCGGCGACAAGATGGCGCTCTGGTACATCTCGGCCAACCGCGACGAGGAGGTGTTCGACGATCCGAACACTTTCGACATCACGCGCACACCCAACGACTACGTCGCCTTCGGCGGCGGCGGGCCGCACTTCTGCCTCGGCGCCAACCTGGCCAAGCTCGAGATCCGGGTGATGTTCGAGACGGTGCTCGACCGCCTCCCCGACATCGAGCTCGCCGGTGATGTCCAGCGCCTCCGCTCCAACTTCATCAACGGCATCAAGCACATGCCGGTCACGTTCTCGGCCCGGTAGCTCGCTGCTTAGCCCCGCCTGCGCTCCCTCCGGCTGAGCGCATGCGGCTGCCACGGGTCGGCGCCGGCGATGCTGGTGCCGGGCGGGACGATCTCGTCGATGCGGTCGAGCACGTCGGCGTCGAGGCGGACGTCGACGCCGGCGAGCAGGTCGTCGAGCTGCTCCATCGTGCGGGGACCGATGATCGCCGCCGACACCGCCGGATGCTCGAGCACGAACGCCATCGCCAGATGGGTGACGCTCACGCCGGCATCGGCCGCCACCTTCAGCAGCTCCTCCACCGCGTCGAGACGGCGCTCGTGGATCGCCCGCTCCCGTTCGTCCTCGAAGTTGCGGTTCGACAACCGCGAGCCGGACGGGATGTCACCGCCCTTGCGGTACCGCCCCGTCAGGTAGCCGCCGGCGAGCGGGCTCCACGGGATCACGCCCATCCCGTACCGCCGGCACGCCGGCAGCACGGACCGCTCGATCTCGCGCACGAGGATCGAGTACGGCGGCTGCTCGCACCGGAATCGCTCACGGCCCCGGCGCTCGGCGACCCATTGCGCCTCCACGATGTAATCGGCCGGGAACGTCGACGAGCCCGCGTAGCGAATTTTCCCCTGGTGCACGAGGTCGCCGAGGGCGCCGAGCGTGTCGTCGATGTCGACGGCCTCGTCCGGGCGGTGCACCTGGTAGAGGTCGATCCAATCGGTGCCGAGCCGGCGCAGGCTGTTCTCGACCTCGCGCTGGATCCAGCGGCGCGAGTTGCCGCGCATGTTGGGGTCCTTGCCCATGGGCGCGTGCACCTTGGTGGCGAGGACGACTTCGTCTCGCCGTCCCGTGATCGCCTCGCCGACGATCTCCTCCGACTCCCCCGCCGAGTACACGTCGGCCGTGTCGACGAAGTTGATCCCGGCGTCGAAGGCCCGATGCGCGATCCGGACACAGTCCTCGTGATCGCGATTGCCCCACTGGCCGAACATCATCGCCCCCAGGCAGTACTCGCTCACCTGGACCCCGGTGCTGCCGAGCGTGCGCATCTCCATGCGTTTCCCCCGTTGTCGCCGTTCCAGGCTCCGGCTTTGCGGCGCCGGTCGGCAAAGCCGCCGTCGCCGCGGAGCCTACGCCCGGCGGAAGGCCCGCCTTACCGGCGAAGGAACTGCGCGATGCGACCCTGCACGTCGTCGGTCGTCCGGTCGGTCCAGAAGGCCAAGTGCGTCCCGTCCTGGATCGGCACGAACTCGGCGTCCGGGATCTCCAGCCGCGCGTACTCGCTGTAGTCGGGTTTGACGTCGGTATCGGCGGTCCCGTGCACCAGTAACGTCGGAGCCTTGATCTGTCCGAGTGCCAGGTCGAGCTGCGGAAACTGCGACTGATCGTTCTCCAAGCCCACCTTGCGCCCGACGATCGTCTCCGACAGGGCGAGCACGAAGGCGCGCTTGGTCTCGTCGTTCCAGATCTCGGCGGCGAGCTCCTTCACCTGCTCCTTCGTCAGGTCGCCCTCCTCGCTGACCGACGTCTTGATGAGGTCCTTGGGCGTGTGGCGCGCCATCTCCTTCATCAGCCACTTCCCGAGCTTCCCGGTGAAGAGCCGGTACTCGAGCCCGGTTTCGAACTCGTAGTGCCGGCTCACCGCGGCGAGCGCGACGACCGCGCCGACCCGGTCGGGGTGCCTTGCCGCGAGCCGGTAGGTGGACGGCCCGCCGCCGGACCAGCACGCGACGTCGAACGAGTCGTGACCGAGCGCGTCCATCAGCCCGACGAGGAGGTCCGCCTGCTCGTCGGGCGTGGCGGTGGCATCGGTGAGCGGCGTGTCGAGGTACCCGGGCCGGGACGGCGCCACGACGCGGAACCCCGAGCGTGCGAGGAACCCGCCCATCAAGGCACCCTGGTCGCTGCCGCCGGGCGACCCGTGGACGAACAGCACGGGCGGACCGTCGCCGGCTTCGGCGTACTCGATCGTGCCCAGCGGTGTCTCGGCTCGCATGTCGTTTCCTATCGGTCGAACTGGGCCGGCGGCGGGAAGTCGCCGGCGACGATGGCGTCGAAGCGCTCGCGCAGCATGTCCTCGGTGACGTCGGTGGTCGTGACGTAGAAGCGCCCGCCGCGCACGGCGTCGAACACGAGCGCAGCAACCTCCTGCGGCGGCAGCCCCCGCTGTCCGGTGAGATCGCGCAGCGCCTGCTCCACGAAGTGATGATCGGGGGCCTGCGCCTCACTCGGAGGCTCGTCGGGACGGTTGCGCATCGAGTACGCGATCTTCGTGTCGACGAGCCCGGGCACGAGCACCGAGACGCCGATCGGCGCTCCTTGCGCGCGCAGGTCGTGCGCGAGGCATTCGGTCAGCGCGAGCACCGCGAACTTGCTCGTCACGTACGGCCCCGAATAGGCGACCGTGAGCAACCCCGCGAGCGAGGAGGTGTTCACGATGTGGCCCTCGTCGCTCCCGTCGAGCATGCGCGGGACGAACGCCCGGATGCCGTGCAGGCCGCCCCAGAAGTTGACGCCGAAGACCCACTCCCAGTCGGCGTGCTCGCGCTGCCAG
>DATFXK010000367.1:0-8812 GCA_035316005.1 Acidimicrobiia bacterium | reverse complement strand
ATACGGCGCGCCGTTCGGCGACCTCGACCAGCTGTCGCGGGGCGACAGGATCACCGTGCGCACGCTCACCGGCACCTGGATCTACGTGATCACGGACGATCCGTTCGCCGTGAAGCCGACCCAGACCGACGTGCTCGACGCCAGCGTCGACCCCGCGACCGGTCAGGAGGCGGCGACGCTCACGCTCACGACGTGCGACCCGAAGTACCAGGCAACCGAACGCCTGATCGTGAAGGCGCAGCTGACCGAACGGCAGACGCCGCTCCCGGGCACCGGTGAGGCGCGGGTCATCGCGGGGCTCTCCGGCGGAACCGAGTCGCGCCTGCCGGTGTACGTGTCCGGCCTCCTTGCGGCGTTGGTCGGCGGGTGGTGGTGGCTCCTCTACCACCGCTACCCGCGGTGGACCACATGGGTCGCGGGCGCGATCCCGTTCCTCATCGTGTTGCTCCTGTTCTACACGTACCTGGAGCGCGTCCTGCCCAACAACTACTGAGGCTCGGCGGCTCGGAGCGGCGCCGACGCGAACTCGTGGACGCCCTCGTCGAACGGGACCGTCGCGGTGAACCCCAGCTGGGTGCGGGCGCGTTGCGGATCGGCGAACACGTGGCGGACGTCGCCGATTCGGTAGCCGCCCACGACGGCCGGTTCGGGAGCTTCGCTTCCGGCCGCCGTGGTGAGCGCGTGCGCGAGGTCGAGCACCGTATGCGTCGCTCCGCTGGCGATGTTGAGCGGCCCGGTCGCCGGCGCGTCGGCCGTCAGCGCGAGGACGTTCGCGTGGGCGATGTCACGCACATGCACGAAATCGCGTCGCTGCTGTCCATCCTCGAGGACGCGCGGGGCGCGGCCGGACTCGATCGCACTGCGAAAGATCGCCGCGACCCCGGCGTACGGCGTGTCGCGAGGCATTCGCGCGCCGTACACGTTGTGGTAGCGCAGCGCGGTGACGGGCACGCCGTGCTCACGTCCGAACGCGAAGCACAGGTGCTCCTGGTGCAGCTTCGTCGCAGCGTAGACGTTGCGGGGATCGGCCGGCGCCTCTTCGGGCACCCCCTCCGGGACGAGCGAGCCGCCGCACGACGAGCAGCACGGGTCCCACTCGCCCGCGTTCAGCCGCACCGGATCGCGCGGGCCCGGACGCACAAGGCCGTGCACAGCACAGCGGTACCGACCCTCGCCGTACACGACCATGCTGCTCGCAAGGACGAAACGGCCCCGGAACCCCCGCTCGTGGAGCGCGGCCAGCAGCACCGCCGTCCCGGCGTCGTTGTGACTCACGTACGCGGGCGCGTCGGCGAAGTCGACGCCGAGACCGACCATGGCGGCCTGGTGGCACACGGCGTCGATACCGGCAACGGCTGCGGCCACGGCGTCCGGATCGCGGACGTCGGCCCGATGAACGTCGACGCCGTTGCGCCGTGCGCCCGCCGCGTCGAGGACCCGGACGCCATAGCCGGCGGCGACGAGCGCGTCGACGACGTGCGACCCGATGAACCCTGCCCCGCCGGTGACGAGAACGTCCATCTATCTGGACCGGGGTGGGAGGGGGAGGTGGACGGTGAACCGGCAGCCGCCGTTCTCGTTGCGCACGGTGATGTCACCCCGGTGCGCCTCGACGAAGCCACGGGCGATGGCGAGCCCGAGGCCGGCGCCGGCGTCGCCCGGCGTTCGCGCGGCGTCGCCGCAGAACGCGACGTCGAAGACGCGAGCGAGGTCGCTCTCGGGGATGCCGCCCCCGGTGTCGCTGACCGACACGTACGCGCCGCCGTCGTCGCGACCGGCCACGACCGTGACGGAGCCGTCGCTCGGCGTGTGCCGGATCGCGTTCTCGAGGATGTTGCGCAGGGCGCGCATCACCTCCGCAGTCGACACCTCGAGCTCGGCCGGCGGGCCGTCGAGCCGGCCTTCCAGGCGCACGCCCTTCGCCGCCGCGATCGGCGACGCCCCCGCCAGCGCGTCGGACACGAGGTCACCGAGCGAGACACGTTCGAGCTGGAGCTGGATCACGCCCGCCTGGGCACGGCTCAGCTCGAAGAGGTCGTCCACGAGCTCGGCCAGGCGGTCGGCCTCGTGCCGAAGCGTCGTGTAGTAGCGCGCGACGGCCTCGGGGTCGTCGACGAGACCGTCCTCGAGCGCCTCGACGATGGCGCGGATGCCGGCGAGCGGGGTGCGCAGGTCGTGCGAGACCCACGCGACGAGCTCACGCCGCGAGCTGTCGAGAGCCTGCTCGCGCGCGCGTGCCTGGTCGAGCCGCTGCGACGTGACTTCGAGCTCGCGATGCAAGCGCGCCAGTTCCTGCGGTGCCGTCGGGCCCGGCCTCGCCGGCCGCGAGTCACCGTCGCCGAGACGCCGAGCGACGCCGACGAGCGCCTCACTCGCGGCGCCTACACGCCGGCCGAGCAACAGCGCGCTCACGACAGCCACCGCACCCGCCGCGACCAGGATCACACCGAGGGCCCAGAGGTCGTGATCGGACAGGAACATCGCGCGCGCCCCCGCCCATGCGCCCACCGCGACGCCGACGACGGCAACGACCGCCACTGCCGCCACCTGAACGCCGAGGCTCCGCCGCCGGAGGGCTCGCAGCACCACCGCCCCGGCGACGCCGGCGACAGCCGCTGTCCCCGCCGCAAGGAGCGCGAGCTCGACCGTCTCGTTCATTACGGGTCGAACCGGTAGCCGATGCCCCAGACGGTCGTGATGCGTCGGGGCGCCGAGGGATCGTCTTCGATCTTCTCGCGCAAACGGCGGATGTGGACGGTCACGGTGGATGTGTCGCCGTACGTATAGCCCCACACCTGTTCGAGCAGCTCGTCACGGCGGAAGACCTGCCGCGGGCGGCGGGCGAGGAAGGTGAGCAGCTCGAACTCACGCGCCGTGAGCGTCGCGAGCTCGCCGTGCACGCGCGCTTCCCGCGCGCCGAGATCGAGCTGCAGCCCGTTGTACTCGATCGTTTCGGCGCGCTCGAGGTCAAGGGGCGCCTTCGCCCGACGCAGCACCGCCTTCACCCGGGCCGTGAGTTCGCGCGGAGAGAACGGCTTGGAGACGTAGTCGTCGGCCCCCAGCTCGAGGCCGAGCACCCGATCCTCCTCGCTGCCGCGGGCGGTGAGCATCACGACGGGGATCGGCGCGCGCGATCGCAGGCGCCGGCACACCTCGAGGCCGTCGAGGCCCGGGAGCATGATGTCGAGCACGACGAGGTCGGGCAGGTGCGCGTCGGCGCTGGCGACCGCGTCCTGACCGTCGCCGACCGACTCGACGACGAAGCCCTCATGCTCCAGGTACCTCGTCACCACTTCGGCGACCGTGCGGTCGTCTTCCACCACGAGTACGCGCGCCGGGGCGTCTGTCACCACGATGTCTTCACCACCGTCGCGACCGCGATCGCGGTTGCTGCCTGCAGTCCGAGCCATCCGCTCGTGACGCGTCGCCGGCCCGCCGCCAGCGCCGCGCCCGCCGGGAGGAGCCAGATCATGAACGGCAGCCAGATGCGCTCGACCTCGCCCTTGGACATCCCACTGATCATCGCGGCTGCCACGACCATCAGCGTGCCGCCCACCAAGAGCCACATCCACCGGTCGCGCAGGCGGACCAGCGCCACAGCGGCCGTGGGGCCGATCGCGATCGCAAGACCGGCGGCGTCGGCGACGAGGAAGTCGAGGTACGGCCGCCGCCCGCCGACCCCTGCGTAGTAGCGCTCGCGGGTGGCGAGCAGCCCCGCGACCCACCAGAAGCCGGCGGCGACGAAGGCGAGGAACACAGGTGTGGCGCCGATCGCGGCCAGCGCGATCGGGCGGAGTCGCCGGCGTCGCCACGCGACCACGGCCGGCACGATCGCCAGCAGCACGAGCCCGTAGGACAGGAACGCGGCCGCACCGAAGAGCAGCCCCCCGGCGAGCGCGTACCCGTCGGCTCTCGGACCACGGCGCCCAGTGGCGAGCACGACCAGCGCGACCGCCCACGCGCTCACCCCCATGAAGAACGCGTCCGCGCTCGTCGCGATCCAGATCGCCGCCGGCGTGAGCACGAGGAACGGCGCCGCCCGTCGCGCCACCTCCTCGCCGGCGACGTCGCGCACGGCGACGAGCACCGCGGGAACAGCCGCGGCGCCACCGGCGATGCACAGCGCCGCCGCCCACCCGGAGCCGCCGAGGCCGACGCGATCCATCGCCGAGAGCAGCAACACCATGCCGGGCGGGTGCCCCTGCACGTGGACGTGATAGGCGGCGATGCGCTCGACGAACGTCGAGAGGAACGTCACCGGCGATCCGACTCTCGCGACGTCGGCGAGGTACTCGGTACGAGCCTCGAGTGGGGTCGTCAGCCCCTGCACGCCGTCGACCAGCGCGAGCGAGACCGCCCACAGCGCGGCGCTCCCGGCCGACGCCACGAGCAAGGCGCGCCAGCCGACGAGCCGGGCAACGCGCGGGCCGGCCGCCGCGACCGCTGTGCCGAGCACGACCGCGACAAGAACCCGTCCGCTCACACGGAGTTCGAACGTGCCGACGAGCGGGGCGGCGTTGATCCGGATGTTCGCCCCCGCAGCCTGGAGCCGCTCGAGGAGAACGTGCGCGGCGAGGATCACCGTCACCCATGCGGCGAGAACGGCGACGGTCGCGCGCGACAAGCGGGTCGCAGTTGTTTCCTGAGGGCGTTCCGCGATCACGGTGTCGACGACGCCGGCAGCCACGATCGGAATGTACCGACGCTTATTGCCGATTTCGCGGGTGAGATCCCGAAGTTTCGAAAGTCGTAAGCAGCTTCCGCTTCGCGCTCCCGCGTTGCGTGGGTACGTTGCCTGTCGATGCCCGACGTCGTGCTCCCGGTCCTCGACGAAGCGGACGCGATTCCCCGAGTGCTCGCGCGATTGCCGCGTGGCTACGAGCCGATCGTCGTTGACAACGGCTCGACCGACGGCTCCGCGACCGTCGCGCTGAACCTCGGCGCTCGCGTCGTCGTCGAGCCGTCACGAGGCTTCGGCGCCGCGTGCTTCGCGGGACTCCGGTCGGCGACGAGTGACGTCGTGTGCTTCATGGACTGCGACGGCTCGCTCGACCCCGTCGACTTGCCCTTGGTCGCTGCACCCGTCGTGGCCGGGAGGGCTGATCTCGTCCTGGGCGCGCGCCAGCCAACGCATGCCGACGCGTGGCCCCGCCACGCTCGGATCGCGAACCGGGCTCTGACGCGTCTGTTGGAGAAGCGCGTCGGTGGGCGCGTGCACGACCTCGGCCCAATGCGAGCCGCTCGCAGGGAACCCCTCCTCGACCTGCGTTTGACCGACCGTCGGTTCGGGTGGCCCCTCGAGATGCTTCTCCGAGCCGCCAGTGCCGGATGGCAGATCGTCGAGGTGCCGGTCTCGTACGCGCCGCGGATCGGCCGGTCGAAGGTGACGGGCACCGTGCGCGGCACGGCCCGGGCCGCGCTCGACATGGCCCGAGTGATGCGATGACCCTCATCGTGCTGGCGAAGGCGCCGGTGCCGGGACGCGTCAAGACGCGCCTGTGCCCGCCGTGCGACCCCGAGCAGGCGGCCGTTCTCGCCGAGGCCGCGTTGGTCGACACGTTGCAGGCCGTGGCGGCAACGCAGGGCACCCGCCGGATGCTCGTCCTCGACGGCGCGCCCGGTCCGTGGCTGCCCCCCGGCTTCGAAGTGATCCCTCAGCGCGGCGACGGCCTCGACGAACGCCTGGCGCACGCCTTCGAGGACGTCGGGACCGGCGGTTTGCTCGTCGGCATGGACACGCCTCAGCTGACCCCAGCGCGTCTAACGACTTCCCTTCGCGCCCTCAGGACACCCGGTGTGGACGCGGTGCTCGGACCGTCTGTCGACGGGGGTTGGTGGGGAATCGGATTACGAGCGCCCGATCCCGCCGTGTTCCTGGGCGTCCCGATGAGCACGAGCCGGACCGGCGCCGCGCAGCAGGCCCGACTCCGGGCGCTCGGCTTGCGCGTCGCGCCCCTCCCCTGCTTGCGCGACGTCGACCACTTCGACGACGCGCTGGCAGTAGCAAACGCCGCGCCGGCCGGGAGGTTCGCGGCCACCTTGCGCCCGATGCTCGCGTCGCTCGCGCTCCGAGACCGCGCCATGGCAGCGCCGTGACTGCCTGTCTGCGCGCCACCGACGGCCGCTCGCTCGCCACGCCCGCCGACCGCTGGCTGGCGCCGCTCGCGCCGGAGGACGAGGCGGTGCTTGCCCGCGCCATGCCACCCGTCCTCGACGTCGGCTGCGGGCCCGGACGTCACGTGCTCGCGCTGGCCGAACGCGGGGTTCTCGCGCTCGGCATCGACATCACCCCGGCCGCCCTCGACGTCGCCCGTCGACGCGGCGCGCCGGTGCTCGCCCGGTCGGTGTTCGAGAGCGTTCCCGGCGCCGGACGGTGGGCGAGCGCCCTGCTGCTCGACGGCAACGTCGGCATCGGCGGCGCGCCGGAGGCACTGCTCGAACGGGTGGCCGCATTGCTCGAGCCGGGCGGGATCGTGCTCGTCGAGCTCGAGCCGCCGGGAGCGTCTCGGCAGGTCGAGGTCGTGCGGCTCGACATCGACGGCGTCGACGGCCCCTGGTTCCCGTGGTCGGCCCTCGGCACCGACGAGCTCGCCGCAACGGCCGCCGTGGCCGGGCTCATCGTCGAAGACGTCTGGGCCGGAGCCGACCGGTGGTTCGGGATGCTTCGCCGTGCCTGAGCAGACGACGCTCCGCGTGTTCACCAGCGAGCAGCACGACGAGCGCAACGCCGCGCTGCTCGGGATCGTGTTGGGCGTCACGTTCACGGTCTGCTTCGTCACCGGCGTGCTCTCGCACCTGATCCAGGACCCGCCGAGCTGGTTCCGGTGGCCGTCGCGACCCGCCGGCCTGTACCGCGTCACACAGGGCGTCCACGTCGCGACCGGCTTGGCATCGATCCCCCTCCTGCTCGCCAAGCTCTGGGTGGTCTTCCCGAAGCTGTTCGCATGGCCGCCCTTCCGCTCGGTCGCGCACCTCGTCGAGCGCCTGACGATCTTCCCGCTCGTCGCCGGCGGCGTGTTCGAGCTGTTCAGCGGCCTCGCCGACACGCACTTGTGGTACCCGTGGCCGTTCGACTTCCGCTCAGCGCACTACTGGGTCGCCTGGATCACCATCGGCGCCCTCGTCGTCCACTTCGGCGCCAAGTGGGCCGGCACCCGGGCGGCGTTGTTCGACAGGACCGCACCGGTCGTCGCAGCCGCTCCCGCCTCGACGAGCGCGTTCGACCGGCGGACGTTCCTCGCCACCGTGTTCGGCGCCGCCGGGGCCGTCACCCTGTTCACGGTCGGCCAGACCGTCGCGCCACTCCGGAAGCTCGCGCTCCTCGCGCCCCGCCGGCCCGACACCGGCCCCCAGGGGTTCCCGGTGAACCGGACGGCGGCGACCGCCGGCGTGATCGAGTCGGCGCGCAGCCGCGACTATCGCCTGCGCGTCGAAGGCAAGGTGCGCCGGCCGCTCGAGTTCACGCGGGACGAGCTCCGGGCGCTTCCGCAGCACGAGGCCACACTACCGATCGCGTGCGTCGAGGGATGGAGCACGAGCCAACGATGGCGCGGCGTCCGCGTGCGCGACCTCCTCGAACGCGCGGGCGCGGCATCCGACGCCGAAGTGCGGGTCCATTCACTCCAGCGGCGTCGCCAATACCGGCATTCGGACCTCAACCGCTGGCACGCCCACGATCCCGACACGCTGCTCGCGCTCGACGTCAACGGCGAGCCCCTCGACATCGACCACGGATACCCGCTCCGGCTCATCGGCCCCAACCGGCCCGGCGTGCAGCAGACGAAATGGGTCACGCGCGTGGTCGTGCGATGAGCGAACCGGAGTACGGCCGCGCCTACTGGGTCGCTCTCCCGATCGGTGGTGCGCTGATGGCCTTTGGCATCGCCGGCATGGTCGGCGACAAGGGCATCGCCACGAGCCTGGATATCGGCGCCTGGCTCGTCGGCGCCGACGTCGCCCACGACTTCGTCCTCGCCCCGTTGGCATGCCTGATCGGCGCCGTGGTCGCGCCCGCACTGCCTCGCTGGTGCCGGGCGCCGGTGCAAGCCGCGCTGCTCACGACGGGCGTGCTGCTCATCGTCGTCTTCCCCGCATTGCGCGGCTACGGCCACGACCAGGTTCCCGACAACTCTTCGGTCCAGCCACTCGACTACACGACCGCGACCTTGACCGCGCTCGCCGTCGTGTGGGCAGGCGCAGCAGCCTGGTCAGCCGTGCGACTCGCTAGTGCTGGCCGGGGAAGACGTCGACCTCGGACTCGTGCCAGACGGGGTGGTCGCCCGACGTCTCGACGTTGAAGCCGTAGTCGTACGTGAGCGATCCGCCGTACGTCGCGCCGAAGGCGGTGAGCCCGCCGATGATGATCGACAGGATCATCACGATGGTCGACGTCGCCTCGTTGTCACTCCACTGCGCGAGCCGGATGATGATGTCGAGAATGACGATGCCCGTCACCGTCAGCATCACAGTCATGTGCCAGTTGGCGGTGCGCCGCGCCTGGTTCCCCGGGGATGTCGACTTCCACCAGTCCCAAAAGCCGGTGAGGGCGGCGGCGAGGGACACGATGGCACCGGCGATGATCACGTGGGTGCCGGAGATGAAGAAGTCGCGCCCGATCGACGAGTCGTTGCCCGCGATCCGGGAGATCACGTCGAACACGGCGACGAGCACGTAGGCACCCACCGGGACGTCCGTGAGCGCGGGGTGGAACGGCTTCCCTGCCCATCCACGCAGGCCCTTGAACTGCCTCCCTTTGAGGGTCACCCCCGGGCGGATCGAGAACTTGCGGCTCATGTGTGCCTCCTCCTCGGAC
>DATFXK010000366.1:0-9738 GCA_035316005.1 Acidimicrobiia bacterium | reverse complement strand
GCCCCGGGCCGACTTCGACGTGGTCCTGCGCACACCGGCCGGCCGCCCGGCGGTGATCCGCAACGCGCCCTTGCTCGACGACGGGACGCCGATGCCCACGCGCTACTGGCTGGTCGATCCCGACCTCGTGCTCGCGGTCTCTCGTCTGGAAGGCGAGGGAGGCGTGCGCGTCGCCGAGGCAGCCGTCGACGCCGACGAGCTCGCCGCCGCCCACGCGGCGTACGCCGGCGAGCGCGACGAAGCCCTGCCGGTCGGGCACCGTGGCCCCCGGCCCCACGGAGGGGTGGGCGGGACGCGCGCCGGGGTGAAGTGCCTGCACGCGCACTATGCCTACTTCCTGGCCGGCGGCGACGACCCCGTGGGCCGGTGGGTCGCCGAACGTCTGCCGGGCGCGGCCGCGGGGGACGCGTGACGAGCCGCCTGGGCGCGATCGACATCGGCACGAACTCCGTGCGCCTGCTCGTCGCCGACGTCGACGGCACCGGCGAGACCGCCGCCCTCGAGCCGCTGGATCGTCGCATGCACATCACCCGCCTCGGCCAGGGCGTCGACGAGTCACGCCGCCTCAATCCCGAGGCCATCTCCCGCACTCTCGACGTCCTGCGCGAGTACCGGGGCGCCCTCGACGAGCTCGGTGTCGAGCGCGCCCGGGCCACGGCGACGAGTGCCGCCCGCGACGCCACCAACCGTGACGACTTCTTCGGTCCCGCCGCCGACGTGCTGCACTTCGAGCCCGAGCTGCTCCCTGGGAAGGAGGAAGCGCGGCTGTCGTTCCTCGGCGCGACCGCAGCGCTCGACGAGCCGGCGCCCTATCTCAGCGTCGACATCGGTGGCGGCTCGACCGAGTTCGTCGTCGGCACGCACGAGCCCGAGGGGGTCATCTCCGTCGACACCGGCAGCGTGCGCATCACCGAGCAGTACCTCGGTTCCGATCCGCCCGCGCCCGAGGAGCTGTCGGAGGCGGTGTCGGTGGTGCGCGCGCACCTCGCCGACGTCGATCGCGAGGTACCGGCCGTGCGCGAGGCGGCGACGCTGATCGGGCTCGCCGGCACCGTGACGACGGTCGCGGCCGTCGAGCTGGGCCTGGCCGAGTACGACCCGACGAGGATCCACCACTATCGCCTCAGCCGTTCGGATGCCGAGGAGGTGTTCCGCACGCTGGCGACCGAGCCGTTCGAGCAGCGGCGGCACAACCCCGGCCTCGACCCCGGGCGGGTCGACGTGATCGTCGGCGGCACGCTGATCCTCGTGACGACGATGCGGACATTCGACTTCGACGAGATGCTCGTCTCGGAAGCGGACATTCTGGACGGGCTCGTCCGGAGCATCGGGACGCGATAAATCGGCCGGAAATCCGTCACTTCGCGTGCGGACGCGCCGAAGATACGTGTGATGGATGTCGGCGAGTTCACCCAGGCGCTCGAACGGCTCACCGCCGACGATGTCCACTGCATCGCGGCCACGTTGACGAGCAACCACGCCGACTCTGCTGCCGACGAGGTCGAGGCGTGGCGCGTCACCCTGACGATCGACCGTGTCCTGCGCCGCACGCACCGCACGCGCATCGCGGCGCAAGCCGCGTCGGCCGTCACGCACACCGTGTTGCAGATCGCCGCCGCGCAGGGCATTCGCCTCCCCGACGAGGAAGTCACGCACGTCGCCCGCGCCGCCGCCGAGGTGGCCCGCGGGCTCATCGCCGGGGAGGACGCGCGCGCCGAAGTGCGCTCGCTGCTCGTCGACTGGGCCGCGCTCGTCGGCCTCTCGGCGGCGTAAGGGGCCGCGGGAGCGTTAGCGTTCCCGGCGTGCCACAGAGCGAACGTCTCCTGCTCGGCCCGGGCCCGTCGAACCCGTACCCCGAGGCCGTCGCCGCCCTCACCCGCCCCGTCCTCGGGCACCTCGATCCCGAGTTCCTCGCTCTCCTCGACGAGACGATGGAGCGTCTGCGGAGCGTCTTCCGCACCAAGAACGCGCTGACGCTGCCGATCAGCGGAACGGGCTCGGCCGGCATGGAGGCGTGCTTCGTCAACCTGCTCGAGCCGGGTGACACCGCCATCGTCGGTGTGAACGGTGTCTTCGGCGACCGGATGGCCGAGGTCGCCCGCCGGTGCGGCGCCGAGGTCGTGCGCGTCGAGGAGGCGTGGGGCCGCGCCCTCGATCCGCAACGGCTGATCGACGCCGAGCGCGAGCACCCGGACGCCAGGCTCGTCGCCGTCGTGCACGCGGAGACGTCCACCGGCGTCGAGAACGACGTCGCGCCGCTCGCCGCGATCGCCGACACGGACACGCTCCTCGTCGTCGACACGGTCACGTCGCTTGCCGGGATCCCGGTCGAGGTCGACGGATGGCGGATCGACGCGTGCTACTCCGGCACCCAGAAGTGCCTGGGCGTCCCACCGGGGCTCGCGCCGCTCACGTTCGGGGAACGCGCCGTGGAGCGGCTGCGCAATCGCCGGCATCCGCCGCAGTCGTGGTACCTCGACCTCGGACTCATCGGCGCCTACGTCGGCGGGTCGACCCGGCGGTACCACCACACGGCGCCCATCGTGATGATCTACTCGCTGTACGCCGGCCTCGGAGCCGTGCTCGACGAGGGCCTCGACGCCGTCTGGGAGCGGCACCGGCGCGTCGGCGCCCGGCTGCACGCGGAACTGCCGGCGCTCGGCTTCCGGCTCGCCGCCGAGCGCGGCCATCAGCTCCCGGAGCTCACCACCGCGTGGCTGCCGGAAGGCGCCGACGACGCCGCGCTGCGCAAGTCGCTGCTCGAGACCTACGGCATCGAAGTGGGTGGCGGACTGGGCGAGTTCGCAGGCAAGGCGTGGCGCATCGGCCTGATGGGCCACTCGGCGCGAGACCGGTCGGTCACGGCGCTGCTCGGCGCGCTGCGAGAGCTGCTGGCATGACGCGCCGGGCGCGAGCGGCCTGCGCCGGCATTGTCGTCAGCTTGGTCGTCGCCGGCGGAGGCGTGTCCGCCGCGTCGACGAAGGCACAGGAGTCGCCGACGGTGTGGCTGTGCCGGCCCGGCATCGCGAACAACCCGTGCGAATCGAGCCTCACGACCACCGTCGTCCATCCCGACGGGAAGAAGACGACGCAGCACGCCTCCGACGCCAAGGACCCGCCCGTCGACTGCTTCTACGTGTACCCGACCGTCAGCGCCCAGCCAGGCCCCAACGCGAACCTCGACATCGACCCCGAGCTGATCGCGGTGGCGGAGAACCAGGCGGCGCGCTTCTCGCAGATGTGTCGCGTGTACGCGCCCGTCTATCCGCAGCTCACCTTGTCGGCGATCGGGGGCGGAGGCAGCCCGCAAGCGCGGGCGACCGCATACGCGGGCGTGCTCGCGGGATGGAAGGAGTACGTCGCCAAGTACAACAAGGGCCGGGGCGTTGTGTTCATCGGCCACTCGCAGGGCAGCGGGATGCTGATCCAGCTCCTCAAGACGGAGGTCGACCCGAACCCGAAGCTGCGCCGTCAGATGGTGTCCGCGTTGCTCCTCGGTGGGAACGTCACCGTGCCCGAGGGCAAGTACGTGGGCGGCGACTTCCAGAGCATCCCAGCGTGCCAGTCCGCCAAGGACACGCATTGCGTCGTGGCGTACTCGATGTACGCGCAGCAGCCTCCGCCCGACGGCCTGTTCGGGAAGACGCGCGTCGGTGCCGGGCCGGACGGCACGAACCTGCAGGTGCTGTGCGTGAACCCGACGTCGTTCAAAGGGACCGGCTCGCTCGAGCCGTACCTCCGCACGAAGCCGTTCCCCGGGCCGATCGGCGGCGCCGCCGGCACTCCGCCCACGGCTCCGACGCCCTGGGTCGAGTACCCGAAGCTGTACAGCGCGCAGTGCCAGCAGGGCAACGGCTTCACCTGGCTCCAGGTGAACGACGTCGGCAAGCCGGACGCGCCTCGCTACCAGCCACGCGGCTCGCTCCCGCCCAACTGGGGCCTCCACCTCGGCGACATCAACCTCGCGCTCGGCAACCTCGTCGACCTCGCCCGCCAGCAGGCCGCCGCCTACCGCAAGTAGCAGTCGCCTAGCCGCGCTTCTCCTCGCCCGTCACGGCTTCGCCGGGCGGCCGCATGATCGTGTCGCGGTAGTAGCGGAGCTCGGACACGGATTCGCGGATGTCGTCGAGCGCGCGGTGGGCCTCGGTCTTGCTCGGACGCTTCTTGTAGGTATCGGGGTACCAGCGCCGGCACAGCTCCTTGAGGGACGACACGTCGATGCTGCGGTAGAAGAGGTAGCGGTCGAGCTCGGGCAGGTACCGGTCGAGGAAGCGACGGTCGACCCCGATCGAGTTGCCGCACATGGGCGCGGTGCCGGGCTCGGGCACGAACTGCATGATGTACTCGACGGCCTGCTTCCCGGCGTCCTCGAGCGTGAGCGACGACCGTTCGATCTCGCCGAGCAGTCCCGACTTGGTGTGCATCTTGCGCACGAAGTCGTCCATCTCGGCGAGCACCTCGGGGGGCTGGTGGACGACCAAGTCGAGCCCGTCGGCGAGCACCTCGAGACGGGCGTCGGTGACGAGCACCGCGAGCTCGACGATGCGGTGCCGCTCCACGTCGAGGCCCGTCATCTCGAGATCGATCCACACGAGGCGGTCGTCGGCGCTCGCCGGGGCCTCGGGCATTTGTCCTCCAGTCGCCGTCGCAAGCGCCGGCTTTGGGGCGGCGGTCGGCAAGCCGCCGCCGCCGCGGTTCACGCTACCGTTCACGGCGTCATGGCGATGATGACGGCGACGACATGACCAGCGTCCGGCACGTCAAGTCGACGGTCCTCAGCGGCCCGCGCGTCGAGCTGCGGCCGCTACGGAGCGGAGACTTCGACGCCTGGCGGGACGTGCGCACGCGCAGTCGCGACTGGCTCGAGCCGTGGGAGCCGCTGGCCGATCCGGGGAGTCCCGACCCCGTCACCGACCCCGAGGCGTTCCGCGCCCGTTGCGGCGCGTGGGAGCGCCAACGGCACTTCGACACCGCGTACGGATTCGGGTTGTTCCTGCACGACGGCGCGCTCATCGGCGAAGTGAGCCTCGGCAGCGTGCAGCGGGGACCGTTCCAGTCGGCGTTCGTGGGCTATTGGATCGACGCACTGCACGCAGGGCAGAGCCTCGTCCCGGAAGGTGTTGCCGTGATCCTGCGTTACGGATTCGACGATTTGCACCTGCACCGGATCGAAGCCGCCATCGTGCCGCGCAACGGCGCGAGTCGCCGCGTGGCACACAAGCTCGGGCTCCGTGAGGAGGGGGTGGCGGAGCGGTTCCTCCAGATCCGGGGTATGTGGGAGGACCACGTCCGCTATGCGATCACGTCCGAGGAGTGGGACGTGCGCCGCGACGAGATCACGAGGCGGTTCCTCACCTGACAAGAGCGTTGTCCGGTCGCCCCCGCAGCTTCTCCACCGAGGACGCCTACGGCCTCCTGCTCGCGATCATCGTCGTGACGTTCGTGCTGCTCTCGCAGGTCGAACCCGGCCGGTGGACCCGCCTCGTCGTCGCACCCGCCGTCGGCGCCATGCTGCTCCTCGCCCTGTATGCGTCGCGTGCCCGGTTCGAGCTCGTGCGGGCGGCGGTCGTCGCGCTGGCCGTCTCGTACCTGATCGTCGTCGTCGAGTCCCTGTTCGACAGCGAGGTCTTCGCAGGGTCGATCTACCTCATCTACGGGGTGCTGCTGCTGATCACACCGGTGGTCATCATCAACCGGATCCTGCGGCACCCGGAGGTGCAGATCACCACGATTCTCGGCGCGATCTGCGCGTACATGCTCATCGGCATGGTGTTCGGGTTCGTGTACGCGCTGATCGGCCGGGTCGACCCGCCGTTCTTCGCCAAACACGGTCCCGTCGACCAGTTCGACTACTTCTATTTCAGCTACCAGTGTCTCACGACGGTCGGCTTCGGCGACTTCGTGTCACGCGGTGACCTCGGACGCGCCCTGTCCGTGCTCGAGGCCGCGTTCGGCCAGATCTTCCTCGTGACCCTCATCGCCCGCCTCGTCTCGTTGTTCAAGCCTCCCCAGCGTGACACGAGCTCGAACGAGTCCTGAATGAGCGCTGAGGCGCGCGGGTAGATCTCTCGCTCATGAAGCGTGCCCGTCGCCACCGGCGCCCCCGCCTCCCGCGCCGACCCGCTCACGACGGTCGGCGCCGTGCTTCCGCCTTGGCCCGTTGCTCGGCGAAGAACCCCTGCTCGAGGCTCCAGCGCTGACGGTCGAGCTCGAGGGCGACGGCATCGTCGAGCGACGCCAGCCGCGGGGTCTCGCGCAGCGACGCCTTGACCCGGCGGGCGAGCTCGCGGGGGAGGTCGGCGGCCCGCGCTGCGAGGCGCGTCGCCTCGTCCAGCAGGTCGGCGTCGTCGACGCACGCCCACGCCAGGCCGATCTCCGCCGCTCGGGCGCCCTCGGGTGACTCGCCCGCGAGCACCATGGCCGCGGCCGCCTGGGGTCCGACGGCGTCGGTGAGCAACCGCGTGTGGCCGCCGCCGGGATGCAGACCGATGCGGGCGAAGCGACAGTCGAAGCGCGCCGACCGGCTCGCGACCCGGACGTCGCATGCCAGTGCGAGGTTCAGGCCCGCGCCGACGGCCGGACCGTTCACGGCGGCGACTGTGGGAAGCGTGCAGCGGTGGACGCGGAGGAAGCCGTCGTAGATCGACGGCAGCGCGCCGCGGTCCTCGTTCCCGCCGCTCATGGCACCGAGCGCCCCCACGTCGGCACCCGAGCAGAACGCCGGGGGCGCGCCCGTGACGACGACCGCGCCGACACCGTCGTCATCCTCGAGGCGGTCGACGGTGGCGACGATCTCGCCGACGAGCTGCGCCGTGAGCGCGTTCCGCCGTTCGGGATCGTCGAGGGTGAGCACGGCGACGCGCTCGCGCCGCTCGACGTGGAGCGGCACGGTCGCTACCCGCGATCTCGCACGACCGCCGGCGAATGCCGGAAGAACGTCTCCACGTCGCGCTGGTACGTGTACTCGGGCTCGGACGAGCCGATGGCGCGCTCGAGTCGGACGCTCCGAGCGAAGGCGTCGACCGCGCCCGCGGTCGTGTACTTGTAGCGGAACCCGGTCCGCTTGAAACGGGAGTTGTCGACGCCGCGCCCGTACCGCAGCAGGCTGAGCATCTCGGGCGGCATGTCGATCAGGCGCAGCGCCCGCAACGGTTCGACGGCGAGGTTGGCGAGGACGGGCGGGAGCGGAACCCGGGCCCGGCCGACGATGCGGCAGACCTCGCTCCAGGTGACCATGCCGTTGCCGGCGACGTTGTAGATGCCCGGGACGTCATGCGTCGTCGAGTACATGAGGGCGTTGACGACGTCGTCCTCGTGCGTGAACTGCAGGCGCGGGTCGAACCCGAGCAGCTCCGGGGCGGCGGGCATGCGCAGCGCGTTCGCGAACGGCGTCGCCATGTGATCGCCGAGCACGTTGGAGAACCGCAGCACGGTGACGAGCACGTGAGGGTTGTCCTCGGCGAAGTCGCGCACGAACGACTCGGACTCGAGGAGCGACCGCTCGATGCTCGTTTGGGGCCCTCGCGTCCGGGGCGTCTCCTCGCGGAAGAAGTACGGGTCGGCGTAGTTCGACCCGTAGACGAGCGTGGAGCTCTTCACCACGACCTTGCGCACCGGGCTGTCGGCCGCCCCCGCCGCCGCCAGCAGGTTCATGGTGCCGATCACGTTGATCTCGTGCATGGCCCGCCCGCTGAGCTGGGTCGAGTCGACGACGAGGTGCGTGTGCAGGATCGTGTCGACCTGCGTCGCCTCGACGATGCGCTGGAGGATCGAGTGCGACGAGTCGGTCCGCACGAACTCGGTGCGCTCCAGCGGGAGGACCGGTTCGGACGCGTCGACGCCGACGACGACCTCCACGTCGCGACGCGCCTCGAGCTCCTGGGCCAGCCGGCTGCCCCAGAACGTCCCCAGCCCGGTGACGAGCACCCGCACGGTGTCAGCCGGTCCAGACGCTGCGGCGGGAGCGCAGCATGTCGTAGAGCGCGTGCTGGATGCGCTCACGGATGTGGTCGGACTCGTCCATGACCCGGCTGCGGCTGTACCGCTCCTGGCCCGGCGGCACGTCGAAGTGCGCCGGAGGCAGGACGCGCAGCTTGAACTTCGCCGGGAAGTAGGCGAGCAACCCGAGCGGGCCGAGCATGAGCATCTGCGGCGTGACCGGGAAGTACGGGATGTTGAGCATCTTCGCCAGCCGCGGGCTCTTCCAGACGATCGGCATCGACTCCTCCGCGCCCACCACCGCGATCGGGACGACGGGGACGCCGGCGCGCATCGCGATCTCGACGAACCCGCCCCGCCCGAACCGGTTCAGCTTGTACCGATCGCGGTACAGCTTGCCCGTGCCCTTCGTTCCCTCGGGGAACACGAGCACGAGCTGCTGGTCGTCGTGCAGCAAGCGGAACGCGTTGTCGGGATGGGCAGGGACGCCGCCGAAGCGCGACCAGAGCGTCCCGAGCATGGGGATGGCCCGCAGCAAGTTCTCGGCCAGCCCGTACACGGGCCGGTGGAGCTCCTTCTCGATGCCGTGCATGATCACCGGCGCGTCCGAGGGGATCGCGGCCGCGTGGTTGGCGACGATCAGCGCGCCGCCCTGGCGCGGGACGTGCTCGAGGCCCTCCCACTCGACACGGAACCAGCGCGAGTAGAGCGGGTCGTAGACCGTGCGCGCGACCTCGCGCATGCGCTCGCTCCGGCCCCAGGCGTCGACGTCCCCGCGTCGGAGCTCGGCGTCGTCGGGCTCGGGTTGCGGCACCGGGACCAGGTCGGTGCTCTGCGGCGGCGCCTCGACGTCGAGGTCGTCGGGCTCCCGCAGATTGACCGTCGGCGCCTGCTGGTCCCACTGATCGGACATCCCGGAGAGGAAACCGCGTCGCGGCGCACCGTGCAAACCGCCGATATCAGACGGTCCGAACGGCTCCGGTCACTTGCCAGCCGGAGCCCGCGTAGCGGACGGCCATCCCGACGCACCGGGCGCCCATCCAGAGCACCAGCGCGCCCCACAGCCACAGCAGGCCGCCGTCGAGCACGAGTACGGCGGCCGCGGCGGGCGCGAACACGCCGAGCGTCGCTACCGCCATCGCCCACGCCAGATACGTCACGTCGCCGGCGCCGATCAGGATGCCGTCGAGCACGAAGACGACGGCGTTGAGCGGCTGCATCAGCGCGACGATCACGAGCACCTGGAGGGCGAGGGCCTGCACGGCGGCGTCAGGCGTGAACAACGGCACGATGACGGGCCGCAGGATCAGGAGCAGGACCCCGAACACGACGCCGACGGCAACCCCCCATTCGATCATGCGCCGCGCCGCCGCGCGTGCCTCGTGCGCGTCCTCGGCCCCGAGGAAGCGACCGACCATCGCCTGGCCCGCGATTGCGAGCGCGTCGAGCGACAGCCCCAGGAACAGGAACATCTGGAACGCGATCTGATGGGCGGCGACGTCGTCGTCGCCGATCCGCGAAGCGATGGCGGTGGCGGCGAGGAAGGCGGCCAGCAGTGAGCCGGTGCGGATCACGAGCCGACCGCCGACGCTGGCCGCGGCGCGGATCCCGGAGGCCTGCGGCCGCGCCGACGCGTGCTCGAGTCGCACCGTGCGGGCGGTGATGGCGATGTACGCGAGGGCGGCGCCGTACTGCGCGATGACGGTGCCCCACGCCGATCCCGCGATCCCGAGGTCGAGCCCGTACACGAAGACGATCTCGATCAGGATGTTGGCGGCGTTCGACGCCACTGCGATCACG
>DATFXK010000365.1:0-3558 GCA_035316005.1 Acidimicrobiia bacterium | reverse complement strand
TCCCGGAGGAACAGCCAGCCGTCCTCGTCGAGAAGGCCGACATCGCCGACGGTGAAGTACTTGCCCCGCCGATTCTTCTCCGTCTTCTCCTTGTCCTTGTAGTACTCGAAGTTGCCCGTCTGCATCGACATGTACACCGTGCCGATCTCGCCCTGTGGGACCTCGTTGCCGTCGTCGTCCAGGACGACGACCTCCGAGATCGGCCACGGCTGCCCGACCGTTCCCGGCTTCTTCAGCCATTCCTCGGCGAACACGATGGTCCCGCCGCCCTCGCTCGCGGCGTAGTACTCGTCGATCACCGGGCCCCACCACTCGATCATCTGACGCTTGATCTCCGGCGGGCACGGCGCCGCCGCATGCACCATGTGGCGCAGCGACGACACGTCGTAGTTCGCCTTCACGTCGTCGGGCAGCGCGAGGAGGCGGTGGAACTGCGTCGGGACCATGTGGCTGTTCGTGACGCCGTACTTCTCGATGAGCTGCAGCATGCGCTCGGCCGTCCACTTGTCCATGATCACGACGGTGTGGCCGGCGTGGAGCGCACCGCCCGCGAACACGAGCACCGCCGTGTGGTACAGGGGCGAGCCGCAGATGTGCACGTTGGCGTCGTGCGGCTGCAGACCGAAGAGGAACAGCATCCCGGAGAAGCCGACGGCGCCGGCCTCGGGCTCTACGCCCGGCAGCGGCCGGCGCACGCCCTTGGGCTTGCCGGTCGTGCCCGACGTGTAGTTCATGACCGCGCCGGTCGTGCGGTTCTCGGGCAGGGTCGTGGGCTGGCTGGCCTTGAGCTCGTCGAACGAACGAAAGCCTGGGATGTCGCCGACAGCGAAGCGCTGCTCCTTCGGGAACCCGATCTCCTCGACCGCGGCGGCGCACTCGTCGGCGAAGCGCTCGTGGCCGACGAGCACTTTCGCCTCCGAGTCCTGGACGATGTACGCGATCTCGGGGCCGACGAGGTGGAAGTTGATCGGTACGAGATAGAAGCCGGCCTGGAGCGCGGCGAGGTACAGCTCGAACACCTCGACGCTGTTCGGCAGCACCATCGCCACCGCGTCCCCGGGCTCGAGCCCGAGGGCGCGCAACCCGTGCACGACCTGGTTGCACGACGCGAGCAGCTCGCCCGCCCGCACCTCACGCTCGTCGGGGTCGACGAGCGCCAGCTTCTCGGGCTCCTCCGCGGCGATGCTCCAGAATCCGAGCTCGGCCATTACGACGCGCTCCTCACTTCTTCGGCTGCGTGTTTGCTCGCCGCCGTCCGGGCGGCGCGGTAGTCGGGCTTGCCGACCGGCGTGCGCGGGATCACGTCGGCGAGGACGACCAGGCGCGGCAGCTTGTAGCCGGCGAGCTTGTCGCGGGAGTGCGCCTGGAGCTCCTCGAGCGACGGCTCCGCGCCCGGCCGGGGTTGCACGATGGCGGCCACGCGTTCGACGTACCGGTCGTCGGGCACCCCGACGACGACGGCGTCGAACACGTCGGGGTGCGACTTGAGCGCCGCCTCGACCTCTTCGGGGTACACCTTCTCGCCGCCGGAGTTGATGCACACCGAGCCCCGGCCGAGCAGCGTGATCGTGCCGTCGGTTTCGACGACGGCGAAGTCGCCCGGCACGACCCACCGCGTCCCGTCGGCGGCGGTCACGAACGTGGCCGCCGTCTTCTCGTCGTCCTTGTAGTAGCCGAGCGGGATGTGCCCGCGGCGGGCGAGGAGGCCGACGGTGCCGCTCTCGGGCGCGACGGGGCGGAGATCGTCGTCGAGCACGGTCATGAACTCGCCCATCGTGAAGCGGGGGCCGGCGGCGGGACCCTGCGTGTCGTACACGGTGCCGGTCGCGCCCGTCTCCGACGCGCCGAAGCTGTGCATGACCATGGCGTTCGGGAGCCCGGCGCGCAGCTGCTCCTTCACCGCCGGCGAGAGGATCGCGCCGCCGGAGCCGACGACGACGACCGACGACGTGTCGTAGGACGCGCCCGGCGCGGTGAGCGCCTCGGCCAGCGGTCGCCCCATCGCGTCGCCCACGACCATGACGGAGTTGCAGTGCTCCCGCTCGACGGTGCGCCAGATATGGTCGGGATCGAAGTGGCGGTCGCAGTTCAGGACGACCGTGCCTCCGCCGTACAGGTTGATGAACAACATCCACTGGCCGCCGCCGTGCATGAGCGGCGCGTTCACCATCGGGATTGCTCGGGCGTCCTCGTCCGGGATGCGGCCGGCGAGCTCCTCCGGGGTGGTGATGGGCGGCTGCCCGAATCCGCCGCCGCCGAGGGCGGCGAAGAAGATGTCCTCGCCGCGCCACATCACTCCCTTGGGGACGCCCGTCGTCCCGCCGGTGTAGAGGAGGTAGAGGTCGTCGGGCGAGCGGGGCGCGAAGTGACGCGCCGGCGAAGCGCCGGCGAGCGCGTCCTCGTACGGGACGGCGTCGGTGGGCTCGTCCGTGCCGTCCTCGAGCACGATGAAGTGGCGCAGGTCCGGCAGGTCGGCCCGGATCGTCTCGAGCAGGGGCGCGAACGCGCGCTCGAACACGACGGCGACGGTGTCGGAGTTGTGGAGGATGTAGCGCGCCTCGTCGGCGACGTAGCGGTAGTTCACGTTCACGGGGACGGCGCGGGCCTTGTACGTGCCGAGCATCGCCTCGACCCACTCGGCGCGGTCCCACGAGTAGATGGCCACCTTGTCGCCGGGGTCGACGCCGTGGTCGAGGAGGTGGTGGGCGAACCGGTTGGCTCGCTCGTCGAGCTCGACGTAGGTGAGGCGCCGGTCGCCGGCCACGAGCGCCGGCCGGTCGGGCACGGCGTCGGCCACGATCTCGTAGAGGTCGGCGAGGTTGAACTCCATCCCGGGGCAAAGTAGAACACGTTCTGATCGCGTGCGGCAACCAGCCGAAGGGGGCGGCCATGGCGCGAATCAGGGTTCCAGACGGCGACGGACCGGAGATTGCGCGCGTCTGGTCGCTCCGGCCCGAGCTCGGCAACGCCGTCGCCGAGCTCTCCGGCGCGGTGTACGACGAGAGCAAGCTGCCGGGCCGCGTGCGCGAGTCGGTGCGCATGCGGATCGCCCAGATCAATCAGTGCCCCATTTGACTGGGCTGGCGGATTCCGCAGTTGGCGGAACAGGGCGTCACCGAGGACATGTATGCGCACGTCGCCGAGCACCGTTACTACGACGAGTACTCCGACGCGGAGCGGGTCGCCATCGAGTACGCCGAGCGGTTCGCGCTCGACCACCTCGAGATCGACGACGCGTTCTTCGAGCGCTTGCACGAACACTTCGACGACGCCGACATCCTCGACCTCACGATCTGCATCGCGGACTTCCTGGCGTTCGGGCGGCTCACCGAGGTGCTGAGGCTCGACCAGGAGTGCTCGCTCGAGTTCCCGTGAGTGCGCGGTGAGCTCGCCGGCCTGGCCGCTGCTGTTCTCGCCGTTGCGAGTCGGGCCGGTCACGGCGCCGAACCGCGTCGTCTGCGGCGCGCACTTCACGCAGTTCGTCGAGCCGGCGGCGACCGTCGGCGAGCCCGGCTACTACGGCGCCCGGTACGGGCGGTACCTCGGCGAGCGGGCGGC
>DATFXK010000364.1:0-3286 GCA_035316005.1 Acidimicrobiia bacterium | reverse complement strand
CCCCGCCGGTCGCCGCCGCGCCGACGTTCACTGGGTGAGCTCGTACACCGCCATCGTGTCGCACTCGCCGCAGCCCTCCGGCGCCTTCGTCTTGCCGACGTAACGGAACCGCGCCTTCTCCGCCACGCGTCGCGAGGCCGTGTTGCGCACGTCGGCTTGGAGCAGCAGGCGCACACCGAGGTCGCCGCACGCCCAGTCGCTCACCAGCCGCAGCGCTCGCGTCGCGACGCCCCGGCCACGCGCGCCACGCTCGAGCCAGTAGCCGACCTCGGGGCCGTCGTCCTCGCCGCCGAAGCGGTGGACGCCGATCGCGCCCAGCAGCGCGCCCGACTCGGCGTCGATGATGACGAAGGGCGCGTCGCTGCCCTCGTTCCACGTCCGCACCGAACGCTCGACGAAGTCCACCGCGTGAGCACGCGTGTACGGCGATGGGACCCGGGTCCAGCGCGGGATCTCCGGGTCCTGGCACGCCTCGGTGATGGCGTCGACGTCGGCGGCCGAAGGCGGACGGAGCGCGACCACGCCGTCATCGAGGCGGGGCACGGTCAGCTGCATCCGGTCAGGCTGACAGAGCGGCCCCGTGCCCGCCTCCGGATTACCGCCGCCCCCTAGGGTGTTGGGCCGAGGAGCGCCCGACACCGGAGGAGCCCGTGCCGTTGATCACGAACGTCGTTCGCGGCAGCACCGCCGACCGCCTGTTGCTCCTCGTCCACGGCTTCGGCGCAGACGAGCGCGACCTCGGTGGGCTGCTCCCGTACCTCGACCCTGAGGGGCGCTTCGTCACCGTGCTCCCTCGGGGCACGGTCGGACTGCCGGGGATGCCCGGGTTCGCCTGGTACGACTTCGGCCTCCCTCCCGCCGAGCGCGACGCCGCTTTCGCCGCCGCGCTCGACCAGCTCGACGACCTCCTCGACGAGGCCGCCGCCGAGCACGACCTGCCGCGCTCGGAGGCGATCGTGGGCGGGTTCTCGCAGGGCGCCGGGCTGACGCTGGCGCTGGCGCTGCGCACGAGCCATCGTCCGCACCCGCTCGGTGTGCTCGCGCTGAGCCCCGCGCTCCCCGAAGCGTTCCTCGACGAGCTCCACCCCGACTGGGACGCCGGCGCAAAGATCCCGGTCCTGCTCCAGCACGGCACGAACGACCCGCTCGTACCGGTGGCGCGCTCGCGCGACCTGGCTCGCGAGCTCGAGGAGCACGGCGTGCCCCTCGTCTACACGGAGTACCCGATGGAGCACCAGGTCGCGCTCGAGAGCGTGCAGCGGGCACACGGGTGGCTCGACGACGTCGTCGCCGGCGAGCGCCCGTCCGAGCCGATCCCCGAGCGGCCGCCCGAGGGTCCGGTGAAGGCGGTCACCACCGCCGACTTCGAGCAAGAGGTGCTGCGCAGCGAGCTGCCCGTGATCGTCGACTTCTGGGCGCCGTGGTGCGGGCCGTGCCGGCAGGTGTCGCCGATCGTCGAGCAGATCGCGGTGATGCGGGAGGGCGCCTACAAGGTCGTGAAGATCAACATCGACGACGAGCCCGCGATCGCGCAGCAGTTCCAGATCCAGAGCATCCCGCTCATCGGCCTGTTCCGGAACGGCCGTCTCGAGCGCCAGTCGCTCGGTGCCAAGCCGCGCCCGCAGATCGAGGCCGAGCTCGGGATGCTGGTGATCCCCTAGCGGCTACAGCTCTTCTGAGATGCGGAGCGCTTCGTCTTCGGTGAACGCGCGGAGCGTTTCGGTGCGGACGTTCCCTCGCCCGGCGGCGGCGAGGGCGAGCTTGGCAACCGTCGCATCGTCCGGCGCCTCGCTGACGACCACTGCGTCGTACTGACCCATGGTCAAGTAGAACGCGTTCAGCTTCGCCCCGACCGGTTCCCCGGCCCTTCTCGTCTCCTCGAGCCTGCTCTTCAGGTCCTTGAAGGTCTTGACGCCCTGTTCCGTGTAGTGGATGAGGGTGACGTAGGTCGGCATGCTGACCTCCTTCGTCCGAGCGGACGTGCCCTCGTTCCGAGTATGCGCCCGGCCCGGGGTCGCGACAAGCGGTCGGCGGCGCGCTACGTAATCGCTATCGTTCCTGCTCTTCCGGCCACGCACCGCCCGATCACGGCCGCCGTCAGGGCGTCATGGCGTGCCAGCGCCTCGACGAGGTCGCCCGCGCGATCGGCGGCGACCGCGATCAGCAGACCGCCCGAGGTCTGCGCGTCGGCGAGGAGCAGCTGGTCGGCGTCGGGGAGCGAGCCCCAGTCGGTCGTGTCGCTCACGAAGGCGTGGTTGCGCTGCGTGCCGCCCGCCACCATGCCGCCGGCGACGAGCTCGCGCACGCCGTCGATAACGGGGACGGCGGCGGCGTCGACCTCACCCGCGAGGCCCGAGGCGGAGAGCAGCTCCCGCAGGTGCCCGAGGAGGCCGAAGCCGGTGACGTCGGTGGCAGCGTGCACGGCGCCGCCGATCTCGAGCACGGCGTCGCGGGCGCCGGCGTTCAGCGTCGTCATGACCCGCACCGCCTCGGCGACCAAGTCGGGCGTCGCCGTGTCGCGCTTGACCGCGGTCGAGATCACTCCGAGGCCGATGGGCTTGGTGAGCACGAGGATGTCGCCGTCGTGCGCGCCCGCGTTCGTGAGGACGCGCGCCGGATCGACGGTTCCGACCACCGCCAGCCCATATTTCGGCTCGGCGTCGTCGATGGAGTGCCCGCCGCCGACGAGCGCCCCGGCGGCGCGGACGACGTCGGCGCCGCCGTCGAGGACCCGGGCGAGCAGCCCGAACGGCAGGCCCTCCCGCGGCCAGGCCACCAGGTTCAACGCCAGCAGCGGCGCGCCACCCATCGCGTACACGTCCGAGAGCGCGTTCGTGGCTGCGATCCGGCCCCAGTCGTAGGGGTCGTCGACGATCGGCGTGAAGAAGTCCGTCGTGACGACGACGGCGAGGTCGTCGCGCAGCCGGTAGACGGCGGCGTCGTCGGCGGTGTCGAACCCGACGAGGAGATCCGGGTCCGCGGGTGCGTCCGTCCGGTGCACCAGCCCGAGGACGGTCCGGAGATCGTCCGGCGACAGCTTGCAGGCGCAGCCCGCCCCGTGCGAGAAGCGCGTGAGGCGGACGGGCTCGGTGGTCGTCACCAGATCGATCCTACGGCCGCCGGTAGGGCGGCCGATCTAGGCTGCTCCTCCGGGGGCAGACCGGGGCAGACCGGTACGAAAGGTAAGCGCCGTGGAGAGCCCCGACGAGTGGCGTCGCGAGCTCGAGGCCGTCCTCGCCGCCGCCGACGACGCTCTGCAGTCCGATCCGCCCGATCAGCCGGAATC
>DATFXK010000363.1:0-12166 GCA_035316005.1 Acidimicrobiia bacterium | reverse complement strand
CCCGGGTCGATCTCGGGGAGGAGACGGTCGGTCGCCTCGATCAGCACCCAGCGGGCGTGCTCGCCCCGCAGCTCCGGGTAGCGCTTCAAGGCGGCGCGGCTGAGGTCCTCGAGCTCCGCGAGCGCCTCGACGCCGGCGTACCCGCCGCCGACCACGACGAAGGTCAGGAGCGCGCGCCGCCGGTCGGCGTCGGAGGTCTCCGCGGCCGCCTCGAGGCGCGCGAGCACGTCGTTGCGGAGATGGATCGCCTCGTCGATCGTCTTGAATCCCACCGCCTGCTCGGCCAGGCCCGGCACCGGCAGCACGCGGCTGATCGACCCCGGCGCGAGCACGAGAACGTCGTAGTCGAGGTCGATGGACGACCCCTCGAGGAGGTGAACCCGCGCCCGGTGCACGGCGTGGTCGATCTCCTCGACCTCGCCGACGATCAACCGGGTGCGGCGGAGGACCCGCCGCAGGGCGACGAGGACGTGACGAGGCTCGATCGTGCCCGACGCCGCCTCGGGGAGGAACGGCTGGTACTGGAGGTAGTTCTCCGCGTTGACGAGCACGATCTCGTCGTCGGGGTGTCGCAGCCGGCGTTCGAGCCGCAACGCCGCGTAGGTGCCGACGAACCCGCCCCCGCAGACGAGGACCCGCATATTGTGAATGGTTTCACGAGCCTTGTCCGCGGTCAACGGGGATCGATGCGTGCGCAGGGCGACCATTAGGGTCCGAGCGCGCGCATCGAGAGAAGAGGAGACGCGATGCCGAGTCCGGAGCAGGTGCAGGCGGCGGTCGACGCCTACGTCGCGGCCTACATGGCGAACGACCGGGGCGCGTTCCTCGACGCCTTCGCCGATGACGGCGTGATCGAGGACCCGGTCGGCACGCCGCCGCACGCGGGACGCGAGGCGCGGGGCGCGTTCTGGGACACGGTCCACCAGCTGACCGAGCACATGACCTTCGACGTGAAGGACGTCGTCGTGTGCGGCGGCGAGGCGGCCATGGTGTTCCGGATCCATGCCGGCGCCGCCGACGCCGGCATCGTCATCGACGCCGTCGACATCTTCCAGGTCGACGACGACGGAAAGATCGCCTCGATGAGGGCGTTCTGGGACATGAGCCGCGCCACGCCCGCGGGCTGACCCGGCCGGCGGGACGCTTGACCAGACGGTCAACTCGACTGGTGAGACGGCGTAGCGGTAGGCCACAATGTTCCGGCCATGCGGGTTGAGTCACGAGATTCCCTCTCGCTGAAGCCGGCCGAGCTCGACGAGTTCGGCCAGCTCCTCGCTTCGGTGGAATTGCCCGTCAAGGACGACGCCCTCGACGACCACGTCGAGCGCTTCCCGCTGGTGACGCGGACCACCGCCGACGACGAGCTCCACGGGTTCCTCTTCGGCTCGCTCGAGCGCATCGGGGGCACCCCGTGCATCCTCTGGGGTCTCGGCGCCGTCCGTCGCGGGCGCCAGGCCCGGGTCGCCCTCGACCAGACCGTGGGCGAGCTGTACCGGAGGGCGGCCATCTCGTTCCCCGACGAGGACGTCCTCGTCGCCGGGCGATTCGCCCATCCGTCGGCGTACGCGCTGCTGAACCAGCTCTCCGACGTGTGCCCGCGGCCGAAGTACTCGCCGACGGGCGAGGAGCGGGCGTGGGGCCGGCGGCTGGCGCGCCGCTTCGGCTGCGACGGTCGCTACGACGACCGCAAGTTCCGGCTCAAGGCGAACGGCGCCTCCGAGGCGGTGCTGCACGCCGGCGCGGTCAAGGCCGGTGGCAAGGCCGCCGCCGAGGTCGTCGGCACCGTGCGACCCCACAAGGGCGAGGCGGTCATCGCCTTCGGATGGGCGACGGCCGAAGCCCTGGTGGACGGCCTCTCGCCGCCCAAGTCGCGCAAGTAGCCCTCAGCCGCCCCGGCGCGCGGCCAGCGCGGCGTCGATCTCCTCGCGCAGGTCCTCGGGCGTCGTCACCGGCTGCCGGCACGCGAAGTGCTCGCAGACGTACGCGGTGGGCTTGCCGTCGACGAGCGCGCGGTCGGCGAGCAGGGGAGTCAGGTCACTGCCGCTATCGGGCGCGCTCTTGACCGTGACGGATGCCGGCAGCAGCCGTCCGTACACCTCGCGTCGCAACGCGTCGGTGCCGTCGGCATCAGGGCCCACGACCGCGATCTCGAGCGGCGGCGTCACGAGCCGCTCCAGCGCACCGAGCAGGTACGCGAACGCGGTCGCGTGCTCGGCGATCACGGGCCCGAGCCGGCGCAGCACCCCTTCGGCGGGCACCTCGTAGCGGCCGACGCCCGTGAGCGCCGCCAGGCGGAGCAAGCCATTGGCGGCGAGTGAGTTCTCGGCCGGGGTCGCGTTGTCCTGGTACTCCTTCGGGCGCACGATGAGTGTCTCGGCGTCGGCGCCGGTCGTGAAGAACCCGCCGCCGTCCTCGTCGTGGAACAGCCGCACCAGCTCGTCGGCGACCTCGCCCGCGCGGTCGAGCCACTCAATGTCGTCGACCTCGGCCAGGGTCACGAGCGCCTCGAGCAGCGCGGCGTAGTCATCGGCATAGGCCAGGTGTTGCGCGCGGCCGGCCTGCCACGAACGCAGCAGCCGACCGTCGTCACGGCGCAGGTCGGAGAGGAGGAAGCGCGCGTTGGTACGTGCCGCTTCCATCCAGTCGTCGCGTTCGAGCGCGGCCGCTGCCTCCGCCAACGACCGCAGGAACAACGCGTTCCAGGCCAGCAGCAACTTGTCGTCGAGCCCGGGCCGGACGCGCTCGTCACGCGCCGCGAGCAGCTTCGGGAGCGCCCGCCGCACCTTCTCGGGCGGCTCCTCGCTGCGATCGACGACGTGCAGGATGTTGCCCCGGTACCCGGTGTGCGGATCCTCGAAGTTGCCGCCCTCGGTCACACCGAAGTAGCGGACGACCTCGGCGGCATCGTTGCCGCACACACGCTCGATCTCGTCGAGCGACCACAGATAGAACTTGCCCTCCACACCTTCCGAGTCGGCGTCCTCGGCGGAGAAGAACCCGCCCTGCTCGTGGTGGAGATCGCGCAGCACGTACCCGATCGTCTCCTCGACGACGCGCCGGTACCGCGGCTCGTCCGTGACGAGGTACGCGTGCAGGTACGCGCCGGTGAGCAGCGCCTGGTCGTACAGCATCTTCTCGAAGTGGGGGACGAGCCAGTAGGCGTCCGTCGAGTAGCGATGGAACCCGCCGCCGACCTGGTCGTACATTCCCCCCGCCGCCATGGCATCGAGGGACGTGCGGGCCATGTCGAGCGTCTCGGACGCCTGGTTCCGCACGTAGGTGCGCAGTAGAAAGTCGAGCGTCATCGCCTGCGGGAACTTCGGCGCCGGCCCGAACCCACCGAACTGCGGGTCGTACTGGGCGCGGACCGCGTCGTAGGCGCGGGCGAGGATCTCGGGTGACGGCGCCGACCCGTCGCCGCCGGTGCCGAGGCTGCCGATCCGCTCGAGCGCGTTCGTGAGCTTCCCCGCTTGTTCGACGAGATCGCTGCGCCGGTTGCGCCAGGCGTCGTCGACGGCCTCGAGGACGCGCACGAACCCGGGCATGCCGTGGCGGTCGTCCTTGGGGAAGTACGTACCGCCGAAGAACGGCCGACCGTCGGGCGTGAGGAAGACCGTCATCGGCCATCCGCCCCGTCCGGTCATCGCCTGAACCGCTTGCATGTAGATGCCGTCGACGTCGGGTCGCTCCTCGCGGTCGACCTTCACGCTCACGAACAGGCGGTTCATGACCGCCGCCACGTCCGGGTCCTCGAAGCTCTCGTGAGCCATGACGTGGCACCAGTGGCACGACGAGTACCCGACCGAGAGGAGCACCGGCTTGTCGTGGGCGCGCGCGGAGGCGAACGCGTCCTCGCTCCACGGGTACCAGTCGACGGGATTGTCGGCGTGCTGGCGGAGGTACGGGCTCGTCTCGCCGGCGAGGCGGTTCACTGCGCCGAGGGTACCGGCTTACCGTGAGGAGCCCGTCCCGAGCCGTTCGGTGGCGGTCGCCTTCGCCCACCGGTAGTCCGGCTTGCCCGACGGGGAGCGCACGATCTCGTCGACGACGACGACGTCGCGCGGCGCCTTGTACCCGGCGACGTGCTCGCGGACGTGCGCGTCGAGGTCGTCCGCGCGCGGCCTAATGTCGCCGCGCAGTTGCACGACGGCGACGACGCGCTCACCCCAGCGGCTGTCGGGCACGCCGACGACGACGGCGTCGAACACGGCCGCATGGCCCTTCAACGCCGCCTCGACCTCTTCGGGGTACACCTTCTCCCCGCCGGTGTTGATCGACACCGAGCCCCGGCCGAGCAGCGTGATCGTGCCGTCCTCTTCGATGCGGGCGTGATCGCCCGGCACCGACCACCGCACGCCGTCGACGACCGGGAACGTGGCGGCCGTCTTCTTCTCGTCCTTGTAGTAGCCGAGCGGGATGCGGCCCCGCCGGGCCAGCTTGCCGACCACGCCGACGGCAGCCGGACGGAGGTCGTCGTCGAGGACCGTCGTCTCGGCGTTCACGGAGAAGCGGGGCACCTCGTGCACGGTCGCGCCGGCCGAGGTGATCGACTGGCCCTGGCCGCCCGATTCCGACGATCCGTACCCGTCGACGATGAGGCTGGCCGGCAGCTTCTCGGCCAGGCGGGTCTTCACGGACGGGGACAGGATGGCGCCGCCCGACAGGATCACGCTGCAGCACGAGACGTCGACGGAGGGGTCGAGCTCGTCGAGCGCCTCCACCAGGGGACGGGCGAAGGCGTCGCCCACGATCACGAGGAAGTTCACCTGCTCGCGAGCGATCAGCTCCCACAGCGCCTTCGGGTCGAGGTGCCGTTCGGGGGAGATGACGACGCAACCGCCGGTGTAGAGCGCGCTGAACGCCATCCAGTGGGCGGTGCCGTGCATGAACGGGCACGCCGGGAGACACCGTGTGCGCCCCTCTCGGGCGCGATCCGCGATCTCCTCCGGCTGCGTGATCTCGTTGCCGATCCCGCCCCCGCCGAACGCGCCGAAGAAGATGTCCTCGGCCCGCCACATCACTCCCTTGGGCATCCCCGTCGTCCCGCCCGTATAGAGGATGTAGAGATCGTCGGCCGAGCGTTCGCTGAACCCGCGCTCGGGTGATGCCGCCGCCAGCGCCCCCTCGTAGTCGACGGCCGAAAGGGCGGCGAGGTCGGTGCCGGACCCGTCTTCGACGGCGACGAAGGTGTGCAGCAACGGGAGCGCGTCGTGAACGGCGTCGAGCTTCGGCGCGAACTCACGATGGAACACGATCGCCTTGGCGTCGGCGTCGTCCAGCAGGTAGCGAAGCTCCTCCTCGACGTACCGGTAGTTCACGTTCACGGGGACGGCGCGCAGCTTGAACGCCGCCAGCATCCCTTCGAGGTACTCCGTGCCGTTGTAGAGATAGAGGGCCACGTGGTCGCCGGCGCCGACGCCCTGATCGGCGAGGTGGTGGGCGAGGCGGTTCGCCCGCTCGTCGGCCTCGGCGTACGTGAGGCGCCGCTCGCCGCAGACGAGCGCCTCCCTCTCTGGGGCGGTGTCGACGACCTGCTCCCACAGGTCGGCGAGGTTGTACTGCATGGGCCGCCGAACCTAGTCGGCGGGGCGCCGAGGGAGTGAAGTCACACGCCGAGCTCGGCGAGGCCGGCGTCGACGCGGCGCCACGCGCCGGCTGTGAAGCGAGCCCGGCGCGCGGGATCGGCGCACGACTCGTCGGCTTCCGCCCACAACTCGGCTTCGATCGGCGCCAGCACCGCTCGGACGGCTTCGAGCTCGCTGCCGTCGCGCTCGACCCGGTCGCGTACCGCGGCGAAGCGGGACCAGCTCGCGGGATCGCTCAACTCCGGAGCGACCGCGTCGGGCGGGAACGTGGGGACGTACACGCTCACGCACGGGCTGCCGAGGGCGATCCAAGCCCGGATCGGCGCACCGTTGTCGACGGGCAACTCGGCGACCAGCGATGCCGTGGTCGCCTGGTAGTCGCCCACGTGCATGCACACCGTGACGCCGCGCCAGTCGTCGTGGACTTCCGTGGGCGGGAGGGACACGTCGGCGGGGTCGCCGCCCGGCGCGCCCCAGGGTCGCTCGCCGTGGTGTCGGAGGGTCGCGACCACGTCGGCCGCGGTGAGCGCGGCCCCGCCGGTGGCGACGCACTGCCGGGTGGCGCCCAGGCGGTGGTCGGCGATGCCGGTGGGCGTGCGCGGGTTGCGCCACCGGTCGAAGTCGGCGCCGGCGGGGACGTCGCCCGACGCGCGGGTCCAGTCGGTCCCGAGCGTGATCCGGTTGGAGATGGCGGCACCGTCCTCCACGGGTCGCGCCGCCCACGTGCGACCGCTCGTCTCCAGCACCCAGGCGCGGCGCGCGTCGGCGACGAGGAACGACGACCAGTACGGATCGGGCGGATCCTCCTCGCCACTTCCCCCCTGACCGTGCGTGGAAAGGAGCGAGGTCATCACGTCGATGGCGTCGTCCGCGGTCGCGCATCGCTCGAGGCCGAGGCGCACGAGGTCCATGCCGATCAACGCCGGCTCGGCCCTGTGCGGGTCGTCCACGGTCCACACCTTCTCGTTGCCGATGGCGACGGCGTGCTCGTTGACGCCGTGCTCGAATCCCCACAGCCACGTCGGTCGTGATCCGAACAGCGCGTGCGCGCCGGCGTCGTCGATCTCGAGGTACTGCGTACGGAGACGGCCGCCGGCGGCGCGGCGCCCGTGCACCTCGCCGATCTGCTCTTCTGCGACGGGCCGGTCGGAGTTCTTGCCGAACAGCGTGCGCCCGCCCCCGATGGCGCACAGCGTGTCGCACACGGTCAGTCGTTCGCGAGCTCGGGGACGCGCGTCTCGAGGTCCGACCACACGTCGGGCGCGAGGCCAGCCCGCAGGAACCCCACCAGCATCGTGACGACCTCTGGGGGCAACGTGGCCTGCCAGTCGCGCACTGCCGCGACACGATGGTCGGGCGAGATCGCCCCGATCATCCACGGAAGGATCTTCGGCACGAGGTCCGGTGGGTTCTCGGCCACGACCTTGCTCAGCAGGGACGCCTGCTCGTCGGCGGAGAAGTTGGTGAGCACCTCGGGAATCACGCTCTCTTCCTCCGCCCCGAGATGGGCGAGCAGGTCGTCCTCCAGACGGTGCGTGGCGTCCCGCGCCCGCCCGAGTGGCACGGCGGCGTCCTCGAGGTCGCCGAGGAAGCGCGCCTCGACGAGATGGCGGTGCACGTCGTAGATGTTGCCGAGCTCGCGCATGTGGTCCTTGGTGAGCTGGTCGGTGGACTCGAGGCCGCGCAGCCGCATGGCCGCGAAGATGATCCCGTCTTCCGCCGCCGAGTGGGCCGTGAGGACGGCGCGGAGGAAGTCGAACCGCTCGTCGAACGCCTGGACGGCGTCGGGATCGCGGTCCGTGCTCCGGTCTGCGTGCTCCCGGAGGTCCGCCAGCTCCACCCGCAACGCCTGGTGGATGTCGTACCACCCCCGGAGCGGGCCGTCGGCCGGGTCGGTCATTCCTGCCTCCTCAGAAGTCGGTACCGCCGTCGACGGGAATCGTCGCGCCGGCGACGAAGCTGGCCGGCTCGGAGCAAAGGAAGACGGACACCGCCGCCACCTCCTCGGGCAACCCGACGCGGCCGAGGTCGTTCTCGGCGCCGAAGTCGCGGATGATCGCCGCATAGGCCGCCTCGAGCGGCCCTTCGGGCAGCCCGGTGGGGTCCGTCTCGGCGAGGTACTCCTCCACCGCGTGGGACATCACCGTGCCCGGGCACACCGTGTTCACGAGAATGCCTTCCGGTGCGAGGGCGCGCGCGAGGTTCTTCGACGCGCTGGCCATGGCGGCGTTGGCGGCGGTGTGGGCGATGAGTCCGGGGCTCTGGTGCCGGATCGACGCCTCGGCCAGGTTCACGATGCGGGCGAACACCGCCTTGCGGAGCAGGGGGAGTGCGGCGCGCACCGTGCGGATCATCGTGAGCACGCCGACGTCGAAGTCCTCGAGCCACTCGTTCTCCGTGAGGTCCTCGAGCGAACCGACGCGCGAGGGCCCCGCCGCGTTGATGAGGCCGTTCAGCTCCCCCCAGCGCTCGTCGAGGAAGGTGAACGCGGCCTCGACCTCGCCGGTGTCGAGGAGGTCGCACTGCAGGCCGACGGCATCGGGTGCGCCCGACGCGAGCAGCTCCTCCTCGACCTCGCGCACGTCGGCGTCGCTTCGGCCGAGCACCGCCACTCGGCACCGCTCGGCGGCGAGGAGGTCGGCGGCGGCACGGCCCATGCCGCGCGACCCGCCGGCGACGCAGATCGCCCGGTCGGCGAGCCCGAGGTCCATGTCAGGCGGCGAGCTGACGGGCGAGGTGCGCGGCGGTGAGCGGCTCGCCGGTAGCGCGTTCGACGAGACGGTCCCAGCGCAACGACCCACCGGGACGGAACACCTCGTCGACCAGGGTGCGGCCGGCCTCGGGCTCGTCGACGAGACCGCCGGTCTTCGCGTCGAGCGTTGCTTGGAGCTGCGAGGCGAAGAGCTCTCCGTACAGGTAGTTCTGGTAGTAGACGGGCGCCACGGTGAGGTGGATCTTCGCCGCCCAGTCGGGTGCCTTCCGGTCGTCGGGACGTCGCACCCGTTGGTACTGCTCGACGAGATCCCACCAGCGGGTGTCGTGGTCAGCGTCGGGATCGGCGTACAAGCCGCGCTCGAAGTTCGTCATGACGAGCACCCAACGCGCGAACACCAGCAGAGCCGCGCGTCGAGCCGCGGAGAGACGATCCGTGATGGCTCCGACGTCAGCGGCGTCGACACCGGCGACCGTGGTCAGCCAGCGGGGGTCGCGTGCCAGCCGTCCGAACAGCATCGCGACGCCCTCCGTCGTGAGCGCATGCGCGGGCTCACGGAGGAGCCAGGGGAGCGAGCTGTCGAGTTCCCGGTCGTACACGGCGTGCCCGAACTCGTGCAGCATCGTCTCGGTCCAGCGCTCGTTCGGCTGCACGTTGCACAGGACGCGCACGTCGCCCTCGCGGTCGACGTGGATGCAGAAGGCGTGCTGGCTCTTCCCTTCGCGTGCATACAGGTCGCTGCGGGCGAGCACGGGCCGCGTGTCGAGGCCGAGGCCGTCGTAGCTGCGCACCGTGAGCGCTTCCACATCGGCGTGCTCGAAGAACCGGTCGAGGTCGACGGCTCCCCGGACCGGCGGATCCTGGAAGAACGGGTCGTCGAGGTGCCACGGGCGCAGATCCCCGGGATCGCAACCGAACCGGCCGGCGAGGTCGGCGTCGAGGCGAGCCTTCCACTCGTCGAACGGCGCCGCCGTCGCCCGGTCGACCTCGTCGAGGATGGCGAAGAGCCGTTGCCCGTCGAGCTCACCGGTGGCGAGCGCGAGGGCGAAGTGGTCGCGGTAGCCCAGCCGCCGGGCCGCTTCGTTGCGGAGCCGGGCGAGCGCACGTACCCGGTCGGCGACCTCGGCGCCGACCTGCTTCGACGCCTCCCACGCGTCGCGCCGGCGGGGGGCATCGTCGCCGGTGCGCAGGATGTCGGCGATCGCGTTGTCGTCGACCCGCTGTCCGTCGATCTCCCCCCGGAACGTGTTGAAGGTCGTCTCGACGTCGACCTCGAGCTCGACGATGCGCCGGCGCAGGTCGGCGTCGACCTGATGCGGAAGGAAGGCGTCGTGCAGGACGTCGAGCTGCCGGGTCACGAGCGGCTCGAATCGGTCGCCTCTCCGGCGCGCCGCTTCGATGGCCCCGAACGCGTCCGGGTCCCCCAACAGCTCGCGCCGCTCCAGCTCGATGCGCTCCCGCCGCGCCACCGCCTCGGGCGAGGCACGGGTGCTCGTCTCCCACCACGACTCGGCCAGCGCGGTCTCGAGCGGTCGGAGCTTCCCTTCGAGGAGGGCGATGAGTCGGTCCGCATCCGACACGAGCGCGCAGTCTACGGGCGGGTCTCGTACCCCTTCTTCCCCACACCGATCAGGAGCTGATCGACGCGCGTGATGGGGTCGGGGAGCGCGCCGGCGGCGGTCGCGGCGACCTCGTGGGAGAACCTCGTCCACTCCCCGGCGGAGAGGGCGTGGCGGACGTACCGTCCCCAGAAGCTGGTGTCGTAGCCGGCGAGCGCATCGTGCAAGGACAGCTCCCGGCGGTACACCCGGCCGTGCACCTCGATGCTCCGGAGGCGGGCGCCGACGAGCGCCGCCCGGAGGCGCGCCGGGTCGCCGAACCACGCTTCGCCGGGGATCGCCGCCTCGACTTCCTCCTCGCCGGCGTGGACGTCGACGAAATGCGCCGCGGTCGACTTCCAGATCTCGGTGAGCGCCCGCTGGTCGGTGTCGTCGACGGGGCCGTCGTCCAGCGCTCCCCATGCGGTGACGCCGAGGCGGCCGCCGGGTCGCAGCGTGCGAACCATGTCGGCGAGGGCGTCGTCGTATCTCGGGACGTGGGAGACGACGAGGTTGGCGGCGACGACGTCGAACGTCCGCGCCGGGAACGGCAGCCCCGGTGCGCGGGCGCCTACGGCCGCCAGCGCCACGTGGGCGCGGGCACGCCGCAGCATGGCCACGGACGGATCGACCCCGACGACGACGCCGCGGTCCACGGTCGCGTGCGCGGCCGCCGCGACCACCCCCGTCCCGGTGCCGACGTCGAGGACGGCGTCGTCGGGTGCCGACACTGTCAGGTCGACGAGGTCGCGGGCGACGGGCTCGAAGGCCGGATGCCACGACCGGTCGTACTCGCCGGCGACCGCGTCGTACGAGTGCCAGCGGTCCACCTCCCGAAGGCTAAAACGAGGAAGCGCTTGTGTTTTTGGCGGGAAGGCGCGACAACGACGGAAGCAGTCAGCGCGGCAGGCTCCGCAAAGGAGAGGGGCCGTGGGGGGCATCGTTCTCGGCATCATCGTGATCGCGGGCCTCATCGGCGTCGCGTGCTGGGAACGGAGAGGCGGGCGAGTGCCGGACCTTCCCGACCTTCCCGAGATGCAGTTGCCGGCGCACGGCGTGAACGCGCTGGTCGTCGGATTGCTCCTCGCCGTCATCGCGGCGTCGATCGTGGCGATCGACCTCTCGCTGATCTGGCTCAAGACGCAGTAACGGTCGCTTGTGCGGGACTTGGGAGCGGTCATGCGGGGCAGGTTGGCCGGCGCGAACTTGGGCGGCGGTGCTTGAACTACGCCCAGAGGCTTGGGCACAAGAACGGTCCCAGGAACCAGCTTTTGCTGGCCCTGGGACCGCCGCATTGCATTCGGGAAGGTGCTAACCCGTCACTCGCGGCCGTAGAACAACCGGGCGTGGTGTAGGCGCCATCCGCATCGGTTTCCGAACCGGTGGACACCCGACATCGTCACGGTCGTGGTCTCCGTCGCACCGGTGCGGAGTTGGCCTTGAACTTGCCGCCGCCGTTGCCGAAAACACGGCCCCCGGTGCTGCCACGCTCAGACAGAGCACCCCCACGAGGATCCATCGCCTCATGGTTGTCCCCCCTTGAACGCTGTTCGCCTAGCGTCCATGACTAACTACGAACAATTGGTGGCGGGGGATTCGTCAATCTGAACTCGGCACGCCGCCGCGGAGACGTTGACGCCTCGACGTGTCGCTTTGGCCGCACGTGATGCACGCGAGGGCGCCGTCGCCACCTGTGCCTGTGCCTGTCGTAGGCGTGACCGGCCGGGCAACGCGCGGTTCGGGAGCGTTACGTTCGAGTAACAGTCCCTCGGCTTGGGCGGCACGTTCGACGACGAGCACCTCAGCCGGGTTCGAGTGGGGCCTCCAGCGGCAGATCTCCGGCTACGACGACGCCCGCACGCGGAAGGCGGGAGACCCGGTCCCTGCCGCCGGTCGTCTCCCGCCTTCCTGCTTGCTCTCCCGTCGAAGCCGTTCAAGTGCGCGGAGGTTGACCTCGGCGGGAATGGAAACAAGAGCCTCAGAACGCAGGTCCCTGCCCCCTATGTCGCCGAGCAGCAGGGGCGGTGTACCTCAACTGCCACCCGACAGACGAGGGACTCTAGCCGAGTGGCTATCGCACGCGTGATCGCCCCCGCGCTCTATGTACGCAAAAGCGAAGAGACTGACCTTGGGCCTTGACGCTCGACCGTACGCTCGCGGACAGAGCGACACCACCAGTGCCGTCCAGTGATCCCGGGTTCGTGGCCAGCTCGGCCTGGTGTGCCCGGGGTCGCTTTCTGCCCCGCACCTCGCCCTAACCAGGGCATGTT
>DATFXK010000362.1:0-2347 GCA_035316005.1 Acidimicrobiia bacterium | reverse complement strand
GCGGCTTGCGCCTTCACGAAGTTCCGCTTGAGGTGCACGATCACGTCGCAGACCTGGTTGTCGGCGACGCGTCGATTGCGAAGCTCGGAGAAGTCGACTTCGACCCGGCCGGCGTCGTGCGTGTACCGCGAGATCTTGCGGACCTTCTCACGGGCGAGCTCGCGGAGCCGCGGTGGGACGTCGACGTTCTTCCCTCGCACGACAATGTCCATCACGGAATCCCAGCGTTCTTGCGCCGTGACCCGGCGGCCATCGACCGAGTATATGCGGGCTGCTTCGACAACACCCGGGGAGCCGTGCCCGGCCTCGGTGTGCGCGCGGCGGTGACCGCGATCACGGAGGTCACTCCGGCGCGCCGGAGCGCCACGGCCGCGGCGGCGATCGTGCCGCCGGTGGTCGCGACGTCGTCGACGAGCAACACCCGGCCGGCGAGCGGGCCCGGTCGGGCGTCGAACTGTGGGCCGGCGCGACGGGCGGCGGCCGGCCGGCCGGTCTGCGGCGGTCCGGGCCGGCGCCGGAGCGTCGCGCGCGCCGGCAGGCCGAGCTCTCGTGCGACCGCGCGCGCCATGGCTTCGGCGTGATCGAACCCTCGGGCGCGCCGGCGGGACATGGTCGTCGGCGTCCAGGTCACGAGCCCCACCCTGGTGTGGGCGCCCGCGGCGACGACGAGTCGGGCCATGCACGCGGCGAGCCACGGGACCGTCGCGCGTGCACGCCGGTACTTCACGCGGGCGACGAGCTCACGCGCCACGCCCTCGTACGCGAACGGCGCCAGCCAGCGATCGACCCCGGCGGGTGGCGGGAGCGAGGGAGGAGGGCGCAGCGTCCGCACGCACGCGGCGCAGACGGGCTCGGCCGGCCGGCCGCAGCCCGGGCACACGGCGGGGAACACCGCCTCGACAAACGCTCGCCACGGGTTCACACGCGGGACCGTAACGACGGGGTGTGACACCTACGACGCCGCGCGCCGCAACGCCTCCTCGTACGGCGGACGGAGGATCCCGTGCTCGGTGACGATCGCGGTGACGAGGTCGGCGGGCGTCACGTCGAACGCGCGGTTGGCCGCGGCGACACCGGCCGGCGTGATGCGTCGACCCCCGATGCGCACGACCTCGTCGCCCGAGCGCTCCTCGACCGGGATGGCCGCGCCCGAGGGAGTGGCGAGATCGATCGTCGACATCGGCGCCGCGACGACGAAGGGCACGCCGTGCTCGCGCGCCAGCACCGCCAGCGGGTACGTGCCGATCTTGTTCGCGACGTCGCCGTTCGCGGCGATCCGGTCGGCACCCACCACGACGACGTCCACCTCGCCCGTCGCCATCAGCGAGCCGGCCATGACATCGGCGATCACCGTCACCGGGATCCCGAGCCGGTCGAGCTCCCATGCCGTCAGGCGCGCGCCCTGCAGGAGCGGGCGCGTCTCCCCCGCCCACACCCGCGGTCGCTTGCCCGCTTCGTGCGCGGCGCGCACGACACCGAGGGCGGTGCCGTAGCCGACGGTCGCCAGCGAGCCCGTGTTGCAGTGCGTGAGCACGCGGGCCCCGTCCGGGACGAGCTCGACACCCGATCGCCCGAGAGCACGGTTCGCCGCCACCTCGGCCTCGGCGATGCGCTCCGCCTCGGCGAGGGCGGCGTCGGCGCCGCCGCGCTCCCACGCGTCCAGCGCCCGGCCGACGCCCCACGACAGGTTCACCGCCGTGGGACGCACACCGGCGAGCCGGCGCGCCGCCGTCCGCACCCCGTCGGCGTCGTCGATCGTGCGCGCGGCCAGCGCGACGCCGTACGCACCGGCGGCGCCGAGCGCGGGCGCGCCCCTCACCGCCAGCGACGCGATCGCGTCGCAGAGCTCGTCGACCGACGCGCACTCGACGAACCGGAGCTCGCCCGGCAGCGCGCGTTGGTCGACGAGCCGCACCCGCCCCCGCCGCCACTCGATCGTGGGCGGGATCGGGTCCACCTGGTCGCTCAGTACCGGTAGTGGTCGGGCTTGAACGGCCCCTCGACCGGCACGCCGAGGTACGCCGACTGCTCCTCGGTGAGCGTGGTCAGCTTCGCCCCGAGCTTGTCGAGGTGCAGGCGCGCCACTTCCTCGTCGAGGTGCTTCGGGAGCGTGTACACGCGCCGCTCGTAGAAGTCCGTGTGCCCGTACAGCTCCATCTGGGCGATCACCTGGTTCGTGAAGCTGTTGGACATCACGAAGCTCGGATGGCCGGTCGCGTTCCCGAGGTTCAGCAGCCGGCCCTCCGAGAGCACGATGATCGAGTGCCCGTCCGGGAACACCCACTCGTCCACCTGCGGCTTGATGTTCACCCGCTTGACCCCGGGCACGGCGGCGAGCCCGGCCATG
>DATFXK010000361.1:0-4498 GCA_035316005.1 Acidimicrobiia bacterium | reverse complement strand
CGGCTGCTGTGGGCGATGCTGATCCGGCAGTTCGGCCCCACGAAGCCGGGGTCGATGATGTTGCGGACGCACTGCCAGACCTCCGGCGTCTCGCTGACCGAGCACGACCCGTACAACAACATCGTCCGCACCGCCTACGAGGCGCTGGCGGCGGTGCTCGGCGGCACCCAGAGCCTGCACACGAACTCGTTCGACGAGGCGCTTGCACTGCCCTCGGAGTTCTCGGCCCGGATCGCCCGCAACACCCAGCTGATCCTGGCCGAGGAGACGGGCATCACCCACGTGGTGGACCCGTTGGGCGGCAGCTACTACGTCGAGGCGCTCACCCATTCGCTCACCCGCGAGGCGCAGAAGCTCATCGACGAGGTCGAGGAGCTGGGCGGCATGACCAAGGCGGTCGAGTCGGGGATGCCGAAGCTGCGTATCGAGGAGGCGGCGGCGCGGCGCCAGGCTCGCATCGACCGCGGCGAAGAGGTCGTCGTCGGCGTCAACAAGTACCAACCCGAGAACGAGGACGAGGTCGATATCCGCGCGGTCGACAACACGGCGGTGCGCGAGCAGCAGATCGCACGGCTGCGGAAGCTGCGCGACTCGCGGGACGACGCGCGAGTGCAGGAGGCGCTCGAGCGGTTGACCAACGGGGCCGCCACCGACGCCAACCTGCTCGAGCTGTCGATCGACGCCGTGCGGGCGCGGGCGACCGTCGGCGAGATCTCCGACGCGCTGGAGAAGGTGTTCTCGAGGCACCGGGCGACGATCCGTAGCATCAGCGGCGTGTACGGCTCGGCCTACGAGGGCGATGAGGGGTACGAGCGCATCCGGCGCGAGATCGACGAGTTCGCGAACATCGAGGGGCGCCGGCCGCGGATGCTGGTCGTGAAGATGGGTCAGGACGGTCACGATCGCGGCGCCAAGGTGATCGCGACCGCGTTCGCCGACATCGGCTTCGACGTCGACGTCGGCCCCCTGTTCCAGACGCCCGAAGAGGCGGCGCGGGACGCGATCGAGAACGACGTGCACGTGGTCGGCGTCTCGAGCCAGGCGGCGGGACACCGCACCCTCGTTCCCGAGCTCGTGCAAGAGCTGCGCAAGCAGGGCGGCGATGACATCCTCGTTGTCTGCGGCGGCGTGATCCCGCCTCAGGACCACGACTTCCTCCTCGACGCCGGTGTGGCCGCCATCTACGGCCCGGGCACCAACATCCCGCTCGCCGCCGCCGAGATCCTCGACCTCCTGCGGCAGCGCAAGCGCGCGTGATGCGTAACTACACGATCAATACGTTGGTCGAGCTACGCATCGACGGGTGAGCGAGCTCGCGCAACAGATCCTCGGCGGGGACCGGCGCGCGCTCGCGCGGGCGATCACGACGATCGAGTCGACGCGGCCCGATCACCGCGTCGAAGCGGCCGAGCTGCTCACAGAGCTCCTGCCCCGCACGGGAGGCGCCGTCCGCATCGGCATCTCGGGCGCACCCGGTTCGGGCAAGTCGACGTTCATCGAGACGTTCGGTCTCCGGTTGGTCGAGCGGGGCCATCGCGTCGCCGTGCTCGCCGTCGACCCCTCGAGCACGCGTACAGGCGGCTCGATCCTCGGCGACAAGACGCGCATGGGGGAGCTCACGCGCTCCGACGCCGCCTTCGTGCGACCGTCGCCGGCGGCGGGCACGCTCGGTGGGGTCGCCCGCCGGACCCGCGAAGCGATGCTCCTGTGCGAGGCGGGCGGCTTCGACGTCGTGATGGTCGAGACCGTCGGCGTCGGGCAGTCCGAGGTCGCCGTCGCCGGCATGGTCGACCTGTTCCTCCTCGTCATCGCGCCCGGCGCGGGCGACGAGCTCCAGGGAATCAAGCGCGGGATCATCGAGCTCGCCGACGTCGTCGTCGTGAACAAGAACGACGGCGAGCTCGCTCGGGCGGCCAAGACCGCGGCGACCGACTACAGCAGCGCGCTCCGGCTCGTGCGCTCGAAGACGACGGCCTGGACGCCGCGCGTCGTGCTCGTCTCCGCGCTCGACGGCACGGGCATCGACGAACTGTGGTCGACAGTGGAGGAGTTCCGCTCGGCGCTCGGCGTCGGCGGCGATCTCGAGCGGCGCCGGGCCGAGCAGGCCCGGGAGTGGATGTGGTCCGAGGTGTCCGAGAGCCTCATGGACGCCCTCCGCCACGACGAGCGGGTCGCCGGCCTGGTCGGGCGGCTCGAAGCCGCCGTCACCGCCGGCGAGCTCCCGCCCGCCGCCGCCGCCGCCCAGATCCTCGCCGCGTTCCGGGGCTCGGACCGTTGACCCGGCTGAGACAAGTCTTTACACTCTTGCGCATCTTCACTTCCCCGGCTGCTCGCCGCCTTCGCCGTCGCCGGGAGGACCCGATGCCCGCCACGCTCACGATCAAGCCCTGGCCGGACCCGCTGCTCGACACCCTGGGCCACGACCCGCGTTCGCTCTACGTCGAGACGTTCTGGCTCCCGACCCTCGGCCCCACGGCGGTCCTGCTGCTCCGTCACCTCGCGACCAAGTTCGACGAGTCGCCGGCGGGGGTCGACCTCGCCGTGGCGGACACGTCGCAGGCGCTCGGCGTCGGCCAACGGGACGGCAACAGCTCCCCGATCGTCCGGACCCTGAGCCGCCTCGCCCAGTTCGACCTCGCCTGCGACGACGGCCGCGGCACGGTCGCCGTCCGGCGCAACCTGCCGCCCATCAACCGGCGCCACGTGCGCCGGCTGCCGGCGAGTCTCCAGGTCGCGCACGCGGAATGGGCGGAGGCGAAGCTGGCCGAGCCGCCGCTCGCGACCGCCCGCCGCCGCGCCCGGCAGGTGGCCTTCACCTTGCTCGAGCAAGGCGATGACGCCGACCACGTCGAGCGCGTCCTGTTCGCGACCGGCTTCCACCCTTCCGTCTGTCACGAAGCCGCCCGCTGGGCCTATCGGCGCCACCGTGAGGCCATGGAAGCGGCGAGAGCCGCCGCCACCCCGGAGCCCGCCGCCTAGGGACGCCTAGCCTGGCGCCGTGGCCATCGGCACGGAGCTCGACGCCGTCGCGACCTGGATCCGTGACGCCCGCCAGATCGTGGTGCTGACCGGCGCCGGGATCTCGACCGAATCCGGCATCCCCGACTTCCGTGGCCCCCAGGGCGTGTGGACGAAGAACCCGGAGGCCGAGAAAACCGCGACGCTCCACTTCTACGTGTCCGACCCCGAGATCCGGAAGAAGGCGTGGCAGAACCGGCTACGTAGCGAGATGTGGAAGGCCGAGCCCAACGCCGGCCACAAGGCGCTCGCCGACCTGGAGCGCAAGGCCGCGCTCCACAGCCTCGTGACCCAGAACGTCGACGGGCTCCACCAGGCCGCCGGCACCAGCCCCGAGCGCGTCATCGAGATCCACGGAAACGTGCACGAGGTGAAGTGCCTGTCGTGCTCGTTCCGGGGCCCGATGCCGGAGACGCTGGAGCGGGTGCACGGCGGCGAAGAGGATCCTCGGTGCCTCGGCTGCGGCGGGATCCTCAAGTCGGCGACGATCTCGTTCGGCGAGAACCTCGTCCCCGCCGACCTCGATCGGGCCCAGCGCGCCGCCCAGGACAGCGATCTCTTCCTCGCCGTCGGCAGCTCGCTCACCGTGTACCCGGCCGCCGGCCTCCCTGAGGTCGCGCTCGCCGCGGGGGCGCGCCTCGTCGTGATGAACGCGCAGGACACGCCCTTCGACCGGTACTCGGCCGTCGTCATCTCCCATCAACTCGGCGAGGTTCTTCCCGCGCTCGTCGAGCGCGTGTAGCCGCCGGTAGGGGCGCTGATCGCCCGGCGCCCGGGCTACGGGGAGCTGCGCTGCGCCTCCATGGCCGCCACGGCCGCGCCCACGATCCCGGCCTCGTTGAGGAGCTGGGCGGGCACGATCGGCGCCCGGGTCTTGAGGTAGCCGAAGAACTTCGTCGCCTTCTTGCTGATGCCGCCGCCGATGACGAACAGATCGGGTGAGAACAGCAGCTCGAGGTAACGCAGGTAGGCGTCGACCCGGGCGCCCCACTTCTTCCAGCTGAGGTGCTTTTCCTCGCGCACGATCTCCGACGCCCGCTTCTCGGCCTCCTTGCCGCCCAGCTCGAGATGGCCCAGCTCGGTGTTGGGCACGAGGACGCCGTTCAAGAACAACGCGCTTCCGATGCCCGTCCCGAGCGTCACCATCATCACCACGCCCTGCTTGTTGCGGCCGGCCCCGAAGCGCATTTCCGCCAGGCCGGCGGCGTCGGCGTCGTTGAGCACGACGAACGGGCGGCCCACGGCGGTGCCGAACCGCTTGGCGACGTCCTCGCCGATCCACGATTTGTCGACGTTGGCCGCCGTCTCGGCCACGCCCGCCCGGATCACGGCCGGGAACGTCGCACCGACGGGACCGTCGCCGCCGAACTTGGCCACGACCTCGGCCACGACGTCCGCCACCGCCGCCGGCAACGCCGGCTTGGGTGTCAGCAGCCGGTAGCGATCGGCGGTGAGCGTCCCCTTCTCGACGTCCACCGGC
>DATFXK010000360.1:0-6679 GCA_035316005.1 Acidimicrobiia bacterium | reverse complement strand
TACCGGTTGGGCCGGATCGTCGAGACCGGCAGCTCCTGGTACCCGCCGGCGCCGAGGCCCTCGGCCGCGCCGGCCGGGATCAGGGCGCCGAGCCCTTTACCCAGACCGCCTTTTCGCGTCACGGCATACCTCTTTCGCGAGTTCCCGGTACGCCTTGGCGCCGCGGGAGGTGGAGTCGAACACGATGATGGGCTGCCCGAACGACGGCGCCTCCGAGAGCCGGACGGTTCGGGGCACGACCGTCTCGTACACGCGGCGGCCGAAGTGGGCGCGCACCTCGTCGACGACCTGGTCGGCGAGCTTCGTACGACCGTCGTACATGGTCATGATGATGCCGCGCACGTCGAGCATCGGATTGAGGTTGGTGCGCACCAAGCCGACGTTGCGCAGCAGCTGTCCGAGCCCTTCCAGCGCGTAGTACTCGCACTGGATCGGCACGAGGACGCCGTCGGCGGCGGCCAGGCCGTTGACCGTGAGCAGCCCGAGCGACGGCGGGCAGTCGATGAGGACGATGTCGTAGTTGTCGCGCACCTCGTCGAGCGCCCGGCGCAGCTTGAGCTCCCGGCTCATGGCGGGCACGAGCTCGATCTCGGCGCCGGCGAGGTCGATAGTGGCCGGCGCCACGAAGAGGTTCTTGAGGCTCGTCGGCTCGATGCAGTCCTCGAGGGCGGCGTTGTTCATGACCACGTCATAGACCGACGACCCCAGGTCGCGTGAGCTCAGACCGAGGCCGGTGGTGGCGTTGCTCTGGGGATCGAGGTCCACGACGAGCACCCGGAGGCCCTCCTCGGCCAGTGCCGCGCCGAGGTTGACGGCGGTCGTGGTCTTGCCCACGCCACCCTTCTGGTTGGCGATGGCGAGCACCGAAGGGAGCAGCAGCGGGGTGGGATCCTCCGCCGCCCGCGCCAGGAGCTGCCGGGTGGGCACATCGGCAGGCTCGATGAGCGGGGGCTCGAAGGCGGGGAGGTCGAGCCGGCGCTCACCGTCGTCCGTGACCGCGCTCTCGACCTCCGGTTCGGCGTGGCGGGTGCCCTCGCTCGGGGCCGTACCACGGCGGAGCGACGCGAGCGCCTGACGGCCGCGACGCTTCACTTCGTCGTCCACCCGGCCCATTCCCGGTCCTCTACTCGTCGTACCCAGCGCGCGAGCGCCATGTTGGCCGCGGCGCCGGCACCGGTCAAGAGGGCGGCTGGACACTCCTCGTTTCACGGGGAACACGCCGCGATTCGGACATCCCTCTGCTGCCGAGGGTGCCCTGCTGTTCTCGTGTGTTTCACGGGAAACATCGCCGTCACCACAGCGGTCGCCGGGCGGGGAGCCCAACCCGTCGCGGCCAACGGTCCCCGACGGGGCCTCCCACGGACAGGACCGCCACGCCGGCCGCGGCGCCCGTTCGTCGCTCGGGGCCACGCAGCCCCAGCTGCGCCAATCCCTCGGCCGGCCATCGATCCGCCCTCGGCACACCCGGCGGCTCGCTGACCCCCAGCCGCCCGCCCGGAGCCAGGAAGCCGACCCCGCACTCCGCGGTCGTAGCCGGGCTTCCGAAGCCCCGGGCCACGACCAGATCGAACCTCCCCCGGAAGCCGGGATCCCGCGCCAGGGCTTCGGCCCGACCGCAGGCCACCGAGCCCCGGTCCAGCAGCTCCAGCTCCCGGAGCGCGTCGTCCAGGTACCTGCAGCGGTGCCGCCGGGTATCGAGCAGCACGCCGCTCGCCCTCGGCCAGACCTCCAGCAGGATCAGCCCCGGAACGCCGGCCCCCGACCCGAGATCCAGAAAGCAGCCCCCGAACTCGGGCTCGATGGCGGCCGCCATCGACTCGGCGTGCTCCAGGTGTGCCTCGACGGGACCGGGCCCGAGCATTCCTCGGCGCCGGGCGATCTCGAGCTGTTGCGCCAACCGCCGGCGCCGGTCCCGGGCGATCATCGCCCGCCCGGTCAGGCGGGCCGGATCACGACTCGGCGCCGGGGCTCCTCGCCCTCCGAGACGGTGCTCACACCGTCCATCTCCGCAACCACGTCGTGGACGACCTTGCGATCGGAAGCCCCCATCGGCTCGAGCGCCTGCTCCTCGTCCTCCTCCCGGACCCGCTCGGCGAGCTGGCGGGCGAACTCAGCCAGCGCTTCCCGACGCTTCGCCCGGTAGCCCCCGACGTCGACGTGCACCCGCACGCCGTGGCCCCCGGTCTGACGCTGGACGACGGTGCGGACGAGCTCCTCGATCGCGGCCAACGTCGCGCCGCGCGGCCCGACGAGCAGCCCCAGGTTCTCCCCGGTCACGTCGACCAGCACGGTGTCCTCGTCCTCGAGGTGGCTCGCGACCTCGGCCTTCGCTCCGAACGCCTCGACCAGCCCGCGGGTGAAGTCCACTGCCTGGTCGACCTGTTCCTCGACCGAGATGTCGGGTTGCTCGTCCACGGTTGCTCCCTGCTCCTGCTCCTGGCGCGGACGTTCGCCGCGCCCGCCGCCGCTTCCTCGCCGGCGGCGCCGGCGGTTCCTCGAGGTCCTCGTCGCGGTGCCTCGCTGCGAACCGTCCCCGCCCGCCTCCGTGCGCACGGACTCACCGGCGCCCCGGTCGTCCGTCCGCTCGGCCGCTGCCCCCCGGCGACGCGAGCGCCGACGGGCTTCGCCCGGCTTCTCCCGGGAGATCGGCTTCACCCGAGCCCGGATGCGCGCCTCCCCCCCGAAGCGCCCGAGCAGACCGCCCCGGGGCCGGGCGAGGACCTCGTACTCGACGTCGTTCTCGTCGACCCCCAGCTCGTCGAGCGCCGCGTCAAGCGCCTCTTCGATCGTCCGGCCGGTCGTCTCGACCCATTCCATCTACCGCTTCCGCTTCTTGTTGCTGCTCCGCCTACGACGGCGCCGCGACTGGCCGGCGCGGCCTGACCCGCCCTGCCTCGCCGCCGGTTGCTTCGCCCCCGGTTGCTTCGACGCGGGCTGTTGCGACCCCGCCGGATTGGCGGCCGGTCGCGAGGCCGGCGCGCCGCCGGAGTTCCCGTCCGCCGGTGGTCGGAACAGATCGCGGAGCGCGGCGAGCGGGCTCGGTCGCGTCCCGGCCGGCGCGGGCGGCTTCGCACGCGGCGCGGGCTTGGCCGGCTCCGCAGGTGCCGCGGGCTCGGCCGCCTCGTCGTCAGCCGGCTCTTCGTCCGCGGGGGCGGTGACCTCGCGCTTCGCCGGCGAGCTCTTGGCGTCGATCGCTCCGCCCTTTCGCAGATCATCGCGGGGTGCGATCTTGCGGATGATCAGTTCCTGCTGACCGAGCCGCCACAGGTTCGACACGAGGAAGTAGAGAACGAGCCCGGCGGGGAAGAACAGCGAGAACGCACCGAAGGCGATCGGAAGCACCTTCGTGACCATCTGCATCTGCGGGTTCCCGCCCGACGGTGTGTTGCGCTGAGTCTGGCGCGACTGCATGAAGCCGGTCAGGAACACGAGGCCGACGAGGATGTAGTACGGCAGCGCCGACACCAGGTCACCGTGGTTGTCCGTCGCCTTGAGCGACAGGTCCATGCCGAGGAAGGTGAGCCCGTTCGGCTCGGCGGCGATGATCGCCTTGTAGAGCGAGGACCCTTGCGGCACCGTCGCCGCCGTCGAGCGCAGCACATGGAAGAGCGCGATGAAGACGGGGAACTGCACCACGAGAGGCAGGCACCCGCCGAGCGGGTTGACCTTGTTCTCCTGGTACAGCTTCATCATCTCTTCGTTGAGCTTCTGGCGGTCCCCCTTGTGCTTCGCCTGCAGCTTCTTGATCTCCGGCTGCAGCCGCTGCATCGCCAGCATCGACCGAGACGACTTCGCGGTGAGCGGGAACAGGACGATCATCACCGAGATCGTCAGCAGGATGATCGCCACGCCCTCGTTCGGGATGATGGCGTAGAAGAAGGCCAGGACGGCGCCCAGCGCGTTGTACAGCGGATCAAGCATCGGTCAGCCTGCTCCCATGGGCGAACGTGTGTTCGGTACCGGGTCGATGCCGCCGCCGCCCCACGGGTGGCAGCGCGCCAGTCGGCGTATGGCCAGCCACAGGCCTCGGATCGCACCGTGGCGCTCCAAGGCCTCGAGCGCGTACGCCGAGCACGACGGGTGGAACCGGCACCGCGGCGTCAGGTGAACGCTCACCAGCCGCCACGTCCGGATCGGCAACATCAGGACGCGCGCCACCAGCGACGGCGTCGGACGAACGTCGACCACCGCGCTCACCGCCGGACTCCGACGTCGGCCAGGAGCGACGTGAGCGTGTGGACGAGCTCGTCGAACGGCATCGTCATCGCCTCCCGGCGGGCCGAGACCAGGTAGGCGCCCCCGGACTCGAAACTCGCTTCTGCCCGAGACGCGGCGGCCCGCAAGCGGCGGCGGAGCCGATTCCGGGCCACGGCGTTCCGCGCCCCCGAAACCGCGTATGCCACCCGTGGCGGAGCTCCGGCGTCGCCGGGCACGAACCGGACCGCGATCGGGCCCCGTGCGTGTCGATCCGCCCCCGCCAGGGCCGCGAACGTCGCACGATCGCGGACCCGCCCGATCAGGCCGAGAGGCGCGTGCGGCCGCGCTGGCGCCGGGCCTTGAGCACCGCCCGACCGCCCCGGCTCCGCATGCGGGCTCGGAAGCCGTGACGCTTCTTGCGCTTCCGGTTGTTCGGCTGAAACGTGCGCTTCACGCATGGCCTCCTCGCGAAGGTTCGCCCGTGAGCCCGGAGTCGGGGGCTGCAACAGACGGGCGAACCACCGAGTGTACGGCGGCGCGTGAAACAGCCGCAACGCGGGCCGTCGCGGGGCGCGTCGAGTGGACGCGAACCCTTGTTCGCCGCGAAACGCCGGTGCTACGTTCGGCCTTCTCGCCAACGTCACGGCCTCGAGAGGCGAACTTCCCCGGACTCGAGGCCGAACTTGTCCGCCGGCCCGCGGCCGCCTCTGGTGGCCCCCAAGAGGAACCTTCTCCACACCTGTGGACGCACCTGTGGAATTCGACCGGGGTGTCACCGCCGCCGAGATCTGGGAGCACGGCGCGACCGCTCTCCGCTCCCAGCTCGCGCCGAATACCTGGGGCCTGTGGTTCGAAGGCGTCCGCGCCGTCGGCCTCGACGACGACGTCCTCACCTTGGCCGTCCCCAGCACCCTCGCGGCTGACCGCATCCGCTCGAGCTACACGGGGATGCTCGCCGACACCCTTCGGGACGTCACCGGGCAGCACCTTCGGGTCGAGCTGACCGTCGAGACGGACATGCGCGTCAACGAGACCCTCCCTCCGCCGCCTCCGCCCACGACCGCCCCGCTCAGCGACCTCCCCGGCTCCACCGCCCCGATCGACGACGGCGAGCCGTCCCGCCTCTGGGCCTCCGGAGGGCTGAACCCCCGTTACACCTTCGACCAGTTCGTGATCGGCGGCTCGAACCGGTTCGCCCACGCCGCGGCCCTGTCGGTGGCGGAGGCCCCCGCCCGGTCCTACAACCCGCTGTTCATCTACGGCGCCGCCGGCCTGGGCAAGACCCACCTGCTGCATGCCATCGGACACCACGTCAAGGCGGTCTTCCGCAACAAGCGGGTGCGCTACGTCTCCACCGAGACCTTCATGAACGAGTTCGTCGACGCCATCCGGGCCAAGACGATGCCGGCGTTCAAGCGGCGCTACCGCGATCTCGACGTGCTCCTCATCGACGACATCCAATTCCTCGAGCGCACGCAGGAGCTGCAGGAGGAGTTCTTCCACACCTTCAACCAGCTCCACAACGAAGACGGGCAGATCGTCATCTCGTCCGACCGTCCACCGAAGTCGATCGCCACCCTCGAGGACCGCCTCCGCAGCCGCTTCGAATGGGGCCTGATCACGGATGTGCAGGTCCCGGAGTTCGAGACACGGCTCGCCATCCTCCGCAAGAAGTCCGAGGCCGAGCACCTCGACGGCATCCCGGACGAGGTCTTCGCGTTCATCGCCGGCAACATCCACGACAACGTCCGTGAACTCGAAGGCGCGCTCTTGCGCGTGAACGCTTACCGGGCGCTGAACGACGCTCCCCTCACCGACGAGATCGCCCACCAGGTCCTCGCTGACCTCCTCTCGCCCGCGCAACCCCGCGAGATTACGCCCGAACTCATCCTCGACGAGACCGCCAAGATGTTCGGCTGGACCGTCGACGACCTCTGCGGCAAGAGCCGGCGCCGGCCACTCGTGACCGCCCGGCAGATCGGCATGTACGTCATGCGCGAGCTAACCGGCTACAGCTATCCGCAGATCGCCAAGGAGTTCGGCGGGCGGGACCACACGACGGTCATGTACGCCGTCGAGAAGATCAAGCAACAGATGAACGAACGCCACACCACCTTCGACCAGGTCACCGAGCTCATCGCCCGGATCAAGCTCGGCACCGGTGGATAACCCTGTGGATACATGGGGAAATCATCCGGGCACATGGGGACGAGCCTGGGCAAAACTCTCGCCCTCAAGCACTCCTTGAGGGATTCCGGTGGACAGACAGGGGAATCCGTTACCCCGCCCGACCTGCCCGAACAGCCGCCTGTCCCCAATCCACATGGGCTACTACAACAGTTATTCAAAGATCCCCAACTGTTGAGGAAACCGACCGCACCAATCGAAGGAGATTGCCGGTGAAGTTCCGCTGCGAACGGGACACCCTTGCCGATGCCATCGCCGTTGCGCAGCGCGCCGTGGCGTCCCGGACCGGTGCGCT
>DATFXK010000359.1:0-6284 GCA_035316005.1 Acidimicrobiia bacterium | reverse complement strand
GCCGGCGAAGACCGTCAGGAAGCCGGTCACGCGCAGCAGCTCCTCGGTGATGACCATCTGCCGGCCCCAGAGGTCGAAGGTCGCGAGCACGTTCGGCGCCGCGTCCGTGAAGCCGCGGGCGACCGGCTCGGTCACGACCAGCACGCCGAACACGAAAGGTGATGAACAGGATGAGCAGGGGCAGCGCCCGCACGAGGAGGCTCATCACCTGCTCGAGCTCCCGGATGGTGCGACCGCCCGCCCAGCGAGTCATCGGCACCACCCCGTAGCTGGTGCCGAGGAAGATGACCACGAGCAGCAGCAGGTTCCCGAGCGCGGTGGCGAGCGCCGAGCGCCACTGACCACCGAAGATCAGCGGGATCGCCGGCGGCGCGAGCACGAACACCGCGACCTCGAAGACGCCGACGCTCTCCGGCCGCGCCAGCGGTGGCCGGCCCCGGATGCGGTTCGCCACCATCCAGGCGCCGAGCAGGATCCCGAACCCGACCGCGACGGCGACGACGTCGAGCCAGATCGGGAAGTCGCGCTTGGGCGCGTTGGCGACCTCGACCAGGAAGATGAGCGTCAGCAGCGGCACCGCCCGCGTGAGCACGTCACGCGTCGGGCTGTAGTCGTCGATGAAGTGGGGGAGGCCCCGCTTCAGGAACCACCGTTCCGCCTCGCTGATGGCCTGGTCCGACAAGGGGGACCTGTTTAGTCGCGCTCCTCGTCGTCGGCGGGTACCCGTTGCGCCTGCTCGACGGCGTCGGCCTCGGGCGCCTCGGGATCGTCGCTCACGGCGCCGATCTCCTCGTCGTCGTCCTCGGGGAAAGCCTCGAGATCCTGCTCGTACGCGTCCGCCTCGGGAACCTCGTCCCGCTCCATGCCGTCCGTCCTACCCCGTTTGGCGCTCGCCCACAACGCGGTTCCGGCGGCGGCCCGTCAGCCCACCCGGGCGGGCTCGCCCTTCGTGAAGACGAGCCCGTCGGGCGAGGCATCGACGACGATCGTGTCGCCGTCGCGGAACTCGCCCTGGAGCAGCTTGAGCGCGATCGGGTCGGCCACCTCCCGCTGGAGCACGCGCTTCAGCGGACGGGCCCCGAAGTCGGGGTCGTAGCCGACGCGGGCGACATGCGCCATGGCCTCGTCGGTCACCACGAGCCGCAGGTTTCGCTCCGCCAGCCGCTCCTCGAGCCGCTGCACCTGGAGCCCCACGATCTGCTCGATGTGGCGCTCGTCGAGCCGGTGGAAGACGACGATCTCGTCGACGCGGTTGAGGAACTCGGGCTTGAAGTGCGCCCGCATCGCCGCCAGCACCGCGGCCTCGTCGGCACCGCCACCGAGGTTGCTCGTCATGATGAGCACGGTGTTCGTGAAGTCCACCGTGCGACCCTGGCCGTCGGTCAGGCGTCCGTCGTCCATGATCTGGAGCAGCACGTTGAAGACGTCGGGATGCGCCTTCTCGATCTCGTCGAGCAGGACGACGGCGTACGGACGCCGGCGCACCGCCTCCGTCAGCTGACCGCCTTCCTCGTACCCGACGTAGCCGGGCGGCGCGCCGACGAGGCGCGACACGTTGTGCTTCTCCTGGTACTCCGACATGTCGATACGCACCATGGCGTGCTCGTCGTCGAACAGGAAGTCGGCGAGGGAGCGCGCAAGCTCGGTCTTCCCCACGCCCGTCGGGCCGAGGAAGAGGAACGAGCCGATCGGGCGGTTCGGGTCGGACAGCCCGGCGCGAGACCGGCGGATCGCGTTGGCGACCGCGCGCACGGCGTGGTCCTGGCCGATCACGCGCTCGTGCAGCACGTCCTCGAGGCGCACGAGCTTCTGCATCTCGCCCTCCATGAGCCGGGTCACCGGGATGCCGGTCCATTTGGAGACGATCTCGGCGACGTCCTCCTCGTCGACCTCCTCCTTCAGCATCTGCTGATCGCCTTGGAGCTCGTTGAGGCTGGCGCTCTTTCGCTCGATCTCCGTCTCCAGATCACGGATCGTGCCGTACTGCAGTTTGCTGGCGAGCTCCAGATCCCCTTCGCGCTGTGCGCGCTCCCTCTCGGTCTGCGCCTTGTCGCGCTGCTCCGCGAGCTCTCCGATCTCGGTGATCGCTTGCTTCTCGTTCTCCCAGCGCGCGACCAGCGCGGTCCGTTCCTCGTTCAGCTCCGCGAGGCGCTGCTCGATGGCACCCAGGCGCTCTCTCGACGCCGGGTCGTCCTCCTTCTCGAGTGCCATCTTCTCGATCTCGAGCTGGCGGATCTGCCGTTCCACGACGTCGATCTCGAACGGCTTCGAGTCGATCTCGATGCGCAGCCGCGACGCGGCCTCGTCGACGAGGTCGATCGCCTTGTCGGGCAGCTGGCGCCCGGTGACGTACCGGTGGGACAGGACGGCGGCGGCGACGAGGGCGGCGTCCTGGATCCGAACCCGGTGGTGCGCCTCGTAGCGTTCCTTGAGGCCGCGCAGGATCGCGATCGTGTCGTCGACCGTCGGCTCGCCCACGTACACGGGCTGGAACCGGCGCTCGAGGGCGGCGTCCTTCTCGATGTGCTTGCGGTACTCGTCGAGCGTCGTGGCGCCGATGAGCCGCAGCTCGCCGCGGGCGAGCATCGGCTTGATCATGTTGCCGGCGTCGACCGCGCCCTCGGCGCCGCCGGCGCCGACGATCGTGTGCAGCTCGTCGACGAACGTGACGATCTCGCCCTCGGCGTCGGCGATCTCCTTGAGCACCGCCTTGAACCGCTCCTCGAACTCACCGCGGTACTTGGAGCCGGCGACCATCGCGCCGATGTCGAGCGCGACGATGCGCTTGCTGCGCAGGCCCTCGGGCACATCGCCCTCGATGATGCGGCGCGCCAGGCCCTCGACGATGGCGGTCTTGCCGACGCCCGGCTCGCCGATGAGGACGGGGTTGTTCTTCGTGCGCCGGCTCAACACCTGGATGACGCGACGGATCTCCTCGTCGCGCCCGATGACCGGGTCGAGCTTCCCGTCCTCGGCCTCCTTGGTGAGGTCACGCCCGTAGCGCTCGAGCGCCTGGTACTGGTCCTCGGGGTTCTCGCTCGTGACGCGGTGGCTCCCGCGCACGTCCTTGAGCGCGGAGAGCACGGCGTCGTGGGTGACACCGAGGCTGCGCAGCAGGTCACCGACACCGCCGGTGACCTCGGTCATCGCGAGCAGGATGTGCTCGGTCGACAGGTAGTCGTCGTCGAGGCCGGTGCGCTCCTGGTCGGCCGCCTCGAGGATCCGGTAGGCCTCCTGCGACAGCTGGGCCTGCTGCGCCGTCTGGCCGTACACCTGGGGCAGGGCGCGCAGCGCCTCCTCGACCTTGTCCCTAACCGTCTTCGCCGGGACGCCGAGCCGCTCGAGCACCGGCAGCACGACGCCCTCGGGCTGGCTGACCAGCGCCGCGAGCAGGTGCTCGGGCGTCACCTGGCTGTGGTTGTGCTCCCGCGCCAGGGTCTGCGCCGCCTGGAGCGCCTCCCCCGTCTTGCGGGTGAATCGGTTGGGGTCGAGTGGCATACGGCTACCTCGGTGTGGTCAACGTGCTGCCAAAGTTGACAACGCCGTTATCAAGTTTATTCCCCGTCAGCTCCGTCGCACGCGGACGACGGTCTTGCTGACCGGCACGAGGTCCCGGCGGTACTTGCGGTGGACCCGCTCCTCGGCCTCGGCCACCTCCTGGCGCGCCTTGCGCACTCGCGCCCGCAGGCGCTCGATCTCCTCCTCGGCCGCCTCCAGCGCGGCCTCGAGCTCGAGGATGCGCTTCACGCCCGCGAGGCCGACGCCCTCGTTGGTGAGCTCCTGGATGTGCTGGAGCAGCTCGATGTCGCGATCGGAGTACCGGCGGCTGCGGCCCTCGGTGCGCTGAGGCTCGATGAGGCCCTTGCGCTCGTAGATCCGCAGCGTCTGCGGATGCACGCCCGCCAGCTCGGCCGCCACCGAGATGATGTACAGCGCTCGCTCGTTGTCATCCATCCTTCTCACACTCCGAGGTGCTCACGCGGGTTCTCCGTGAGCGCGTTGCCGAGGTCCTCGATCGCCTTCTTGGCCGCGCCGTCGACCTTCTTGGGCACGACGACGTCGAACGTCACCAGCAGATCACCCTTGCCGCCCTTGCCGGTGTCAATGCCGCGGCCGCGCACCTTCACGGTCTTGCCGCTCTGCGTCCCGGCCGGAACCTTGACCGTGACCGGCTTGTCGAGCGTCGGCACCTTCACCTGCGTGCCCAAGGCGGCCTCGGTGAACGTGATCGGGACGCGCACCGTCAGGTCCTTGCCCGTGCGGCCGAAGATCGGGTGCTCCCCGACGTGCACGACGACGTACAGGTCGCCCGGCGCACCGCCGTTCGCGCCCGCGGCGCCGCGGTTCGGCACGCGGATGCGCTGGCCGTCGCCGACGCCGGGCGGGATCCGCACCTTCACGTCGCGCCGGCGGCGTTCCACGCCGCGCCCCCCGCAGTGGTGGCACGGGTCCTTGATGATCGTCCCGCGCCCCGCGCACTGCGGGCACACCTGCGAGAACGAGAACGGTCCCTGGTCGACGAGGATCTCACCGCTGCCGCCGCACTGCGGGCAGACGTCGGGCGTGGTGCCGGGCTCGGCGCCCGAGCCGTGGCACACGGAGCAGACCGCATCGGCGGTGAAGCTCACGCTGGTCGTGACGCCGTGCACGGCGTCGAGGAAGTCGAGGTGGAGCTCGGTCTCGAGGTCGGCGCCGCCCTGCGGACCGGCCTCGCGAGACCCTCGTCCGCCGCGCCGGCCGCGACCGCCGCGCCCGAACAGGCCACCGAGCAGATCGCCCAGGCCGCCCTGATCGTCGAACTGGAAGGTCTGGTAGCCGCCGGGGCCGCCACCGGGCCCGAACCCGCCGGGACCGCCGAAGCCGCCGGCCCCGAACGGGCCGCCCGACGCCACCATCTGCCGAACTTCGTCGTACTCCTTGCGCTTGCCGGCGTCACCGAGGACGTCGTAGGCGGCGGAGACCGACTTGAACTTGTCCTCCGCCTCCTTGTTCCCGGGGTTGGCGTCGGGGTGGTACTGCTTCGCCAGCTTGCGGTAGGCGCGCGTGATCTCCTTCTCGGATGCCGACTGCGTCACCCCGAGCACGTCGTAGTAATCGGTTTCGAACCACTCACGCTGCGGCGCCATGGCGCGCTACCTCGTGACCTTCACCATCGCCGGACGCAGCACCCGGCCTTTCAGCGTGTAGCCGGTGCGGAGGACGTCGGAGACGACGGGGTCGGCGTCACCTTCCTCTTGCATGACCGCCTCGTGGACGTTCGGGTCGAACGGCTTGCCCTCGGCCTCGATGCGCGACACGCCCGCCTTCTCGAGCACGCCGAGCAGCTCGGCGTACACGAGCTCGACGCCCTTGCGCACGTTCTCGATGTCGTCGGCGCCGGCCGCGTCGGCGTTCTTCAACGCCAGCTCGAACGAGTCGAGCACCGGCAGCAGCTGCTCGACCAGGCCCTCGGTGGCGCGGTCGACGAGCGCCGTCTGCTCCTTGATGACGCGCTTGCGGTAGTTCTCGAACTCCGCTTGCACGCGCCGGAGCGTGTCGAGGTACTCGTTCCGCTCCGACTCGAGCTGGGACAAGCGCGCCAGGTCGGCTTCGAGCTCCGAAGCCGCCGCCTCCTCCTCGGAGACCGCAGCTTCGTCGGCGTCGCTCGGTGGCAGGTGGTTGCCCGTCACCGTCACGCGCCCTTCTGCTCGTCGTCGTCGACGATCTCGGCGTCGGCGACCTCGTCGTCGGACGGCTGCGAGGACCCGCTCGGGCCGGTACCGCCGGCCTCACCACCGGCTGCACCCTGCTGCTGGCTCTGGGCCGCCTGCTGGTACAGCCGCTGCGCGAACTCCTGGCTCGCCGCCAGCAGCTCCTCGTGCCCGCGCTTGACCGCTTCGATGTCGGACCCGGCGAGGGCGTCCTTGAGCGCCTTCAGCTTCTCCTCGATCTTCTGGCGCTCGTCGCCCGAGACGTTGTCGGCCTGCTCCTTGAGCAGCTTCTCGGTCTGGAAGACCAGCGAGTCGGCGTTGTTGCGGGTCTCGGCCTCTTCACGACGCTGACGGTCCTCCTCGGCATGCGCCTCGGCGTCCTTGACCATCTGCTCGATGTCGTCCTTCGACAGCGCAGTGCCGCCGGTGATCGTCATCTGCTGCTCCTTGCTCGTGGCAAGGTCCTTCGCAGACACGTTCACGATCCCGTTGGCGTCGATGTCGAAGGTGACCTCGACCTGCGGCACGCCCCGCGGCGCCGGCGGGATGCCGACGAGCTGGAACTTGCCGAGCGTCTTGTTGCGGTAGGCCATG
>DATFXK010000358.1:0-9309 GCA_035316005.1 Acidimicrobiia bacterium | reverse complement strand
GGATGGATCTCGTCGCGCCCTTCGAGGCGCCGTCCGAGCGGCACCAGGGCCGCGAGGCTGATCGCGGTCACCCCGACGAACAACACCCATTGGACGATCGCCCCGCCGCCGGCGAACGCGGCCACCGCTGCGGCGGCGGCGCCGATCGCGAACGACAGCATGAAGAAGAGGACGGGAGTGAAGACCTCGGCCAGGGCGAAGGCCACGACGACGATCAGCCAGATCCAGCGCCAGGTCTCAGGAGAGTTGACGTCCATGGCCGCGGCTCCTGCCGTTCTGCCGCGACGGTACCGCGCCGAACGTGTTCCGGACGTACGGGGAAGAGAAGTGTGGAGCCGTGAACCGGGGCGTCAGCTGGCCCGGGCACCCCGGAACGCACGCTCGAGGAGCGGGGAGCGGGCGTCGAGCAGGTCCGTGACGTTGGGCTGCTGCTCGGCCGGCTCGCGGTAGTCGAAGAAGCGCCAGCCCCGCGGCGGCCGGAGGGCGTCGGCGTGGACCCGGCACAGCCGGCCGGTGGCCTCGGGCTCGTCGAGCGGATGCAGCCAGACGGCCTGCCGGGCGGCGTCGAAGCCGATCGCCGCCGCTGCCGGAGCGTTGCACCCGGGCCGCCCGCATCCCCTCATGGGCTGAACGTATAGAACCCGATCCCCGAAGTGGTGGATGGTCGAGAATGGAATCTGTGGCCCCGATCCCGCCGCGCCTGCGGCCCCTGCTCGACCCGGCATCGCCGGTCCAGGAGCTCGCGGGCCGGCTCGTGGCGCGTGGGCACCGGTGCTATCTGGTCGGCGGCAGCGTCCGCGATGCCCTCCTCGATGTCGAGCAATCCGAGGACTTCGCCAACTTCGACCTGGCGAGTGATGCCCGACCCGACGAGGTCGAGGACGTCGTCCGGGGCTGGGCCGACCACGTCTGGCTGCAGGGCAAGCGGTTCGGGACCGTGGGCGGCACCAAGGGCGGCGTCCTCGTCGAGGTCACCACGTTCCGGGCCGAGGTGTACCGGCCGGAGAGCCGCAAGCCCGAAGTGGCATTCGCCGACGACATCGAGACGGACCTGTCGCGGCGTGACTTCACGATCAACGCGATGGCCCTTCGTCTCCCTGATCCGGAGCTGATCGACCCGTTCGGCGGGGCGGCCGACCTCGGGGCCAAGCGGCTGCGGACGCCGCTCGAGGCGGAGGTGTCCTTTCTCGACGACCCGTTGCGCATGATGCGGGCGGCCCGCTTCATCGCCGCCTTCGAGCTCGTGCCCGACGCCGACCTGGTCGGCGCGGTGGAGGAGCTGCACGGGCGGCTCGAGATCGTCAGTGCCGAGCGCATCCGCGACGAGCTCACGAAGCTCCTGCTCCGGCCGGATCCGTCGGCGGGCTTGTGGTTCCTGTGCCGCACCGGCCTCTCCGACGAGTTCCTTCCCGAGCTGAACGCGATGCAGCTCGAGCAGGATCCCATCCACCAGCACAAGGACGTGCTCGCCCACACCATCGCGGTGGTGCGCAACACGCGCCCCGAGCTGCGCGTGCGGCTCGCCGCTCTTCTCCACGACATCGGCAAGCCCAAGACGCGTTCGGTCGGTCCCGGCGGTGTCAGCTTCCATCATCACGAGGTCGTCGGCGCGCGCATGGCCGAGGAGCGACTGCGCGCGCTCCACTACCCGAACGAGGTCGTCGAGGACGTCGCCCGCCTCGTGTACCTGCACCTGCGGGTCCACACGTACTCGATGGGATGGACCGACCGGGCCGTGCGCCGGTACGTGCGCGACGCCGGTCCGCTGCTCGAGCCGCTCAACCACCTCGTGCGCCAGGACTGCACGACCCGCAACAAGGCGAAAGCGCGCGCGCTGAACCGGCGCATCGACGAGCTCGAAGTGCGCATCGCGCAGCTGCGCGAGCAGGAGGAGCTCGACCGGATCCGGCCGCCGCTCGACGGCCGGCAGGTGATGGCGTTCCTCCGCGTCGGGCCCGGCCCGGTCATCGGCGAGGCGCTCGACCACCTCCTCGAGATCCGCTTGGACGAGGGCCCGGTCGGAGAGGACGAGGCGTACCGCCGGCTGGCGGAGTGGGCGAGCGAGCGCGGCATCGCAACTGCCCGCTGACGGCGACCCCCCTCAGAGGCCTTCTTTGCGCCCGCGCCAGATGATCGTGCGCGGGACGAGCGCGTCCGCGCCGGACGGGCGGGGCTCGGCGAGGACCTCGACGCGGAAGCCGCCCCGGCTCAGGGCGTGGAACACCTCGCTCACCGTGCGCACGTGCACGCGGATCGGTTGACCGTCGCGGTCGACGGTCACCGGGTCCTCGGTGAAGTAGGACATGCGGACCACCCGGCTGATCGGCGTCGACGGCGTCTCGGGCGGCTCACGGCCGACGCAGAGGCCGATCGGGTGCTCGTACGAGAAGACGAACGCACCGCGGTTCTTGAGCACGCGGTGCACCTGCCGGAAGACCCGATGGAGGTCGCCGACCTCGCCCAGCGAGTAGGCGCTGAACACGATGTCGATCGACTCGGCCCGGAGGAACGCGAGATCGGCGACGTCGCCCTGGTGCCACTCCACCCGCACCGCGGCCTGCTCGGCGAGGGTGCGCGCTCGATCGAGCATCCGGACCGACGCGTCCACGGCGATGGTGGTCGCGCCCTTGCGCGCGAACGTCACCGCCGCCTGACCGTCACCGCAGCCCAGGTCGAGCACCCGCTTGCCGGACACGTCGCCGATCAGCCGGAGGTCGTCCTCGCCCGGGCCGTCGGGCCCGTACTGGACGACCTCGGACGGGGGGGCTCCCGTGCGCTGGGCGGCGACGCGGTCCCAGCTCTCGGTGTTGGTCACGGGATCATTGTGGCGAGCGCCGGCCTGCCGCGCACTGCCGCGCCGAACGTCACTCGCCCCGGGCGAACGCCTCCACCATCTCGCGGGCCTCCCCGTCGCGGTACTGCACGGGCGGCGACTTCATGAAGTACGCCGACGGCCCCAGCAGGGGTCCGCCGACGCCGCGGTCGAGGGCGAGCTTGGCGCAGCGCAGCGCGTCGATGATCACACCCGCCGAGTTGGGCGAGTCCCACACCTCGAGCTTGAGCTCGAGGTTCAGCGGCACGTCACCGAAGTTCCGGCCCTCGAGCCGGATGTACGCCCACTTCCGGTCCTCGAGCCACGGGACGTGGTCGGACGGGCCGATGTGAACGGCGTCGGCCTCGAGCCCGTGCTCGATCTGGCTCGTGACCGACTGCGTCTTGGAGATCTTCTTCGACTCCAGCCGCTCGCGCTCGAGCATGTTCTTGAAGTCCATGTTGCCGCCAAAATTGAGCTGGTAGGTGCGGTCGAGCGCCACGCCGCGGTCCTCGAAGAGCCGCGACAGGATCCGGTGCACGATCGTCGAGCCGACCTGGCTCTTGATGTCGTCCCCCACGATCGGGACACCGGCTTGGGCGAACTTCTGCGCCCACTCGAAGTTGCTCGCGATGAACACCGGGATCGCGTTCACGAAGGCGACGCCGGCGTCGAGGCACGCCTGGGCGTAGTGCTTCTGCGCCTCCTCCGAGCCGACCGGCAGGTAGCTGACCAGCACGTCGGCGCGGGCGGCGCGCAGCGCATCGGCCACGTCCACAGGCTCGGCAGGAGACTCCTCGACCGTTCCCCGGTAGTACTTGCCGAGCCCGTCGAGCGTTGGCGCGCGCTGCACGAGCACACCCAGCTCCGGGACGTCGGCGAAGCGGATCGTGTTGTTGGAGCCGGCGAAGATCGCCTTGCCGACGTCGAGGCCGACCTTGGCCGCGTCGACGTCGAAGGCGGCCACGAACTCGACGTCGTTGACGTGATAGCCGCCCAGGACCACGTGCATGAGGCCGGGGACGGTCTCGTCCGGCTCGGCGTCGCGGTAGTAGTCGACGCCCTGCACGAGGCTGCTGGCACAGTTGCCGACTCCGGCAATGGCGACACGAATAGAACGACTCATGATGCCGTCGCTCCTTCCTGTGTGGGTTCGGGGTGAGCCGTCCGCCGCTCGGCGGCGATGAGCTCGTCCAGCCACGCGAGATCGCGTGCGGTGGATTCCGTGCGGTGCTCCGCGAGGGAGCGGATGTAGCGGTCGCCGCGGCGCGGGGTCGTCCCCCGGGCCTGGGCGAGGCGCTCCTGCAGTCCCGCCCGGCGGCGCTCGAGGAGCGCGAGGCGAGCGTCGCTCGCCAGGTGCCGGCAGAACGCGAACTTCAGGGCGAAGGCCTTCTCCTCGTCCGCGCCCGGCGCGTCGTCGCCGGTGAGCAGCTCGGCGAACAGCTCGTCGCCGCGGGGGGTGAGGCGGTACTGCTTGCGGGTCCGGCGCGTGGGCTTGGGCAGGCGGCGGACCTTCGCCGCTGCCGTCTCGCCGTCGATCGAGCCCGTCGCCGGCATGGCCACCGGTGCAGGCGCCGCCGCTCTCGGCGCCACGATCTCGATCGCGCCTGCCCGCTCGAGGCGGCGGAGCGCGGGATACAGGGAGCCGTACGAGACGCCCCAGAGGAAGCCCAGGGTGTCGCCCAGGCGCTTCTTCAGCTCGTAGCCGTGCAGCGGCTGCTCCTTGAGCAAGCCGAGGATGGCGAGTTCGAGCACGTCGTGGCTCCGTCGTTGCGGGTGCTGCGCGTATATATCGCCTCGATATATCGGACGACCAGTATGAGGGACCCGGTCGTCATCGTCAAGCCGCCCGCCGGCCACCGGGCGCTCACCTGCCGTTCACGGGCGCGGACGCGGCGCGACGAGCTGGCTCGCGCCCGCTTCGACGCGCTCCTATGCTGCGACGCGGGGACGGCGGCTCCGCCGACCGTCGCCGCAAAGCCGGAGCTTGCGACGGCGACAGGAGAGCAAATGCCGTCACACGTGGACTACGCCCTCGCCCGTCGGGCGGTGCTCCGCGATCTGCGGCGAGGCACGGTGGCACGGGGCGACGTGTGCGACGCCCATCCGGAGCTGCTGCGGGCGGCGCGCAACGTCGGCGAGGCCGCCGCGCATCACTGCCCGATCTGCGGCAACGGTCGCGTGCGCTACGTCTCGTACGTGTACGGCGACACCCTCAAGCAGGCGAACGGCCGGTGCATCACGTACCCGGGCGAGCTCGACAAGCTCGACGCCTCGTTCGACGAGTTCGCGTGCTACGTGGTCGAGGTCTGCCTCGACTGCCGCTGGAACCACCTCGACCGCCGCTACCTGCTCGGCCGCCGGCACGCGGGCTGAACGGCCAGCGCGCGTGCCGAAGTACCTCTCCCTGTTCTCGTACTCGGAAGAGTCACTCGCGGCCATGATCGACAATCCCGTCGACCGCGAGCCCGCGATCGCCCGGGTCCTCGAGAGCGTGGGCGCCCGCCTCGACGTCTTCTACTGGATGTTCGGCACCCACGACGGGATGGCCGTCGTCGACGCTCCCGACTCCGCGACGATGGCCGCGATCAGCGCCGCGATCAGCAGCACGGGCACGGTGCACGCCGAGACCCACGAGCTCTTCTCGACCGACGACATCCGCAAGATCCTGCAGACGGCCGGCCGCGCCCGGGAGCACTTCGAGCCTCCCGGCCACGGGTGACCGGCGGCGCCCGGCCTCACGCCTCGTCCCGCTCCTCCTCGTCATCGACGACCTCGTGGGGGTACTGCGATCGGCAGGAGACGCACCACAGCTCGGGCTCCTCGACGACGTGGTGCGATGCCGGGGTCTCCCACGTCTCGGGCGTTACGTAGACGCGCCGGACGAGCACCAGGTCCTCGTCGGGGAAGGCGCAGTTCTCGCAGACCCGGTCGGCCACCCCGTGAGGCTACGCTCGGTGTGCCGCCGGGAGCCGTGGGTGCCCCGGACGGTGGAGGTACGGAGATGACGACGGCGTCGTCGCCCCCCGATGCACGCGCGCCGCTGAGCGCGCCCGACATCCGTGCCCGCAAGGGTGACGGGACCCCGTTGGTGATGGTCACCGCCTACGACTTCCCGTCGGCCCGGGTGGCCGACGACGCCGGCGTCGACATGATCCTCGTCGGCGACACGCTGGCGATGGTCGTGCTGGGCCACGAGGACACCTTGCACGTCACGGTCGACGACATGGCCCACCACGTCGCCGCCGCCGCCCGGGCGAAGCCCCGGGCCCTGCTGATCGGCGACCTGCCGTGGCTCAGCTACCACGTGTCGGACCAGGAGACGGTCCACAACGCCGCCCGCCTCGTCCGCGCCGGCGCGGCCGCGGTCAAGCTCGAAGGTGGCCGCAAGCGCCTGGGGGCGGTCCAGGCGATCCTCGACGCCGAGATCCCGGTCATGGGCCACGTCGGTCTCACGCCGCAGTCGATCCACGCCGTCGGCGGCTTCAAGGTGCAGGGCAAGCAGCTCGACGCCGCCCGCGCCATCGTCGACGACGCGGTGGCGCTCTCCGAGGCAGGCTGCTTCGCGATCGTGCTCGAGTGCGTCCCCGACGCGGTCGCGAGGCTCGTGACCGACTCGGTGCCCGTGCCCACGATCGGTATCGGCGCCGGGCGCCACTGCGACGGCCAGGTCCTCGTGTACCACGACCTCCTCGGTCTCGAGGACCGCATGAAGCCCAAGTTCGTGCGGCGGTACGCGTCACTCAAGGCGGACGCCACCGCGGCGGTCGCGCGCTACGCCGAGGACGTGCGGACGGGGCGGTTCCCGGCCAGCGACGAGACCTACCACGTCGCCGACGACGTCGCCGAGGCCATCGGGCTCTACGGCACGACGCCGGCGTGACGCCCGCTCGCCGGGCGTTGGTGGCGGCCGTGCTCGCCGCGCTGGCCGTCGCGCTGGCCGGCGGCTTGATCTTCCTGATTCGGCGCGACGACGGGGGGACCGCGCCCGGCGGCCTCCTGGCTCCGGTGCTCGCGGGCGCGCGCCCGGCAGCGGCGCCGTTCGCGGGCCTGACCGAGGTGCGGCTCGACGTCGGCGGCGACTGCCGGCGCGTCGTCGTCGCCGACAGCATCGACGAGCGCGCCACCGGGCTCATGCGCAGGAGCGATCTCGGCCCCTACGCGGGGATGCTCTTCGTGTTCGACCGGCCCACCAGCTCGTTCTTCACGATGTCCGACGTGCCCGTCCCGCTCGACATCGGCTGGTACGACGTCGACGGCCGACCCGTCGACCGCACGCTCATGCAGCCGTGCCCGCAGCGATCGCCGGCCGAGTGCCCCGTGTACCAGTCGAAGGGCTCGTACTGGTACGCGCTCGAGACGCTCGGCGGCGACCTCCCGAGCGGCGCCCTCAGCGCGTGTCCGTGACCTCTTCGCGGCCCCCGGCGACCGTGAACACGATCGCGAAGTAGAGAGCCAGCGCGGCGTAGACGATGAGGCACGCCACCGCGCTGACGAACGCCAGTGCGATCGAGAGCCCGTAGAGCGCGGGCCCGATCGCGGCTGACCGGCGGGCGCGCCGGGCTCCTTCGGTGCCGACCCCGGGCTCGAGCAGCGCCGGGACCCGCGCGAGGTACGTCCACATCGCGACGAAAGCGAGCCCGATCGCCGTCATGTTCACGCTGTAGACGGCGGCGGCGATGTGCGAGTTCGTCCCGGCCCGGAGGTAGTCGGCGAGCAGCACGGTGGGGAAGGGGAGGAACGCCACCGTGAGCAGCACGAAGAGGTTGAGGAACAGCAGTGGACGGTCGATCGCGACGATGCGCTTGAAGATGTCGTGGTGGTTGACCCAGATGATGCCGATGATGGCGAAGCTCACGACGTAGGCGGCGTAGGACGGCCAGATGCTCACCAGGTCCCCTGCGAGCTCGCCCGGCGCCGAGTGCGGGGGTCGCACGTCGATGATGAGCAGCGTGATGGCGATAGCGAAGACGCCGTCGCTGAAGGCTTCTACCCTGCTCGTTGGCATCGGCCCGATCGTAGGGTCGGCGCGCGAGCAGCCCTCGTAGCTGTCGTACGCCGTCGCTAAGGTCTGCATCGATAGGTCACGTCGGAGGTTGCTAGCCTGAACCGTTCCAACCGAGCCTGCTCCCTGCCGCCCGGTGCGCCGGGCGCAGCCGGGAGCCCGTCCGGCCCGCAGCGCGGGTCGCGGTCCACAGGAGGTACGAGCCCTTGCGGCCGTACGAGGTCATGATCATCTTCGACGCGGACCTGGACGAGGAGACGATCCGGGCCGCGGTCGACCGGTTCCTCCAGCTGATCCAGTCGAAGGGCGCCGAGCCCGGACACATCGACTACTGGGGGAAGCGGCGATTCGCCTACGAGGTGAACCACCGCACGGAGGGCTACTACGTGGTTCTCCAGGCGAGGGCCGAGCCTGCGCCGATGCAGGAGTTGCACCGGGTGCTCTCCCTGGCTGACGAGGTACTCCGCCACAAGGTGCTGCGCATCCCCGAGCAGGCCTACGGCCCGCCGAAGAGCGCCAGCGCCACCGCGGCGGACGCATAGGGAGGAACCACCAATGGCGAACGGCAACACGGTCACGGTCGTGGGCAATCTCACCCGCGATCCCGAGCTCCGCTACACGCCGAGCGGCGCGTCGAACACGCGCTTCGGCGTGGCGGTGAACCGACGCTGGATGGACCGGAACACCAACGAGTGGCAGGAGGCGACGAGCTTCTTCGACGTCGTGTGCTGGCGCGAGATGGCCGAGAACGTGAGCGAGTCGCTCGCGAAGGGCTCACGCGTCGTCGTCACCGGCCGGCTCGAGCAGCGCAGCTACGAGGACCGTGACGGCAACCGGCGCAACGTCGTCGAGATCATCGCCGACGAGGTCGGGCCCAGCCTCCGCTTCGCCACCGCCCAGGTCACCAAGAACGACCGCCGGGGCGGCGGCGACTTCGGGGGCGGCGGCGACAGCGGCGGCGGAGGCCGCGGCGGGCGTGGGGGCGAGAGCCCCCAGCCCGCTCCGACCGGCGGCGACTTCGACGAGGAACCGTTCTGAGCTCCTGACGATCACGAGGTGAGCTGACCCGAGATGGCGAGAGACAAGAAGAAGAAGTCCCAGGCGGCCGATCGGCGCCGCCCGGTCAAGAAGAAGACGTCCATCCTCTCGTCCGAGAGCATCGAGTGGGTCGACTACAAGGACGTCAACCTGCTCCGGCGGTTCATGTCGGAGCGGGCCAAGATCCGCGCCCGGCGCGTCACCGGCAACAACGCCCAGCAGCAGCGGGCGGTGGCGCGCGCGATCCGCATCGCCCGAGAGATGGCGTTGCTGCCGTACAGCGTGCGCCAGGTCACCCAGCGCAGCCGCGGCGGTCGCCGCGACCGCGACCGCATGCCCGAGCCCGCGCCCGAACGGGACGCGGCTGCCGACGCCGGCGACGGCGCCGGTGCGCCACCGGAGAGCGGGAACGGCGCCGACGCGGCGCCGGAGGTCACCGCCGAGGCCGTCCCGC
>DATFXK010000357.1:0-5154 GCA_035316005.1 Acidimicrobiia bacterium | reverse complement strand
GGGGCCCGGCGACGCCGTGGAGCTCTTCCCGGCCTGGGAAACGCTGCCCTTCGAGCGCGTGTCGCCCTCGCTCGAGACGATGGGGCGCCGGCTGCGCGTGATCTGGGAGCTGCGCGCCCGCGGCGAGCATCTTCCTGACGTCGTCGTGGCGCCCGTGCGCGCCCTCGTCCAGCGGCTCGGCCCGCACGTCGAGGACGTGGAGCCGATCCGCGTCCATCCCGGCGCGCAGGTCGATCGCGACGCGCTCGTTACGCGGCTGGTCGCCTTCGGGTACCGCCGCGAGTACCAGGTCGAGGCGCGCGGTGAGGTCGCCGTGCGCGGCTCGATCGTCGACGTGTACCCGGCGACCGACGACCATCCCGTTCGCATCGACCTCTGGGGGGACGAGGTCGACCGCCTCTCGCGCTTCTCGGTCGCCGACCAGCGCTCCACCGACGAGGTCGACGAGGCTTGCATCTTCCCGGCCCGGGAGCTGCTGCCGACCGACGAGGTGCGCGCACGCGCCGCCGCCCTCGTCGCACGCGAGCCGTGGGGCCGGGAGCAGTGGGACCGGCTCGCCGACGGCCAGGTGTTCGACGGGATGGAGTCGTGGGTGCCGTGGCTGTCCGACCGGGAGCACGTGCTGCCCGACCTCCTGCCCGACGACGCCCTCGTGTTGCTGGTCGAGCCCAAGCGGACACGCGACCGCGCCCAGGAGCTCCTCGACGAGGAGGCCGCGCTCGCCTCGACGCTCGCGGCGACGTGGGGCGCCGGCGAACGTCGGGAGTTCCCCCGGCTCTCGCTGCCGTTCGACCGTCTCCTCGCCCACACCAAGGCGGCGGCGACGGCGGTGCTCGCGGCGCCCGAGTCGCCCGAGACCCCGCATCTCGCCGCGTCCGGCTTCGATCCCGTCGTCGGCGACACCGAAGGCCTCACCCGCCGGCTGCGCGACCTGCGCGACGGCGGCGGGCGCGTGGTGCTCGCCGCCGACGGCGAGGGCACGGCGGGCCGCCTGCACGACGTGCTGGCCGGCGAGGGCATCACCACGATCCGCGGCGTGGCACCGGGCGAGATCGGGATCGTCGTCGCGCCGCTCGAACGCGGCGTGGTCGTCCCCGCCGCCGGGCTCGCGGTCATCGCCGAGGCCGACCTCACCGGCCGGCGGCGCGTGCACCGGAGGCCGCGGGGCGCACGCCGGGGCGCGGACTTCTACGACGCGCTCGAGCCCGGCGACTTCGTCGTGCACTACCAGCACGGCGTCGGCCGCTACAAGGAGATGACGACGCGCGCGATCGGTGGTGTCGAACGCGACTACCTGCTGATCGAGTACCGAGGCGGCGACAAGCTCTACGTGCCCACCGACCAGGTCGGCGCCGTGCGCCGCTACACCGGCGGCGACACGCCGACGCTGAACCGCATGGGCGGCAGCGACTGGGAGAAGACGCGCGCCCGCGTCCGCTCCGCCGTGCGGGAGATCGCCCAGGAGCTCATCGTTCTCTACCGCCGCCGCCTGGCCACGCCCGGCCACGCGTTCGGTCCCGACACGCCGTGGCAGCGCGAGGTCGAGGAGGCCTTTCCGTACGAGGAGACGCCCGATCAGGCCCAGGCGATCGAGGACGTCAAAGCGGACATGGAGCGGCCTGTCCCCATGGATCGCCTCGTCTGCGGCGACGTCGGGTACGGCAAAACCGAGGTCGCGATCCGAGCCGCGTTCAAGGCCGTGCAGGATGGCAAGCAGGTCGCGGTGCTCGTCCCGACGACCCTGCTCGCGAACCAGCACGGCCAGACCTTCCGCGAGCGGTTCGCGAACTACCCGGTGCGCGTCGAAGTGCTCTCACGCTTCCTGACCGCCAAGGAGCAGCACGCGGTGGTCCAAGGCGTCGGCGACGGATCGGTCGACATCGTGATCGCCACGCACCGGCTCTTGTCGGGCGACATCCGGTTCCACGATCTCGGCCTGCTCGTCGTCGACGAGGAGCAGCGCTTCGGCGTCCAGCACAAGGAGCTCGTCAAGCAGCTGCGAGCCGACGTCGACGTGCTGACGCTCACGGCTACGCCGATCCCGCGCACGCTCGAGATGTCGCTCACCGGCATCCGCGACCTCTCCCTCGTCAACACACCGCCCGAGGACCGCCAGCCCATCCTCACCTACGTCGGCGAGTACGACGAGCGCGCCGCCGCCGAGGCCATGCGGCGCGAGCTGCTGCGCGAGGGACAGGTGTTCTTCGTGCACAACCGCGTGCGCGACATCGACTACGTCGCCGAGGAGCTCCGCGAGCTCGTTCCGGAAGCCCGCATCGGCATCGCCCACGGGCAGATGGACGAAGGCCGGCTCGAGCGCGTGGTGCTCGACTTCTGGGAACGCGAGTACGACGTCCTGGTCTGCACGACGATCGTCGAGAGCGGGCTCGACATCCCGACCGTGAACACGCTGGTCGTCGACCGTTCCGATCTGCTCGGGCTCGCGCAGATGTACCAGCTCCGCGGCCGCATCGGCCGGCGCGGCCAACGCGCGTACGCGTACCTGTTCCACCCGCGCGAGCAGTCGCTCACCGAGGAGGCGTACGAGCGGCTCAAGACGATCGGCGAGTTCACCGACCTCGGCTCCGGCTTCAAGATCGCGATGCGCGACCTCGAGATCCGCGGCGCGGGCAACATGCTCGGCGCCGAGCAGTCCGGCCACATCGCCGCCGTCGGCTTCGACCTGTACTGCCAGCTCGTCACCGAGGCGGTCGGGGAGCTGAAGGGTGAGGAGCCGCCGGAGCCGGTCGAGGTGACGATCGACGTCCCCGTCGACGCCTACCTGCCCGGCGACTACCTGGCACGCGACGACGTGCGCATGGAGGCGTACCGGCGTCTCGCGGCGGTGACGACGCCGGCCGACGTCGACGACATCCGTGACGAGTGGGAGGACCGGTACGGACCTCCGCCGGCGCCGGCGGCGGCCCTCCTCGACGTGGCGCGCCTGCGCGCCGAGTGCGTGCGCACGGGAGTGCGCAGCTTGTCGGTCCAGCGGGGCGTGGCCCGTCTCACCGGGCTCGAGATGCGCGAATCACAGAAGATCCGGCTCCGCCGGCTCGTACCGGGCGCGGTCGCCAAGGCCGACGGCGAGGTGGCGATCCCCGTCTCGGGATCGGGCGCGGCCGTGTGCTCGGCCCTCGTCGAGATGCTCGAGGAGCTGATTCCCGCCCACGAGGCCGCGCCAGTAGCATCCGCCGCGCCGTGAAAACCCTTCTGCGCAGCTCGTTCGCGCTCGCCGGTGCGGTCGTCGTCGCCGTCGTGGCCGCCGGCTGCAGCTCCGTCCGCCCGCCGGCCCTCACGGTGAACGGCAGCGACATCTCCCGTGACTCGGTCGATAGCGAGCTGGCGGCGATCGCGGACAATCCCGATCTGAAGGAGCAGATCTCCGGCACCGACGGCACCATCAAGTCGGGCGGCAGCAGCATCTGGCTCACGCACGTCGTGACGCAGCAGGTCGTCGACCGCGAGGTGCAGCGCCGCCGCATCGCCGTCCGCGCCGCCGACCGGCGCGCGGGGCAGGCCCAAGCTGCCAACTTCTTCGGACCGCAGGCGTTCGTCGCGTTCCCGAAGTGGTTCCGCGATCAGACCACCGGCGAGTTCGCCCGCCAGCAGGCGCTGTTCCGGGCGACGGGCGCGCCGCCGAGCGACGCAGAAGTGCGCGCCGCCTACCAGACCGCGATGGCGCAGTTCCGCCAGCAGTGCCCGTCGGGCCGCTTCGTGTCGCACATCCTCGTGCCGAGCCAGCAGCTCGCGGCCGGGCTCGCGGCGCAGATCAGCGCGGGGGCGAGCTTCGAGCAGATCGCCAGCCAGCAGTCGACCGACACCGCCTCGGCGCGCGACGGCGGCGCACTGGGCTGCATCGACGGTCAGCAGCTCGCTCCCGCCTTCCAGCAGGTCGCCGCCAGCCTCCCGCTGAACCAGGTGTCGGCACCGGTCCAGACGCAATTCGGCTGGCACCTCATTCTCGTGCGGGACACGATCCCGTTCGAGCAGCTCCAGAACGGGCTCCGGCAGCGACTCGAGCAGCAGTCTCCGGCCGCGCAGCGCAAGCTGATCGCGCGCGTCGCCCGTGCCGACGTGGACGTCGACCCGCGCTACGGACGCTGGGTGGTCCGCGACGGCCGCGGGGCGGTCGAGCCGCCCAGGGGCGCGCCCCGCCCGACGACGACCGCACCTCCCGCCACCGTGCCGGAGCCGGTGCCGTAGCCGTGGGCGGCCGCATCGTGGTCGTCGGGCTCGGGCCGGCCGGCGCCGACCTCGTGGTGCCGGCCGCCCGGCGGGCGCTCGAGCAGACCCCGAACCGCTACGTGCGCACGAGGCGGCATCCGGCGGTCGCCGAGCTCGCCGACGCCGGCATCGAGCTCCGCAGCTTCGACGGCGCGTACGACCGCGCCGACGCCGTCGGCGACGTCTACGAGCGGATCGCCGCCGAGCTCCTCGGCATCGCCGCCGCGTGCGGCGAGGTGGTGTACGCCGTCCCGGGCAACCCCGCCGTCGCCGAGCGGAGCGTCGAGCTCCTGCGCGACGCGGCGGCCCGCGGCGACGTCGTGCTCGAGGTGGTGCCCGGCCTCTCGTTCGCCGAGCTGGCGTGGGTCCGCCTCGGCGTCGACCCGATGCGCGGCGCGCGCGTCGCCGACGCCCGCCGTCTCACGGCCGAGGACGTGGTCGGCGGCGGTCCGCTCCTCGTTGCCCAGTGCGACACGCGCCTCCTGCTCTCGGACGTGAAGCTCGTGCTCCTCGAGGTGCTGCCTGCGGAGGCGCCGGTCACGGTGCTGCAGCGACTCGGGTTCGACGACGAGGAGGTGCGTACCGTCGCGCTCGCCGACCTGGACCGCGCCGTCGAGCCCGACCACCTGACCGCGCTGCTGGTCGACAGCGGCGTGAGCGCGGCCGCGCGCGAGCTGGCGCGCCTGCTCGGACTGGCCGAGCGGCTCCGCGGCCCCGGCGGCTGCCCGTGGGACGCCGACCAGACGCACCACTCACTCACCCGCTACCTGCTCGAAGAGGCGTACGAGGTCGTCGAGTCGGTCGAGGCGCTGCCGCCCGACGCGCCGGCCGGGCCTGTCCCCGAGCCCGCGTACCGCGACCTCGAGGACGAGCTCGGCGACCTTCTCTACCAGGTGATTTTCCACGCCGTGCTCGCGCAGGAGGCGG
>DATFXK010000356.1:0-5645 GCA_035316005.1 Acidimicrobiia bacterium | reverse complement strand
GCCGGCGCAATGCGGTCGTCCCCGGCTGTGCGGGGGGGCTTCAGACCGAGACGACCCAAGTCGCGACCGCGCTCGAACGCCACACCGCCAGCCTTTCTAACACCTGCGTCAATCTCCGTCGAGCCCTCCCCGGGAGCCCGTAGGGGTTGGGACCAGGCCACGATCGACTTTGTAACGACGGCGTCACCTCTCGACGCGGATGGCCGGCTCAGCGCGTGACGCCGTGGAAGGCGTCGACGAGGCGACGCAGGGAGTCGACGGCGTCGTCGTGCGCGCTCGGGACCGGTATGTAGGCACGGAAGTCGGTGACGCCCGCGTCGACGAGCGGCAGTACGCGCTCCATCGTGGCGTCGAGATCGATGCCGCGATCTTCTCGCCGCACGGATGGAAGGGTGCCGGCGACCTGGATCGCACCGCCGTCGCCGCCGGCCGCGGCCACCGCCTCGCGCATGCGGGGGATGCTCCCCGCGAGGTCGTCGGCGTCTTCGCCCCACGGAATCCATCCCGAGCCGAAGCGCGCGAGGCGCCGAGCCACCCGCTCGTTGACGCGACCACTCACCCAGATCGGCACGCCGCCCGGCTGCAACGGCTTCGGCATCATGTGGATCGCGTCGAACGCGAGGCCCGGGAGATCTACCTCGGCGCGCGGCTCCCGCCAGAGGGTCTGACACACCTCGAGCGTGAGGTCGAGCTGCCGTCCGCGCGCTCCGAAGTCGAGACCGGCGGCTTCGTACTCCTCGCGCTGCCATCCGATGCCCACACCGAGATCGAGGCGGCCGCCCGAGAGCACGTCGAGGGTCGCCGCCGACTTGGCGAGTACGACGGGACGCCGCAGCGCCGCGATCAGGATGTTCGTACCGAGCCGGACGCGCGAAGTCATTCCGCACACCACGGCGAGCGTTGTCAGCGCTTCGAGCCAGTGGCCGTCGGGGCCGGTCGGTTGCTTACCGCCCTCCACGCCGCCGGACTCCGGCCGGCCGTACGCGTCCAGGTGCTCACCCAACACCACGTGGTCCGACACCAGGACGCGGTCGATGCCGGCGGCGTCTGCCGCCCGGGCGCGCTCGAGCACGGGCAGCCACGTGCCGGGATCCTCCGCCGAGTACGTGCGAAGGGCGATCGACAGCTGCGGCGGCGTCACGGCTACTTGATCGCGAGCGCGTTCGGCGGGGAGCCGATACCACCCCGGATGCCGAGCGGTTTGCTCGTGAACAGGAACTCGTAGACGCCGTCGCCGGCGCAGTGCTCGGCCAGGGCGTCGAAGTCGAAGAACTCACCGAGCGGGATGCCGAGCAGCGCGAGCACCCGCGTGTGGACGGTGTCGTCGAGCGTCGTGATTACCTCCGAGCCGAACGGCTCCACGCCGGGATTGTCGACGGCGATCGCGGCCACGCCGTGGTCCCAGAGGTACTCCGCGATCGCCGGTCCCGGAGCGAGGCCGGGTGTCCGGAACTCCTCGAAGCGGTAGTCGCGGCTACCCGCCGCGACCGCCTCGCGCTGAGCGGCGTCGAGGCTGCGGTACCACGTGAGCCAGCCGACACGCACACAGAGGATGTCGCCGGCGCGCAGCTCGACGTCCTGAGCCGTCGCGGTGGCCGTCAGAAGGTCGGGCCCGATCGCGAAGGACGTGTCACCGTCGGTGCCGGCGTGCCGGGCGACGTCGAGCAGCACCCCCCGGCCGGCGATGCCCGTCTTCGCCCAGGCGTCGACGCCGAGCGTCTTGGCCTCGATTTCGGCACCGGTGCGTCCCCCGAAGAAGCCCTTCGTCGCATGGCCGAAGTGGCCGAAGCCGTCCCACTGCGTCGAGCTCTGCGGGAAGAAGTTGTCGAGCTTGTCGTCGAACACATAGTCCGTGCCCAGCGAGAACACCTCGTGTCGATAGGCCTCTCGGCCGAAGAAGGGCGGCGACGGCAGGTCGAGCGGCAGATCTAGCCCAAAGCGCATGCCAGTGCGCACGAGACGAGCTGCGGCGGCGACGCGCTCGGGTGTCAGCAGCTCGAGCGATCCGAGCCGCGGGTCGAGCACGTCCCAAGCACTGCCGTCGGGCAGGTCTCGATACTTCGGTCGCGTGGTCACTGGCCGGCGCCCAGCTGCCGGCGGAGCCAGTCCTCCATGTTGCGCTTGCACTGCTGCGTGACGGGCGCGTCGGGCGCGAGATGGAAGAAGCCGTGGCACGCGCCGGGATAGACGTGGAGCTCGGCCGGTACCCCCGTCTGGTTCAGGCGCACGGCGTAGTCGACGTCCTCGTCGCGGAACCCGTCGACAGCTCCGACCGATACGAACGCAGGTGGTAGGCCAGTCAGGTCGGTGGCACGCGCCGGGGCCGCGGTGTCGGGCACGTCGTCGCGGTTGTAGAGAGAGCCGAGGTAGGACTGCCATCCGAAGGTGTTGGAGCTCCGACTCCAGACGGGCAGACCGTCCTGCCGGCTCGAGGGCGTGACCTGGCGGTCGTCGAGCATGGGCGAATCGAGGAGCTGGAACGCCACGGACACCTCACCCCGGTCGCGGGCGAGCAGACACAGCGCGGCCGCCAGTCCGCCTCCGGCGCTCACCCCCATCACGCCGGTGCGATCCCGGTCGACGCCGAGCTCGTCGGCGTGGTCGTGGATCCAGTGCAGCCCGCGGTAACAGTCCTCCAGCGGTCCCGGGTACGGCGTCTCCGGCGCGAGTCGGTAGTCGACTGACACGCCGACGAACCCCAGCTCGGGGCAGAGAGTGTCGAACAGCGCGTCGTCCATCGCGTAGGTGCCGATGACGTAGCCGCCGCCGTGCATCGAGTACACGCACGGCAGCACGCCGTCGAATCCCTTCGGGCGATGGACCCGAATCGGCACCTCGGGGTCGCCGGGAACTACTGAGTCGCTGCGCTCCACCGCATCGGACAGCGGCACTTCCACCGCGGTGGCAACTCGCAGCGAGGCAAGGACCTCCGCCTTCAAGTCGTCGAACGGCACCATGTCGGCCGCCTCGGCGACCTCGGGATCGAGCAGGTCTCGCGGCGCGGACCCGATGTCGCTCGTCACAGGCGCGGGATCCTAGCCCTGGATGACGAGACTGTTAGATTGTTCGCACTTCACGCGCAACGGGGAACCGAACACGTGCTCACCGCCGACGAGTTGTTCCTTCCGGAACCGGCACCCCGGCACGTGACCTACACGGTCATCTCGGTCGACGATCACGTCGTCGAACCGCGGCACACGTTCGAGGGACGGCTCCCGGCTGCGCTCCGGGAGCGGGCACCGCGAATAGTCGAGACGTCCAAGGGCCACGAAGTCTGGGAGTTCGAGGGCCGGCGCTACACCCAGGTCGGGATGAACGCGGTGGTCGGCCGGCGCCCGGAAACCGTGAAGCTCGAGCCGTTCCGCTTCGATCAGATGCGGCCCGGCTGTTACGACGTCGACGCCCGGGTGCGCGACATGGACATCAACGGCGCCTGGGCGTCGCTGAACTTCCCGTCGCAGATCACGGGCTTCTGCGGTGCGGTCTTCTTCGGCATCCCCGACCGTGAGCTCGGCGCCGCATGTATCCGGGCGTGGAACGACTGGCTCTTCGAAGAGTGGTACCAGCGCCATCCCGATCGCATCGTCCCGCTCGGGATCACGTACCTTGCGGACCCGGGCCTCGCGTCCGACGAGATCCGACGCAATGCCGAGCGCGGATTCAAGTCGGTGACGTTCCCGGAACGGCCTCACGCGATCGGCCTGCCATCGCTGTGGGAGCGAGACCACTGGGACCCGATCCTCGAGGCGTGCGCGGAGACCGACACGGTCATCTCGCTCCATGTGGGCAGCTCGGGCGTCCACGAGTCCCCGCCCGGCGCCCCGAGGCAACAGCTCAGCGCGACGCTGTTCGGGCAACTGGCGATGACCGCGTGCGCAGAATGGCTGTGGTCCGGCTATCCCGTGCGGCACCCGGGCCTGAAGATCGCCATGAGCGAAGGCGGGATTGGCTGGGTCGCGATGCTGCTCGACCGACTCGACTCCATCGTCGACCGGTCGAGCTACGGACAGCTCTGGGAAGAACGACCCGCGGACGTACTGAAGCGGAACTTCTGGTTCTGCACCCTGGAGGACACGTCGACGATCGACACACGCGGGCGCATTGGCGTCGAGAACATCATGGTCGAGGTCGACTACCCGCACGGCGACAGCACCTGGCCCGACACGCAGTTGGTGCTCGAGAAGGCCTGGGGTCACATACCGGCGCGCGAGCTGCGTGCGATGTGCAGTGAGAACGCCGCCGCCTTGTACCGCCACCCACTCCCGAAGACCGTGCTCCCGAGGTGACCGGCGCCGTCACACCTCGCGTCGGCGCGTGGTCTCCGATACACGACCAAGGACCTTGGTGAACACGCGGTAATGCACGTTGCCGTACGGCCACTGGGTGACGACTTTTCCCGTGGGTGACTTGAAGTAGTTGTTCGTCGTCGCCCATGACGTCCCTTCCATCCGGGACTGGAGCCATGAGTACCAGGTCGCCTCGAAGAAGGGCTTGACCTCGATCGCGCTCACGCGCTCCCGCATCATGCGCTTCACCGCGCGCACCGCGTACTCGGCTTGGCTCTCGAGCGTCATCACGAGCTCACCCGCGTTCGTCCCCGGCCCGTAGAGCATGAAGAAGTTCGGATATCCGGGCACCGTGATGCCGAGGTAGGCGCGCGGCTCGCCCGCCCAGTGCTCTTGCAGCGTCCACCCGCCCCGGCCGACGACCCGCAGACGGCTGAGGTAGTCCGCCGCCTGGAAGCCCGTCGCCATGACAATGACGTCGACGGCCCGCTCGACTCCGTCGGCGTCGACGATCCCGGTACGGGTCACCGAGGTCACGCCGCGCGGCACGAGCTCGACATTCGGCTTCTTGAGCGCGGAGTAGAAGGCGCTCGCGAGGACCGGCCGCTTGCCCGGGTACGGGTACTTCGGGGTGACGGCTTCGCGCAGGTCAGGACGGTCGGCGAACTTCCGGTTGATGTACTGGCGACAGAGCTGCTCCCGCGCCTTGTTGGCCTTGGTCCCGGGCCGGAAGATGCGCCCGAACCAGAGGTTCTTCTCCACGAGGTAGCGCTGCCGCCAACGCTCGAGTTTGCGACGCCAGGACCGCGCGAAGGTCGCCCGCTCGCCGTCGGTGAGGTCACGCTCGCCCTTGGGCATGATCCACCCCGGCTCGCGCTGGAACACGTAGAGCCGCTCCACGATCGGTTGGATCGCCGGCACGACCTGCGTCGCCGATGATCCGGTTCCGACGACGGCCACGACCTTCCCCGACAGGTCGTGCTGGTGCTCCCAGCGGGCCGTGTGGAACTTGGCGCCCCGGAAGTCGTCGAGCCCTGGCCACTCCGGAGCACGCGGCACGTTGAGGAACCCAACAGCGCTCACGAGCACGTGGCACTCGTCGACCGCGCCATCGTCGAGTGCGACTTTCCAGACGTGGCGGTGGTCGTCCCACGTGGCTGATTCCACGGTGACGCCCAGCCGCAGGTGCGGCCGGAGGCCGCACTCGTCGACGGTCTCCTCGAGGTACTTCTGCAGCTCGGGCTGCCGGGAGTGGGTGCGGGTCCAGTGGTGCGGCTTGAACGAGAAGCAGTAGAGGTGCGACGGGACGTCGACCTCGGCGCCGGGGTACGTGTTGTCCCACCACGTGCCGCCGATCCC
>DATFXK010000355.1:0-4985 GCA_035316005.1 Acidimicrobiia bacterium | reverse complement strand
GGTCACGGGGTCGGCTGTGGTCGCCATGGCGCTCTCCTCTCGCTCCACGGACCGATACGAGTTGAGACGACGCGGGGTCGCAGAAGTCACCGCTCCATGGTTCGTGTCGAGAACAGGCCGCCCACTCCGACGTCTCGCGTGAACATGGATGTGAGGCAAAGGAGGAGCAGTGGCGGACCCTGATTCACGACGCAAAATGGTCGTCCAGGAGTACTTCGAGGGATTCCGCCGCAGCGACCACGCGCGGATCCTGGCGTGCCTGACCGACGACGTCGTCTGGGATCTCCCCGGGTATGCACGCCTCGTCGGCAAGGACGCCTTCGATCAGGAGATCGAGAGCGACGAGTTCGTGGGCAGCCCGACGTTGACCGTCGATCGTGTCGTCGAAACGGCGACATCGTGGTCGCGATCGGCGACGGCGAGGCGACGCGCCGGAGTGGTCAGATCCACCGGTTCGCGTACTGCGACGTGTACACGTTCGCGGGCGACGGCATCTGCCGGGTCGAGTCCTACCTCGTTCCCCTGCAGGAGGCGGAAGCCGGCGCCTAGCCGGTGTCGTCACGCCCAGCCGTGGGCGCGGATCAGCGCCGCGACCTCCCGAGCCGACGTCGGCCCGTAGGCGCGTGCGCCAGTCGGGAGTTGCTGCCGGACCTGCTCGAGCTCCTGGCGGGTGAAGTCGCACTTCTTCGGTGCGGTCGACTTGATCTTGTAGATCTTCGCCGAAGTCTTCCCGAGGATCTTCTCCTTCACGGCCGGGGTAAGCGCCGGGTAGGCGAACCGCTCCTGGAACTCGGGCGTGATCTCGAAGGCGCGGAACGCCTGGATTTGGTCCTGCGGCGACCCGTACCAGATCGAGTCCGTGCCCCAGACGACGTTGTCGGGGCCGAACTGCTTGAGCAGCTTGCCCAGCACGTGCGCGGCCTGCGTCGGGTCGCTCATCACCAATCGCCATGTCGATCCCAGCTCGGGATAGATGTTGCCGCCCTTGCCGATGCCGTTCTCCATCGCCGTCTTGATCAACCGGTTGACGCCGACGTCGGTGGTGGCCTCGGTATACGGACCTTCGGTGTCGCTCAGTTCGAACCCCGAGTGGTAGACGACGAATTTCACGTCGGGGTTGGCCTTGGCGGCGGGGCCGACGTCGACGGGTGACGCATATTCCCCATTGCCGCCGCCGACGAGTTTCAAGCCTTTGTGCACCGCGATGACCTTCGGTCCGACGGCGCGGACGTTCTCGATGAAGGCCTTCCCGCCCTGCGCGGCGCCGGCTTCGTGGTCGTCGAGCCACCAGGGCGGGCCGCCGGCGTGCGTGTACACCTTCCAAGCGCCGATCTTGTGCTGGTCGTGGACCTTGGCCATTGCGTCGCGCTGGGCGCCGGCGTCGCCGATGCTCGGGAACGTCTGTCCCTGCAGCAGCACGCGCCCGCTGCCGCACAGCTCGTTCATGATCCGCTTGACGAGCTCCATGTCGTCGATCGACAGCGGGTTGCCCGGTCCGGGGATCGGGATGGCCGACATGACGACCTTCGACGTGTCGCTCTTGAGGAACATCTCCTCGATGACGTGGTCGACGGAGAAGCACGCGCGGGGGTCGGACTCGCCGCAGCGCTGCTGCGGGAACAGGCGGAAGCCTGGATCGAGGGTGCCGGGCTGAGCGAGGTCGTAGTTGAGGTAGTGGACCTGGACGTCGAAGATCAGCTCGTTGCCAGCGATGGCGGCGCGCGCGGCGTCGAGATCGCCGATCGAGTCCGGGTGCAGCAGGTAGCGCCCGCCGGCGGCGCCGGCGCGCGCCGCCCGCGCCGTGGCGTCCAGGGTCAGGAGCATCAGCGCGGCGCCGGAGACGGAGCGCAGGAACGTCCGCCGGCTCATGCCCAGCCGCCGAGCCTGGGTGTCGGCGGCCTCCTTGGTGCGGCGGATCGTCTCCGCCTCGATGGGCGTCATCGGCGGCGGGACGTACTCGCCGTTCGAGCGCGGGCCGAGCTTGATGGGTAGCTCGAGGTCGGAGTCGTGACCGTCGTCGCCCATTCGGCCCCCTCCTGCGTCGACGGCGGCCCACCCTACGCTCGGCCCCGGCGTTCTTTCACGCGGTGTGCAAGCGTTCCTGGGTAGCGTGCGCGTCGTGGGGGTAGAGCTCGCGGTCGGCGACCTCGTGTTCGACGCGCGGGCCGAAGGACCGGATGACGGCGCGCTCGTCCTCCTGTTGCACGGCTTCCCGCAGACGTCCTTCTCGTGGCGCCATCAGCTCCGGGCGCTGGGCGCCGCGGGGTATCGCGCCGTCGCACCCGACCAGCGGGGCTACTCGCCCCGGGCCCGGCCCGGCGACGTGGGGGAGTACCGCTTCGACCGGCTCGTGGGCGACGTCCTGGGCTTCGCCGACGCGCTCGGGGTCGACCGTTTCCACCTCGTCGGCCACGACTGGGGCGGCGGGGTCGCGTGGCAGGTCGCCGGACGGCACCCCGACCGGCTCCTCACGGTCACGTCCGTGTCGACGCCGCACCCAGCCGCCTTCCGGCGGGCCATCCAGGACGGCGAGCAGCGCGACCGCTCCAGCTACATGCAGTTCTTCCGCAGCCCCGAGGCCGAGCCGTTCTTCCTCGACAACGACGCCGCCGGGCTGCGCGCCCTCTATGCCGCCAGCTCGCTCCCCGAGGACGCCGTCGAGGAGTACGTGCGGGTGCTGACCCAGCCGGGCGCGATGACGGGCGCGCTCAACTGGTACCGGGCCGCCGATCTCGGCCTCGTCGAGGGCCTCGGCCCGATCACGATGCCGACGATGTACGTCTGGAGCACCTACGACCCCGCCCTCGGACGTGAGGCGGCGGAGGCGACCGCAGGCCACGTCGACGGCCCCTACCGGTTCGAGGTTCTCGAAGGCGCCAGCCACTGGATCCCCGAGCAGGCACCCGAGGCGTTGAACGCGCTGCTGCTCGCGCATCTGGCCGGCGCCGAGAACCCCCTGTGAGTCGCCGCACGCGTCTCGTGGTGCTCGCCTGGTTCGCGGCCGCGGCCGCGGCAAGCGCCCGTGTGGTCGCCGCGCGCCGCGGCCGTGCCGGGCGTCGCGCGGCGGGACCGCCTCCGCCGATCGCGACGGTCCCGACGCCCACGGCCGGCGGCTTCGTGTTCGGCATCGGCGACCAGTAGCGAGCCGACGCAGCGCGTCTTCCCTGGTCAGAGCGTTGATCGGGGACCATCCCCGTAGCTGTCACACCCCGTCCGCACAATGACGGCATGAGCATCCTCATCGTGATCGTCGCCGTCGTCGCCGGGCTCGCGGCGGGCACCGCGCTCGCCGCCGTCCTCGTACGGCAGCAGCGGGCGACCTCGGGCGAGCTCCTGCAGCGGCTCGTGACGACGAACCAGGCCGTCATCGGCGCCGAGCGGGATCGCAACGCCGCCGAACTCGACGGCCGGAAGTCGCTTATCGACCAGCAGCTGGTGGCGATGGCCGGACGGCTCGACGAGGTGAGCGATCTCGTGCGGGTCCTCGAGGCCGACCGGGAGCGGAAGTTCGGCCAGCTGAGCCAGCAGCTGTCGCAGCAGCGCGAAGGCCTGACGGACCTGTTGCAGACGACGCAGAGCCTCCGCGAGGTGCTGGCGAGCCCGAAGAGCCGGGGCCGGTGGGGTGAGCGCATGGCGGAGGACGTCCTGCGTCTCGCCGACTTCATCGAGAACGTGAACTACCGGAAGCAGCGGTCGGCGGTCGGGGGGCACGGCATTCCCGATTTCACGTTCTTCCTCCCGAACGACCTGGTCGTGCACATGGACGTGAAGTTCCCGCTCGACAACTACGTGCGCTACGTGGAGTCCGAGTCGGACCTCGATCGCAAGCGCTTCCGGGACGACTTCCTCAGGGACGTCCGGGGACGGATCAAGGAGCTGAGCACGCGCGACTACGTCGACCCCGCCGGAGGCACGGTCGACTTCGTGCTGCTGTTCATCCCGAACGAGCAGCTGTACCAGTTCATCCACGAGGCGGACGAGTCCATCGTGCAGGACGCGTCGCGCCGCCAGGTGGTGCTCTGCTCTCCGCTGACGCTCCTCGCCGTGCTCGCGTTGATCCGGCAGACGTGCGAGAACTTCCAACTCGCGCGGCGGTCGGACGAGATCCTGGGGCTGCTCGGCCACTTCTTCGAGCAGTGGGAGAAGTTCGTCGGCCAGATGGACACGCTCGGCAAGCGGATCGAGAGCACGAGCCGGGAGTACGAGGCGCTCGTGGGCACGCGCAAGCGCATGCTGGAGAAGCGCATCGGCGAGATCAACGCGCTCCGCAACGACCGTCGCGCCCTGTCGTCGGTCGACGAAGACGAGGAAGACGAGGAAGACGGGTTCGGCGGCTCGCTCGCCCTTGAGGCGTAGGGCACGCAACCCGACGGTACCATCGCCTCGTGGTCGCGTTCTTCGTCGCGCTCGCCATCGTCGTGGGGATCGTCGAGATCACGGTGATGATCCAGGTCGCGCAGCTGATCGGCGTCGTCAACACGATCGGGTTGCTGCTGCTGGTGTCCCTGCTCGGCGCGTGGCTCGTGAAGCGTCAGGGCCTCGGCGTGCTCTCCCGCATCCGCGAGCAGCGGGCGGCGGGGCGGCTGCCCGCGGCCGAGGTGTTCGACGGCGCGCTGATCCTGGTGGCCGGGGTGCTCCTCGTCATCCCCGGCTTCGTGACCGACGCCTTCGGGCTGCTGCTCCTGATCCCGCCGATCCGCGCCGTGGCGCGCCGGGTCGTGAGTCGACAGGTCATGCGGGAAGTGGAGATGGTGCGGTCGAAGCAGTGGACGCGTGCCGAGCGATCGCCGCCCCAGTACGTGCCGCCCGAGGCGCCGCGGCGGCCACCGCCGCCGGCCACCCCGTTGCCTCCCGCCTCGCCGCCCGACTGACGGTCAGGAGAGGCGCAGCAGCTCGGGCGCGACCGGACAGTCGACGCGCCGGAGCAGCGCGTCGGGGGCGTCGAGCCCGGAGGGCCCGGCGACGCGGGCGAAGCGGGTCACATC
>DATFXK010000354.1:0-4473 GCA_035316005.1 Acidimicrobiia bacterium | reverse complement strand
CTGCTCGAGCTGCGACGCGAGCCAGATGAGCACGTCCTCCCGCCCGTAGTCGGCGACGAGCTGCACACCGATGGGCAAACCCTCAGCCGTCCAGTGGAGTGGAAGCGAGATCGCGGGCTGGCCGGTGATGTTGAACAACGACGTGAAGCCTGCGTAGCTCCCCATGCGGGGCAGGACGGCCATCACGTCGTCGACGTCTGGTGCGAGCTCGCCGAGCCGGGGCGGCGGGTCGGGCAGGGTCGGCGTCACGAGGACGTCGTTGCCCTCCGCCCACCACGACGCGACCTGCCGTGACCACGCCTGCGCGGTCTCGGTCGCGGCCAGGTATTGGGCACCGGTGACGCCCCGTCCCATCTCGACGTTGAGGGCGTTGATCGGGTCGAGGTCCGACGGCTCGAGCGTCCGGCCGATGCGCGTGCCCCAACGCTCGAGGTCGCGCGTGATCGCCGACGCGTAGATCCCGAGGAAGCCGATGTCCGGGGTCTCGAGGGCTTCGACGCGCGCGGGTGACACGTCGTGGCCGAGCTGCTCGAGCAGGCGCACCGTGGCCTCGACGGCCGCGACGCACTCGGGATGCGATTCGGCACCGTCAGTACGTGTCGTCCGGACGCCGATGCGCAGCCGCCCGGGATCGGCGCCGACTTCGCCGGTGTACGGGCGAGCCGGCGGCGACGCGGCATACGGATCGCCGGGGCCGGGCCCGGAGACGGCGTCGAGGACGCCGGCCGAGTCGCGGACGGTGCGCGTGAGCACGTGCTCGTGCGTGAGCGGGCCCCAGAACTCGCCGAAGTCGGGACCGAGGGTGGTCCGTCCGCGGGTCGGCTTCAGGCCGACGAGCCCGCACGCGCTCGACGGTGCGCGGATCGACCCGCCCATGTCGTTGCCGTGCGCGACCGGCGCGATTCCCGCGGCCACGGCCGCCGCCGATCCACCGCTGGAGCCCATCGGCGAGTAGTCGAGGTTCCACGGGTTGTGCGTGGCCCCGTAGGCGAGCGGCTCGGTCGTCACGGAGCTGGCGAGCTCGGGCAGGTTGGTCTTCCCCACGAACACGAAGCCGGCAGCGCGGTACCGACCGGCGAGCCACGTGTCAGTGTCCTCGTGCCAGTCGATGTCCTTGAGCACCTGCATGCCGCAGTGGAAGGGATCTCCCGCGGTGTGGCACACGCCGTCCTTCACAAGGAACGGCACGCCCCGGAACGGGCCGGCCGGGAGCGCGGGGTCGACGGCGGCGGCCGTCGCCTTGTCGTCGAGGTGGTGGATGATCGCGTTGAGCTGCGGGTTCAGCTTCTCGATGCGGGCGATCGCCGCTTCGACGAGCTCGGCGGGCGTCACCACTCCGGCGCGCACGAGCTCGGCCTGCGCGGTGGCGTCCATCCAGGCGAAGTCGTCGGTCATGTTGTCATCCTTTCGCGCATGATTCGCCGCCGGACGCATCCCGAATGTCGCGATCTCACTCACGTCCATCGCGTGAGAAATCGAGCACGATGAGCGCCACGAGCACGGCGAGCGGCAGGGACAGCGACCACAGGTCCCAGTGGAGGGCGATGAACGCGCCGAGGACGCCGCCGACGAGATAGCTGAGCCAGACGCCGCCATGGAGGCGGGCACGCCGGAAGGCAACGTGGGCGTCGTCGTCGCGATGGCGGGCGACGCCGGCGCGTCGGAGACCTCGCCTCGCGTACCACCCGTTGACGACCTCTTCCCCGACGTAGGTGAGCATCCCGGTCACGAACGTGGTGTGGATCGGGAGGCCGGCCACGCGGCGCAGGGCAACGTTCTGCAGGCCCATGGCGAGGACGGCGACGATCGCCAGGAGGTAGTAGTCCCAGGAGCCGGCGGGCGCGCTGTCGCTGCCGAGCACCGCCCGGCCGACGAGCATGAACACGAGCAGCAGCACCGCTTCGATGCCCAGAACCCGCGCCGGCACCGGAATCGACCTCCGGCTGAGCGCCTCGCACAGCGCGATGCCGGCGATGACGCCGAGCGTGAAGACCACGATCGGGACGAACCGCTGGGCGGCGAGGCTCCAGTCGCCGTCGCCCAGGAACACGCCCAGACGGACGGTGTTGCCGCTCATGTGGGCGACGAAGAGCCCGGCGAGGGTGAGGAACCCCACGGCGTCGACGTAGCCGGCGACCCAGGCCAGCGGGAACGCCAGGCCGTACGCGGACGGCAGGATCTCGACGTCGGGCTCGGTCATGCACGCCCGCCCTTCTCGACTTCGCTCGGTGGGATCGGCGTCGCACCGTAGCGGGACCGAAGCCCTAGGTCTTTCGACCGAGGCAAGTCCGTTCCCTCGCCCGATGTGAGGAGCCGCGCCCGTCCGTACCTTCCACGACAAGAGGAAGAAGAGGAAGGGAGTGCGCCATGACGCACCGTGCCGTGATCACCGGAGCCTCACGGGGGCTCGGCCTCGCGCTCGCCCGCGTCCTCGCCACCGCCGGCTGGGAGCTCGTGGTCGACGCCCGCGGCGAGCACGAGCTGCACGTGGCGGCAGCCGAGCTGGGACAGACCACCGCCGTCCACGCCGTGACCGGCGACGTCGCCGACGAGGCTCACCGCCTCGACCTCGCGGCCGCTGTCGACGCCGCCGGCGGCGACCTCGACCTGCTCGTCCACAACGCGAGCCGGCTCGGGCCCAGCCCGCAGCCGTCGGTCGCCGAGTACCCGCTCGCCGAGCTCGAACGGGTCTACGCCGCCAACGTGTTCGGCCCGCTGCGCCTGACACAGCTGCTCCTGCCGTGCATGAGCCCGGGCGCGCGCATCATCTCGATCACGTCCGACGCCGCCGTCGAGCCCTACGAGGGATGGGGCGGGTACGGCTCGTCGAAGGCCGCGCTCGAGCAATGGACGCGGGTGCTCGCCGCCGAACGCCCCGATATCCGCGTCTACGTCGTCGATCCCGGCGACATGCGGACGCAGATGCACCAGGACGCCTTCCCGGGCGAGGACATCTCGGACCGCCCGCCGCCCGAGACGAGCATCCCCGGACTGCTCACGGTGATCGAAGGCGACCTGCCGAGCGGCCGGTACGAGGCGCGGACACTCGTGCCCGTCGGCGTCGGGGCGGCGACATGAGCACGCTGGCCGAGCCCACGTTCGAGCTGCGCGACGACCTGATCGCCGAGTCGCCGGCCGAGGCGCGCGGGCTGGCGCGCGACGAGGTCAGGATGCTGGTCGCGTCCCGCGCGACGGGCGTGCTCGTGGACACGACCCTTCACACCCTCCCCGATCACCTGCGGCCGGGTGATCTCCTCGTGGTCAACACCTCGGCGACGGTGCCCGCCGCCGTCGGCACCGCCGACGGGAGGATCGTGCACTTCTCCACCGAGTTGCCCGACGGCGACGGCACCCGTTGGGTCGTGGAAGTGCGACGGCCGTGCGGCGCCGGCAGCCTGCCCGACGACACGGCGCGGCCCGGTGATCGCGTGCGTCTCGACGGCGGTGGCGCCCTCGACCTCACCGCCCGCTTCCCCGAGGGCGGGCCGCCCCGCCTCTGGGTCGCCGTGCCGCACCTCCCCGTTCCCGTGCTCGACTACCTCGCGCGCCACGGGCACCCGATTCGCTACGGCTGCACCGAGTTGCGCTGGCCGATCGACGCCTACCAGACCGCGTTCGGGATCGAGCCGGGCAGCGCAGAGATGCCGAGCGCATCACGGGGCTTCACGCCCGACCTCGTCACGCGCCTGGTCACCAAGGGCGTGGGCATCACCCCGATCACGCTCCACACCGGCGTCAGCTCCCAAGAAGCGCACGAACCGCCGTACGCCGAGTGGTACCGGGTGCCAGCCGCCACCGCCGAACGCGTCGACGCCGCCCGCGCCGCCGGCCACGCCGTCATCGCGGTCGGCACGACGGCGACGCGCGCGATCGAGACCGTCGCCGGCGTCGACGGGCGCGCCCGGCCCGGCAACGGCTGGACCGACGTCGTCGTCACGCCCGCACGGGGCGTGCGAGTCGTCGACGGCCTGCTCACGGGCTGGCACGAGCCCGAGGCGTCGCATCTCCAGCTGCTCGAGGGGGTGGCGGGCCGGGAGCTGCTGGACCGCAGCTACGACGCCGCCCTGGAGCTCGGGTACCGCTGGCACGAGTTCGGCGACCTCCACCTGATCACGCCGTGATCCCTCGGGCTACCCGCCCGTGAGCGGCGTGTCGCCGATGACGTGTTGCTCCCGGAGCCGGGCAAGCTCGCCGGCGTCGAGGCCGAGCTCGCCGACGAGGACGGCGTCGTTGTGCTGGCCGAGCAGGGGCGCCGGTTCGCGCCAGTAGCGGTCGGGGCCGGCCGAGAACCGCATCGGCCATCCGGGGTACTCCTGCTCCCCCACCAGAGGATGCTCGACGGGCTCGAAGAACCGGCGAGCACGGAGCTGCGGGTCGTCGAGGGCCATGAACGCCGGGAGCATGGCCGCCGCAGCGATGCCGGCATCGAGGAGCTCCTTCACGGCTTGGTCCGGGGGGCGCTCGGCGCACCAC
>DATFXK010000353.1:0-13031 GCA_035316005.1 Acidimicrobiia bacterium | reverse complement strand
GGCGCCGGTGTCCTCCCAGTCCTCGTACTCGAGGACCCCGAGCTCGCCGAACTTCTGGCGCAGCCAGCCGTCGCCGGCGTCGAGCAGGCCGAGCTTCTTGAGGTTCGGGACGATCTTGGAGAACAGCATCTTGCGGAACTCGCGCTGCAACGGCGAGTCGAGCATCACGCGCGTGCACTCCTTGACCGGCAGGCCCGCCCACTCCCAGACCTCCTGGCCGAGGAACCGGTCGCGCATCTTCACTGCCGCGTCGTAGCAGAACTCCTGTCGCTCGCGGACCCCTGCAGCATCGAGGTCCTGGTAGGCCTCCTTGAGCGACAGCACCCCGAACGCGACGTGCCGGGCTTCGTCCGCCATCACGTACCGCGTGATCTGCTTCAGCAGCGGATCGGGTGACGTCTGGTACTGGAACCCGAAGGCGGCGAGCGCCAGACCCTCGATCATGATCTGCATGCCGAGGTACGTCATGTCCCAGCGGGAGTCGGAGACGACGTCGTCGAGCAACGCCCGCAGGTGGACGTTGATCGGGAACTCGTGCGCCAGCTTCTCCTTGAGGTACTTGGCGTAGACCTCCACGTGGCGGGCCTCGTCCATGACCTGCGTGGCCGCGTAGTACTTGGCATCGACCCAGGGCACCTGCTCGACGATCTTCGCCGTGCAGATCAGGGCGCCCTGCTCGCCGTGCATGAACTGCGACAGCACCCACGCCTGCTGGGCGGCGCCGAGATCGAACCACTCGTCCTCGGACAGCTTCTCGAACGGTGTGCCCGCCCGTTCGAGCGCCATCGTGGTGTTCAGCGGGTTGTTCGGGTCGCGGGCGATCTTCCACGGGTCGACGTCGATGTCCCAGTCGATGTCGGCCGAGACGTTCCACATCGAGGTCTTGGCCTTCTCGTAGAGCTTGCTCAGCGCGTCTCGGCTGCGGCCGTAGTCCCACGTGAACAGCGCGTCGCCGGCTGAACGGACGGCGTGGACGGCTTCGCGCTTCTCGTGGTCGGACACCGTCTCGGCGAGCTCCTCGACCGTGCCGGAACGGATCTCCTGCTCTTCGACCGCCATGATGCTGTTCCTTCCCGTCGACCCGTGTGGTTCAGTCTCTCGCGGATCCGTTCGCCGCCGGGACCTGCTCGGATGCCGCGTCCGTCGGAGCGCCGCCGTCTCCCGACAATTTCAACAATTCCGCCATACCGTCCTCGACACCATGGCACAGCACGCCGATGTCCGGCGCCGTGTCGTAGTCGCCGGTCACCCCGAAGTTCAGCATGCCGTTGTACGAGAAGATCGCGACCCCGACGCGAAGGTGCCCGGCGATGGGCACGAACGGGAACGCCTCGAGCATCTGCCGGCCGCATGCGTACAGGGGCTGCTGCGGCCCGGGGACGTTCGTGGTCACCGTGTTCACGTTGCGCTGCGGGATACGGAACGCGACGCGCGTCCCCACCGCGAGGAGCAGCGCGGGCGCGAAGCCCGACAGTGAAGTGAGCACTTCGCCCGCGACTGCCTGCTTCGACTCCTTGAGCCCGTCCATCTGCCGTCGGATCGCGGCGAGGCGCTCCGCCGGGTCGGCGATCCCGACCGGTAGCTCGGCGAACATCGCCGAGACGCGGTTGTTGTACACGCCGCGCTCGTCGGCGAGCCGTACCGACACCGGCACCAGCGTGCGCACCACACGCCCGTCGGGTGATTCGTCGCGCGCCATGATCAGGTCACGGAAGCCACGGGTGAGCACGGTCAGCACGACGTCGTTCACGGTGCCTCCGAGCGCGGTACGCACGCGCTTCACGTCGGCGAGGGTCGTGCGCGCCCAGTCCCACCGCCGATGCGGGCCGATCGCGCCGTTGAGGGACGACTCCACCGTCGGTCGCACCAGGCCGGCCAGCGACGCGACGCCGCGCGCCGCCTCTCCGAACAGCTCGCCGAGCTGACGCCAGCCGCGCGCAGCGGCGCGCATGGCGCGGAACTGCTCGTACGGGTTGGCGATGAGGTCGCCGAGGGCCTCCGTGACGAGCCGCACGTCGGACGGCTCGGGCTGGGGCCGCCACGTGTCGAGGCTCGCCTGCGGCGGCTCGCGCTCGGGATCGAGCATCACGGCGAGGAGATCCGAGCCCGACACGCCGTCGACCATGCAGTGATGCACCTTCGAAACCAACGCCCAGTGGCCGTCCTGGAGCCCCTCGACCATCCACATCTCCCACAGGGGCTTGGTGCGGTCGAGCTGCTGGGCCATGAGCCGGCCGACGAGGTTGCGCAGCTCCTGATCACCGCCCGGCGGGGGCAGCGCGGTATGCCGCAGGTGGTACCCGAGGTTGAAGTGCGAGTCGTCGACCCACACCGGGCGACCGAGATCGAAGGGCACGAAGCGCACCTTCTGGCGGTAGCGCGGCACGAGAGGGAGCTTGCCGGCGACGAGGTCGGCGAAGTCGCCGTAGTTCGGAGCGGATCCTTCGAAGATCCCGACCGAGCCGATGTGCATGTGGTTGACGTCGTTCTCGATGTGGAGGAACGAAGCGTCCAGCGGGCTCATGCGATCCATCGAGCACCCCCCGGTCGGATGTCGCGGAGGGTAGCGCGTCAGTAGGCCAGCAGCGCCCGGACGTCGCGGACGATGTCGTCGACCTGCGGGAGGACAACCTGCTCGAGGGTGGGCTCGTACGCCACCGGGGTGTCGAGCGCGGCGAGGCGCCACACGGGTGCGTCGAGGTCCTCGAAGCACTCGTCGGCGATCCACGCCGCGACCTCGGCGCCGAACCCGCACCGCAGCGTGTCCTCGTAGAGGACGAGCACGCGCCCGGTCCTGGCGACGGACTCGGCGACGATGTCCTGGTCCCAGGGCACCAGCGTCCGCAGGTCGACGATCTCGACCGCGCCCCCGTCGGGGTCGATCTCCCGGGCGGCGAGCTCGGCGCGATGCACCGTCGCGCCGTACGTCACCACCGTGACGCGTTCGCCGCGTGTGACGTACGCACCCTTGCCGAACGGCACCATCCAGTCTTGCGGCGGCATCGGGTCGCGGTTGTACCCCTGGCGGTACAGGTGCTTGTGCTCGAGGAACAGCACCGGATCCGCGCAGCGGAACGCGGTGCGCAGCAGACCGACGGCGTCGCGCGCCCGTGACGGGAAGGCGACGAGCAATCCGGGAACGTGGGCGAAGATCGACTCGCCGCACTGCGAGTGCCAGATCGACCCTCCGGTGAGATACCCGCCGATCGGGACGCGAAGGACCATCGGGCAACTGAACGCGCCGTGCGAGCGCCAGCGCAGCGTTGCCGCCTCGGACTTGATCTGCTGCATGGCGGGCCAGATGTAGTCGAAGAACTGCACCTCGGGACTGGGACGCAGCCCGCGCGTGGCCTGTCCGATCGCGCGGCCGACGATGTTCGCCTCGGCCAGCGGCGTGTTGTAGCAGCGGGCGATCCCGAACTCGGTCTGGAGGCCGTACGTGACGCCGAACACCCCGCCCTTGCCCGGCACCTTCCCCAGCACGCCGGGATCGGCGTCGGCGACATCCTCGCCGAAGACGCGGATGCGCCCGTCGCGCGCCATCTCCTCGTGGAGCGTGAGACGGATCGCCTCCCCGAAGGCGACCGGCTCGCGTTCTCCCTCCTGTGGAGGTTCGGAAAGCTCGACAGCCGGACGCGGGCCGAGCAGGTGGTCGGTGACGCGCTCGGGCTCGGGTCTGGCGGCGGTGAGCGCCTCCTTGGCGGCCTCGGCGACGATCTCCGTGGCCTCCTTCCGCACCGCTTCGGCCTGCCCGGGCGTCAGCACGCCCTTTCGGATCAACGCGCGCTCGAGGAGCAGGATCGGGTCGTGCTCGGCCTCGTCCTCGAGCTCCTCCGGCGGCCGGTACTTCTTCTGGTCGTCGGAGAGCGAGTGCGAGTACGGGCGGGTGACGGTGGCGTGGACGAGCCCCGGCCCCTGACCGGCCCGTACCCGCTGGATCGCGTCGGCGCCGAGCCGGCGCACCTCGAAGTAGTCCCGCCCGTCGATCTTCGTGACGTGCAGGCCACGGATGCCCATCACCATCTCGGACACCGGCGCCGGCGCCTGATCGCTCGCTCGCACCGAGATCGCGTACCCGTTGTCGGCGACCACGTAGAGCACCGGCAGTCCGAGACGGCACGCGGTGTTCAGGCTCTCCCAGAACTCGCCCTCCGAGCACGCCCCCTCCCCGAGCGACACGTAAGTGACCTCGTCGCCGTTCGCGGTGCAGCTTGGAAGGTCGCGCCCGACGATGTAGCGCGCCGCCTCCGCGCACCCGACGGCGGGAAGGCACTGACTCCCGGTCGGGCTCGACTGGCTGACGATGTGGCGGGCGGCATCGCCCCAGTGGCACGGCATCTGCCGACCGCCCGACGCGGGATCGTCGGCGCTGCCGACCGCCTGGAGGAGGATCTCCAACGGCGTCACTCCGAGCGCCAGCACGAGCGCCCGGTCCCGGTAGTACGGGAAGAACCAGTCGTACCCGGCGCGCAGAGAACGGGCGAGGCCGAGCAGCAGGGCCTCGTGGCCAGCGCCCGAGATCTGGAAGAACACCTGGCTCTGCTGCCGGAGTGCGATCTCGCGGTCGTCGATCGCGCGCGAGATGCACGCGAGTCGGTAGTCGGAGAGAGCTTCGTCGAGCGACCGATCTCGGTGACCGTTGCCCCGCCCGTTGCTCCGCGGAGCCGGATGGTGCGCGAGCCGATCGAGCAGCCTCACTCGTTCTTCACCCCAGTGAGAACGATACGACCGGGAGAACCGCGATTGGTGGAACCCGCGTGACTACCGTGTGAATCGTGGCCACCGTTCATCCGGCCCGCACCCGTCGCCGCCTCCGCCGGCGTCCCGGGTTTCGGTCGCCGGTGGTGCGTCGATTGATCGCCGAGCATCAACTCGACACGGTCACGATCGACGGGACGGGAACCGCGGGACGCGTCACCCGTGAAGACGTCCTCCGGGTGCTCGATACGCCTCCCCTCCACGAGGTCGTGCCGCTCAACCGGGTACAGCGGCTCACGGGCCAGCACATGCTCCGCTCGCTGCGCGTCGCGCCCCATGCCTTCATCGCGATGGAGGTCGACTTCGAGCAGGTGGAGCGGGTCCGCCGCCCCGCCGGGCTCACGTACCTCCCGTTCGTCGCCCGCGCCGTCGTCGACGCCGTCGCGGCGTACCCACACGTGAACGCGGCGGTCGGCGACGGCGAGCTCGTCGTGCACCGCGCCGTGCACCTCGGCATCGCCGTCGACCTCGATCACGAGGGCCTGATCGTGCCGGTGGTGCGCGACGCGGACAGCAAGCGCCTGGGGGCGCTCGCCGGCGCGATCGACGACCTCGCCGCCCGGGCCCGGGCGAAGCGGCTGGCGCCCGACGACATCGCCGGCGGGACGTTCACGATCACGAACCCCGGCCCGTCCGGCACCGCGATCTCGGCGCCGATCATCCATCCGCCGCAGGTCGCGATCCTGTCGACCGACGGCGTGCGCCGGCGCCCCGTGGTCGTCGAGACCGACGACGGCACTGACGCCATCGCCCCGCACGCGGTCGGGATGCTCGGGCTCAGCTTCGACCACCGCGCCTTCGACGGCGCCTACGCGTCCGCCTTCCTGGCTCGTGTCCGCGAGATCGTCGAGACCCGCCCCTGGGACGTCGAGGTCTGACCGACGAAGTCGGAAAGAGTCAGGCGACCCAACCCGAATCGGACAGCTTGCGGTCGATGGCGTAGGCGGCGCTGATCAATCCGAGGTGCGTGAAAGCCTGGGGGAAGTTGCCCAGGTGCTCGCCGTGGGGGCCGAGCTCCTCGGCGTACAGCCCGACGTGGTTCGCGTACCCGAGCATCTTCTCGAACACGAGGCGCGCCTTCTGCGGGTCACCCGAGCGGGCCAGCACCTCGGCGTACCAGAACGAGCACATGTTGAACGTGCCCTCCTCGCCCATGAGGCCGTCGGATGCGGCGTCGCCGATTCGGTAACGGAACACGAGTGAGTCCTCGACGAGCGTGTCCTTGATGGCGCTGAGCGTCGAGAGCCAGCGCGGGTCCATCGAGCTGATGAACTTCACCAACGGCATTATCAGCGTGGACGCGTCGAGCGTCTTCGTGCCCTTGTGCTGGACGAACGCCTGCTGTTCGGGATCCCAGAAGTTCTCGTAGATGTCGTTGTAGATCTCGTCGCGCGTGGCGCGCCACCGCTCGAACGGATACGGGAAGGACCGGCGGTCGGCGAGGCGGATGCCGCGGTCGACGGCCACCCAGCACATCAGCCGCGAGTACAGGAACTCCTGCCTCCCGCCGCGCACCTCCCACACGCCTTCGTCGGGGAGCTGCCAGTGCTCCGTGACCCAGTTCACGAGGCGCACGAGGTTGTGCCACAGGTCGTGGGAGATGGGCGCGCCGTACTTGTTGTACAGGTAGACCGAGTCCATGAGCTCGCCGTAGATGTCGAGCTGGAGCTGGTCGTAGGCGCTGTTGCCGATGCGCACGGGTGACGAGCCGCGGTAGCCCTCGAAATGCGGAAGGATCTCCTCGGTCAGCTCCTTGTGCCCGTCGATGCCGTACATGATCTGCAACGAGCCGTCGGGGCCGAGGTCGTTGCAGCGGTCCTCGATCCACCGCATGAACGCGCCCGCCTCATCCGTGTACCCGAGCCGGATCAGCGCGTACAGCGTGAACGACGCGTCGCGGATCCACGTGTAGCGATAGTCCCAGTTGCGCTCGCCGCCGAGCTCCTCCGGGAGGCTGCACGTCGGCGCGGCGACGAGCGATCCGAACTTGTCCGACACGAGCAGCTTGAGCACCAGCGCGGAGCGGTTCACGGTCTCGCGCCAGCGGCCGTGGTACTGCGAGCGTCCGACCCAGTTCCGCCAGTAGTTGACGGTGTCCTTGAACGCCTCGGCGACGTAATGGGGGGACTCCGACGGGCTGGGTCGCCCGGGAACGGCCTCCTCCATCACGAACGCGGCGGTCTCCCCCGCGCCGAGCGTGAAGGTGCCGACCGCCGCCCCGTTCTTCACCTCGAGCGGGACCTGGGAGCGCAACCGGGCGGTCCGGCCGCCGGGCCCCTCGGAGTGAAAGAGGATCTCGCCTTCCCGCACTTCGACCTTGTGGCCGGCGCGGCCGTAGTCGAAGCGGGGATCGATGATGACGTCGAACGGCGTCTCCCCGCGGACGCCCTTCGCACGGCGGATCAGCGCGTGGGAGTGCTCCGCCTCGCTGGCGCCGACCGGCATGAAGTCGGACACCTCGGCGACCCCGTCCTCGTCGAGCGTGCGGGTGATGAGCACGTTCGTGTCGGGCAGGTACATCTGCTTCACGGCGCCCGAGGGCTGGCACGGGCGGATCTGGAACCGGCCGCCGTGCTCGGCGTCGAGCAGGGCGCAGAAGATCGTGGCCGACCCGAAGTGCGGATACGACATGAAGTCGACCGATCCGTCGATGCCGACGAGCGCCACGGTGTGGAGGTCGCCGATGACTCCGTGGTCCTCGATGGGGAGGTAGTGGCCCTTGCGCATTCCTCTCCGTTCCTCGCGCTGCGGGTCCAGGGCGATGTTCCCACGTTGATTCGCCCTCGGCCCGGCCTCCGGATGCCGGTCCGGGGTTAGCGTTGCCGGCATGGCGGACATGACCGGGAAAATTACCGTGATCACGGGCGGGAACACCGGCATCGGCAAGGAGGCCGCGGTCGGGCTGGCGAGCCAGGGCGCCCGTGTGATCATCACGTCCCGCAACGAGGAGCGCGGGCGCACCGCCGGGGACGAGATCGTCGAGCGGAGCGGCAACGACGAGGTGGAGGTCATGCCGCTCGACCTCGCCCGTTTCCGGTCCATCCGCTCGTTCGCCACCGCCGTGCTCGACCGCTTCGACCGACTCGACGTGCTCGTCGACAACGCGGGCCTGATCCACCGGCGACGGACCGAGACCGAAGAGGGCTTCGAGACGACGTTCGGCGTCAACCACCTCGGCCACTTCCTGCTCACGGACCTGCTACTCGATCGGCTGCGCGCGAGCGCGCCCGCACGGGTCGTGGTCGTGGCGTCCGACGCCCACAAGGGCGCCCGCCACGGGCTCGACTTCGACGACCTCCAGTCCACCGGCCGCTACCGGTGGGGGAACGCGTACAGCAAGTCCAAGCTCGCGAACATCTACTTCGCGCGCGAGCTCGCCCGCCGGCTCGACGGCTCGGGTGTGACGGCGAACTCGCTCCATCCCGGGTTCGTGCGCAGCGACTTCGGGCGCGGAGGCGACCTCGGACCGGTCTACGGGTTCGGCATCCGGTACATCGCCGGGCCGTTCGCCATCAGCCCCGAGAAGGGCGCCCGCACGACGATCCACCTCGCGTCGTCGCCCGAGGTCGAGCGCGTGTCGGGCGGCTACTTCTACAAGTGCAAGCCCGCTACGCCATCGGCCGTCGCGCGGGACGACGCCGCCGCCCGACGTCTGTGGGACGTCAGCGAGCAGCTGGTCGCCTCGGTGCCTGCTTAGGGGATCAGCACGACGCGTCCGAACGCCTGACGACTCTCCAAGTAGGCGTGGGCGGCAGCAGCCTCGGGGAGCGGGAACGTCCGGTCGACGACGACCCGCAGCTCACCCTTGGCGACATCGGCGATCAGGCGATCGATCAAGGCCTGTACGCGCGGCGTCGCGACCTCGGCGCCGAGGAACACACCGGTGAGCGTCTGGTTGCCCATCATCAGCAGGCCGGCGTCGAAGGGCTGCGGGTCGCGACCAGCGCTGCCGACGAGGGAGACCCGGCCGCGGTACGCGAGCGCCTGCACGCTGCCGGCGAGCGTCGAGCCCACTGAGTCGACGACCAGCTCCACGCCCCGTCCGCCCGTCAGCTCGCGGGCGGCGTTCGCGAAGTCGCTGGTGCGGTAGTTGATGCCGTGGTCGAGGCCGTAGTCACGGAGCCGGTCGAGCTTCTCGTCGCTGGACGCCGTCGCCAGCACGGTGGCGCCGGCGCGCTTGGCGAGCTGGATGGCGGCCAGTCCGACGCCTCCGGCCCCGGCCTGGATCAGCACCGTCTCGCCCGACTGCAGATGGCCGAACTCGAACAGGCAGTCGTCCGCCGTGGCGAAGGCGACCGGGATGCAGGCGGCTTCGACGATGTCGAGGTCGTCGGGCACGAGCCACGTCACGATCGGCGGCACCGCGACCCGCTCGGCGTGGGAGCCCCACAACATCGTGCACACGACCCGCTCCCCCGGTTTCCGGTCGGTCACATCCGATCCGACCTCGGCGATCGTCCCCGCGCACTGGTAGCCGACGATGTGCGGCGAGGTCGCCATCTCGCCGCCGGCACGATTGAGCGTGTCGCCGCCCTCGATGCTCACCGCTTCGACGTCGACGAGGACATCGCCCGGGCCCACCGTGGGATCGGGCACGTCCTCGTATCGGAACACGCTCGGCGGCCCGGTCTCGTAGTACACGGCGGCCTTCATGCGTGGCGTTCTCCTTCTGCTGCGGCGCCGGTGGGCTCCGCGAAGATCCACTGCTGTCTGCCGCTGTCGCCGGCGACGTAGATCTTGTTGTCGCTGAAGTGCATCGCCGGCTCGCTGACGATCCGCGCGCCCGCGGCACGCGCACGCTCGTAGTGGGCGTCGACATCGTCGACGTAGACGAACATGCGCGTCGTCGCCCAATCCGTGTCCTTCACGCCGCGCGTCCCGAATTCGTCCATGCCCGGACCGATCATCACGACGCCGTCGCCCGTGCGGAGCTGCGCCGTCAGGACATCGCCGTTCTCGTCCCGGAACGCCGATTTGACCTCGAACCCGAACGCCTCCACGAGGAAGTCGAGCGCCTTCGTCGCGTCCTCGTAATAGAGGTACGGGATGATCTGCGGCGAGTCGTCCGGACGAGCCGGCATGCCGGCATCGTACGCGGACGGTCGCCACATGATCAGCTGGTCAAGGCCGGCTACCCCACCCGCGTGTACACGAGGTCGAAGTCGTGCTCCCAGGTCGAGCCGTCGTGTGCCAGTTCCCAGCCGCCGCGGATCGTCCGATCGTCGTCACCAAGCGTTCCGGTGAAGCGCTGCGCGAAGTCCAGCGGTGAGAAGTCCGCCTTCGTCCGGCTGAGCGTCCAGACACCGTCCTCGAACGTCATCGAGTAGACCCGCGCCACTCCCCGCGAATCGAAGTAGTGCTGCAGGTATCCGGCGTTGTCCTGCGGAATGCGCCCGATGACGGCGAGACCGTCCGGCGCCTCGTCGATCGGGACCTCCCAGCGCTGGAGCAGGAACGTTCCTCCCGTCATCCACTCGAACACGGTCCGCCCGCGCAGGTCCGACGGCGGCGCCCAGGGGGCCAAGGCCTCGACGCTCCACTCCCCGACGAGCGCCTCGAGGGGCGCCATCTCGGTGCTCGGAGTCTTGTCCTTCATGGGCTCACCTCCACGGCGTACGACGCCGCCGGCGGCGCGAACTCATCGCGCGACCACCGCCTGGGCTCTGGCAGTCTGTCGGTCATGAGCAGCGACGGCCGACCACGCAAGCGGACGGGGCTCGAAGGCCTGCCGGCCAACGACGGTGAGGTATTCGCGCTCGACACCGTTCGCGCGGGGTCGGGCCGGAGCGACACGCGCGCGTTGATCATGCTCTGGGCCGTCGGCGTGGTTGCGGCGGTGCTCGCGATCTGGGGGCGTTCGATCATCCTCGGCGTGTTGACCGCGTTGGCTCTGCCACTGGCGTTGTGGTGGACGATCGTGCGATGGCGAAGCCGGTCCGATGCCCGTCGTACACCGCAGTCCTGAGGTCCAGCATGCAGGAAGAGTTCGGGCTGCAGATCCCGGAGACGCTCGAAGAGGCCTGTGACCCACGCCGGGGCGCGTTGCTCGTCTACGACATGCAGGTCGGCGTCCTGCGGCAGGTTCCCGAGCGCGACCGGATCGTCGGGGCGGTCGCCCGGGTGCTCGACGCGGCACGTCGCGCAGGCGTTCGGGTCTTCTTCTTCCGCCACATGTCACTTCCGAAGAACCTCGCCGGCGTCTTCCAACTGCGCCAGGCGATGACCTGGCAGCGGGTGTCGACCGTCGAGGAAGTCGAACCCTGGTTCTTGCGAGACTCACCCGCGTTCCCGATCACGCCCGAACTGGAGCCGGCCCCGACCGAGGCGGTGGTCGACAAGATCACCATGTCGGCCTTCGAGGGGACGCCGTTGGACATCGCCTTGCGGGACTGCGGTGTGAACGTGTTCGTCGTCGTCGGCGTCGCGCTCGAGATCGGGATCGAGCCAACCGTTCGCCACGGCACCGACCTGGGTTACATCCCGGTCGTCGTGGCCGACGCCTGCGGGGCGGGCGACGAGGAAGCTGGGCGACGAACCATCGACGCGCTCCGGTTCACCGGCGATGCATTCGTCACCGACACCGACACGATCTGCGGGATCTGGCGCACGCAGCTCACGACGTGACCGACAGGCGCTGCATCGCCAGCTTGCGGAGCTCGTCGGCGCGGATCTTGGCGTTGCCCGTGAGCGACAGCTCGGCCTCGCGGAAGAAGAGCACCCGGCGCGGGATCTTGTAGCTCGCGACCCGTCCCCGCAGGAAGCTGCGCACGTCGTCCTCGTCGACGGAGGCACCGTCGTGGGCGACGGCGCACAACACGACCATCTCGCCGAGCTTGGCGTCGGGGATGCCGACGGCCAGCGCTGCTTTGAGCCCGGGATGCCGCAACAGCGTCTCCTCGATCTCGACCGGCGAGACGTTGGCGCCGCCCGTCTTGATCATGTCGGTCATGCGTCCCGTCCAGTGAAGATAGCCCTCGGCGTCGACGTACCCCGCGTCGCCGGTGTGGAAGTAGCCGTCCTCGTCGAAGCACTCCTCGGGCAGCTTCTTCACATAGCCGAGCATCAGCGTCGGTCCCTTGACGGTGATCTCACCGATGGCGTCAACCGGCAACGCTTCACCCGTGTCGCGATCCACGATCCGCACCAGGTTGCCGGGCAGGATCACGCCCTGACTCCGCTCGCGGATCTCGCGCGGCGTGTCCACGGGCAACGAGCTGATGATCGTGCAGGTCTCGCTCAGGCCGTACGCGGCGCGCGGGCTCCACGCGTCCTCGACGTGCACGCTCGGATGACGGCCGAAGCTCGTGAACGCCTCGCAATGACGGATCGACGACAAGTCGACCTCGGGCCAGTCCGGGTGATCCTCGAGCTCGGCGAGCTGGTGCGCCCACGCGTGGGGCGAGGTCACGCGCTCGCTCTCGAGCAGGTGCAACGCCTCGCCCGGCTCGAAGTGCTCCTGGAGCACGATGCAACCCCCGGCGGCGAGCGTCGCGCCCATCACCATCACGAGCCCCGCCGACCAGAAGAACGGGAACGCGCTCCACACCCGCACGCTCGGATCGAGCCGCAGCTGCTGGGCGAATCGCCAGCTCTGGATGGCCGGCCCCCGGTGCGGGTGGAGGACGCCCTTCGGCACCGCCGTCGTGCCCGACGTGTAGATGACGAGCGCGTGATCGGCCGACGTGACCTCCGCCGCCGCCGCGTCCACCACGTCCTCGGCGACGCCACCCCCCAGCCGGAGGAACGTCTCCCACGGCTCCACCGCACCGAGCCGCTCGTCCAGCCCGAGCGCAGCCACGCGGCGCAGGTGCGGGAACCGAGGCGACCGCAGCTCACCCGGCGTCGCGCCCGGGAGCTCGGGGCACAACGAGACGAGCTGGTCGACGTAGGCGTGACCGAGCAGGCGGGTCTGGGTGAGCAGCAGCTGGGCGTCCGAATGACGGAGGACGTAGTCGAGCTCGGGCGGCTCGAAGTAGGTGTTCAACGGCACGGCGACGGCGCCCGCGAGCGCGACGCCGTAGAGCGCGGTGACCCACTCCGGACGGTTCCCAAGCAGGATCGCGACGCGGCCGTCCTTGCCCGCGCCGGCGCCGAGCACGGCACGGGCGACGCGGCGCGTCTCGCGCTCGAGATCGCGGTACGTCCAGCGCACGACACCGCCGTCGGGCTCGTGGAAGACGAGCGCCTCGCGCTCCGCATGCCGGCGCGTGACCTCGAGGAGGAACCCGCTCAGGGTGAGCGCGCCCATCCCCTCCTCGGTCTCGGCGGGCGGG
>DATFXK010000352.1:0-6158 GCA_035316005.1 Acidimicrobiia bacterium | reverse complement strand
CTCGGCGCGGCCGCGCTGTGCGGCGGCGGCGGCCAGGGCGACGCCACGCTCGTCCGGGCGCTGTAACCCGCCCCGGTTCCCGTGCGCGCGGGCAGGGGCGCACTCGTACTCGGCGCGCCCGCGGTCCTGCTCGGCGCGGCGGGCTGCCGGCCCGAGGTGGAGTACAACCCCGAAGGCCGGGGCTCGGCCATCGAGGCGATCGACGTGCGCGGCACGGTCTCGCCCGCGGGTGTCTTCCACGTCGACGAGACGGTGACGTTCGCCGACGACGGCGGAACCGTCGACATCGCCGCTCCCCAGGGTCTCGGCGCGGTGGGCAACGTGGCCGTCGACGGCGCGCCCGCCACGACGACGACGAACGAGTTCGGCGACCAGGAGGTCCGGGTCGATCGAAGCAGCGCGGTCGTGTCCTTCGACGTCGCCAGGGCAGTCACCCGCTACGCCGACGTCGCCGTCCTCGACTACCCGGTGGTGGCGTCACCCGAGGAGGCCGTCCGCCAGGACCCGGACATCGAGCTGACCGGCACCGTCACACTCCCCGAGGCCGCCCCCGGCCCGCTCTACCCGCACCTCTACGCCGGCCGTGACCGGAAGATCGAGCCGCGGGGAGCGAGCACGGTCGCGTTCTCGTCGCAGGCGCCGATCTGGACCGACGGGAGCCTCGTGCTCGCGTTCCCGTCCGCGCTCGTCCCCGCCGCGCCGGTCCAGAACATCGCGTTCCTCCCGACGTTCCAGGAGGTCCAGCAGACGCGGGAGGTCACCCAGCAGGCGACCGAGGCGACGCTGGGGAGCGTCGACCGGCAGAGCGAGATCGTGCGCTGGATCATCACCGCCGTCGCGTTCGGTCTCCCGGCGATCTTCTGGTTCCTTGTCGTTCGCCACGCCGTCTCGGTGAAGCTCGAGCAGAGGCGCGAGGTGAGCGACGTGCCGAAGGAGCTGTCGGACCCGCCCGACGCCTCGGACCCGGCCGTGATGTCGGTGCTGTGGGGCGACGGCCGGCCTGATCGCCGCGCCGTCGCCGGCACCGCGCTCGCGCTGGCGCTGCGCAAGGCCATCGACATCCAGGAGTACGGGCCGGATCGCCTCGTCGTGACGGTGCCGGCCACCGAGAGCGGCGCGAACGAGAGCGAGCGGCTCGTGCTGGGCGGGCTGCGCGCCGAGGCGATGCAGGAAGGCGTCGTCGAAGGCCCGCCGGTGTGGCGGGGGCGGACGCCCTGGTGGCGTCATTACCGCCGGGACGCCGTGAAGCGGGCGACGAGCGCCGGCTTCGTCACGCGGGTGCTGCCGCTGGTCGACATGAGCGGCGCGTTCATCACCACGGCCATCGGCTTCGCGCTGTTCTTCTTCACGCGGCCGGTCGTGTACGTCACGCTCGTGATCGTGGCGCAGGTCCTCGGCACCGCGATCTGCCTCGTCTCGGGCCGGGCATTGACGCGATCGGGCCGGCGACATCGCGCTCGCTGGGGTGCGTTCCGCCGGTACATCCACCGCCACGGCCAGCTCGACGGTGTGGGGCCGGCCGGGATCGTGATGTGGGGCCGTACCTCGCGTACGGCGTGGTCCTCGGTGAAGCCGACGACGCGGCGCGGGTGCTGACGCCGTAGCTTTCCGGCGTGGCCAGCACCGCCGCGCAGCTGCGACCGCTCGGCATCGGCGAGATCCTCGACGCCGGCATCAAGGTCTACCGGACCAGGTTCGCGACCATGCTGAAGGCGGTCGCGGTCGTGATCGTGCCCGTCCAGGTCCTGAACGTCCTGATCACGCTGTCGCTACCCGACACGTCGACGACGGCGGGCACGACGACCACGACGTCCGACAGCGAGTGGGCCGGCCTCGCCGCGCTGCTCCTGGTCCTCGTGATCAACATCGTGTCGAGCGCACTGGCCGAGGCCGCGTGCCTGAAGGCTGTGAGCGACACGTACCTCGGCACCGAGACCGACTGGCGGGAGTCGCTTCGCTTCGGCTTCCGCCGGCTCGGCTCACTGCTGTGGCTCACGTTGATCCACGGCGTGATCGTGCTGCTCGCGTTCGCGGCCTGCATCGTTCCCGGCGTGTGGCTGTACGTCGCGTGGTCGGTGGCTATTCCCGTCCTGCTGATCGAGGGGCCGCGCGGATTCCAGGCCCTGCGGCGCTCGTTCAACCTCGTCCGCCGCCGCTGGTGGCCGACCGCCGGCATCCTGGCCTTGGCCAACCTCCTGGCGACGGCCGTCGCCGCCGGGATCGGGCTGCTCTCGGTGCCGCTCTTGTTCGCCGGGCGCGACAACCAGTTCGTGTACGACCTCGCCAGCGCGGTGTTCGGGGCGGTCGCCAGCGTGCTCACCATCCCGTTCGTCGCCGCCGTCGTGGCCGTCATCTACTTCGACCTGCGCGTGCGGAAGGAAGGATTCGACCTGCAGCTGATGGCGCAGCGCATCGGCGCGCCGGCCGCTGCCGTCACCCCGACGCTGATGCCGTGGACGCAGCCTGCTCCCGGCGCCGGGGGCGGGTGGGCCCCGCCGCCGCCGGGGTGGGAGCCGTCGCCGCCATCGCCTCCGTCGCCTCCGCCGACCGGGCCCCCGCCGGGCCCAGACCGCAGGTGACCGGCGTGCGGCTCGCCGTGGCGGGGCAGGTCGATCCCGACCGGGCGCGGGACCAGGCGCGGGAGATCCTCGGCAGCCGTCGTTACAAGCCGGCCGACGTCCCGCGCCCGTTCGAGGGCGCGTTGGACTGGCTGGGTGACCGCCTCCGCCCCATCGGGGACTTCCTCTCCCGGATCACCGAGTCGCTGGTCGGCAAGGTCGTGCTCGCCGCCGTGCTCGCCGGCATCGTGACGGTGATCGCGCTCCTCGTCGCCCGCCGGCGCGCCGCGAGCGACGCGGGCATCGGCGCCGGTCGACAGCGCGGCGGGCGCGACGAGAACCTGGACCCCGGCCGGCTCGAACGCGACGCCGACGCCGCCGAGCGGCGCGGAGACCTCGACACCGCGCTCCGGCTCCGGTTCCGCGCCGGCTTATTGCGCCTCGACCGGGCCGGCGCGATCAGCTTCCGTTCCTCGATCACGACCGGTCAGGTGGCACGGCGCCTCCGCCTGCCTGCGTTCGACGATCTAGCGGTCACGTTCGACGCCGTCGCGTACGGCGGGCGACATGCGTCCGCGACCGACGTGTCCAGCGCACGGGCGGCGTGGCCGCGCGTGCTCGAACAGGCGGGTGACCGGTGAGCGCGCGGACAACGACCTGGCGACGCCTTCACCCCGCCGTGCGCGCCGTCATCGTGCTCGTGGTGCTCGTGGTCGTCGTGAACATCGTGCTGGCCCTCGTCGACTCCTCGACCCGCGGCTCCGACGAGACGACGCGGCGGTCGTCGTCGTTGTCGACCGGGCGCGACGGTCTGGGGGCGTACGCCGAGCTGCTGCGCCGGAACGGCCACGACACCGAGGCGCAACGCGGCAAGGTGACGAGCGATGCGATCGCGGGAGCCGACATGCTCGTCGTGCTCGACCCGATCGGGCTCGGTCACGACGAGGAGCGCGCCGTGCGACGGTTCGTCGAGGGTGGTGGCCGCCTCCTCGCCGGTGGGCCGGGCGCAACCGACCTGCTCGCGGCGTTGCTCGCCGACCCGCCCGTGTGGTCCTCCGCCGGCGTCCGCGACGCGGAGCCGCTGGGCGGCGCCCGCGAGGTCGTCGGGCTGCGTTCGGTGCGCACCGCCGGCGAGGGCTCCTGGTCGGAGCCGGGCGCGACGACGCCCGTGCTCGGGAACGAATCGCGCGTGCTCGCGACGGTGGCCACGGTCGGCCGGGGCCGGGTCGTCGCGCTCGCGGACCCGTCGCCGCTCCAGAACCGGCTGCTCGGGACGGCGGACAACGCCGGCTTCGGTCTCGCCGCCGCCGGCGACGCGCGCTCGGTGTCGTTCGCCGAGGGTGCGCACGGCTACGGCCATGCGAGCGGTCTGGGCGCGATCCCGGGCCGCTGGCAGGCGGCGCTCGTCGGGCTGACCCTGGCCGCGCTGCTGGGGGTGGTCGCCGCCGGGCGGCGGCTCGGCCCGCCCGAGGACGCGGCCCGTCCGCTCCCGCCGCCCCGGCGCGAGTACGTCGACGCCCTCGCCGGCACCCTGGCGCGCACGAACCAACCGGCCTCGGCCCTCGCGCCGCTGCAGGCGGCGGCGCGGGCTCGGCTGGCGCGCCGCGCCGGCCTGGCGCCCACCGCGTCCGAGGCCGAGCTGCGGGCGGCGGCCACCCGTTTCGGCTGGACGGCGGACGAGACCGACGCGCTGTTCGCGCCCGCCCGGACCGCGGTCGACGTCGTCGCCGCCGGCCAGGCACTGGCGCGCGCGAACGGCGGCGGCGGCGGCTTTGCCGACCGTGCCGCAGAGCCGGAGCTTGCGACGGCGCGCGCGAACGAAGGAGGAACAGCACCGTGAGGGAGCTGCGCGACCGGGTGTCGGCCGAGGTGAGCAAGGTGGTCGTCGGTCAGGGTGACGTCGTCGACCTGTTGCTGGCGGCGGTGGCGGTGAACGGGCACGTGCTGCTGGAGGGCGTGCCGGGCACGGCCAAGACGCTCCTCGCCAACACCACCGCACGCGCCCTCGGCGTGTCGTTCCGCCGTGTGCAGTTCACGCCCGACATGCTCCCGTCCGACCTCACGGGCACGATGACGCTCCGGCCGTCAGAGTCCGACGGCGCGCGGCAGGAGCTCGGGTTCCGTGCCGGCCCCGTGTTCACGCACGTGCTGCTGGCCGACGAGATCAACCGCACGCCGCCGAAGACGCAGGCGGCCTTGCTCGAGGCGATGCAGGAGCGCCAGGTGTCGGTCGACGGCGAGCCACGCCCGTTGCCCGATCCGTTCCTCGTGATCGCGACGCAGAACCCGATCGAGTACGAGGGCACGTACCCGCTTCCGGAGGCTCAGCTCGACCGGTTCCTCGTCAAGGTCGACGTCGGGTACCCGGACGAGCGCGACGAGGTCGGCATGCTCGGCCTCGCGCACCGCGGCGTGATGCCAGCCACCATCGACGACGTCGGCGCGGTCGCTACTGCCGACGACCTGCGCGGGGCACGGGACGAGGTCGACGCGACCACCGTCGCGGCTGAGATCGAGGCGTACATCGTCGCCCTCGTGCGGCGAACACGCGAGCTGCCGAGCGTCGCCCTCGGCGCGAGCCCGCGCGCCGCCGTGCACCTGTTGGCGGCGTCGAAGGCGTCGGCCCGGATCAGCGGCCGCGACTTCGTGACGCCCGATGACGTGGCGTGGATGGCGCGCCCGGTGCTGCGCCACCGGCTGCTCTTACGGCCGGAGGCGGAGCTCGAGCGCTACCGGCCCGACGACGCGGTGCAGGCGGCGCTGGCCGCCGTTCCCGTCCCTCGCTGAGCGATGGACGGGACGATCCTCGCGGCGGTGGCGCTCGTCGCCGCCGCCCTGATCGGCCTGGCTGTCGCGCCGGTGACCGCCACGGTGCGTGCCGCGGTGCTGTTCGGCGCGTGCGCGCTCGCAGCGCTGGTCGCCCCGGGTGTGGCCCTGTTCGCGGCGGTGGCCGCCGCCGCCGCCTTCGTCGTCGACGCCGTCGTCAGCCGCCCCCGGCCCGTGGTGCACCGGCACGTGCCCGGCGCCCTCGCTCGCGGCGTGGCCACGTCGCTGACGCTCGACGCCGACCGGACGGGCGCGGGGACGCTGCGGTTGCGCCAGCCGCTCGTGCCCGACATCGCCGTGGAGCCGGCCGAGGCCGACGGCCGCCTCGACGCCCGGGTGCGCGCGGGCCGCCGCGGCCGCCACGTGCTCCCGAGCCCGGCGACGCGGGTGCGGGGCCCGCTCGGGCTGGCCGCGTGGTACCGCCGGGGCGGCGACCCGGCGGAGGTGCTCGTGTACCCCGACCTCCTGGCGGCGTGGCGACTCGTGCTCGCCGTGCGCCAGGGACGCTTCCGCGACCCGGGGCGGCTGACGCGCGGTCCCCTCGGGCTCGGCACCGACTTCGAGTCGATCCGCGACTACCTGCCCGACGACGACATCCGCCAGGTCAACTGGCGGGCGACGGCGCGGCTGGGCCGGCCGATGAGCAACCAGTACCGCGTCGAGCAGGACCGCGACGTCGTGTGTCTCCTCGACACGGGCCGGCTGATGGCGGCGCCGCTCGGCGACCGCACGCGGCTCGACGCCACCGTCGACGCCGCCACCGCCGTGGCGCTC
>DATFXK010000351.1:0-3055 GCA_035316005.1 Acidimicrobiia bacterium | reverse complement strand
TCACCGTGACCGGCGCCGTGCTCGGCGCCGTCGTGGTCGCCGGCGGTGCCGTGCCCGCCGTTCCGCCCGAGGGCACCGTGATGGCGGGCGGCGGGGCGGTGGTCGGCCCGGCGGGCGGGAGCGGCGGCACGGGGATCGTCTGCGGCGCCACCGTCGTCAGCGGAGGAACCGTCGTCGTGCTCGTCGTCGTGGCAGTGCTCGACGACTGGTCCGACGACCGCGACCGCAACGCGGCGAAGGTCACCACGCCGGCCAGCGCGATCACGGCGACGACCGCGGCGGCGATCGCGAAGCGACGGGAGATCATCCCTCAGGACCCGCGCGCGTTGACGAACCCAAACCGCTTCACGCAGTGCGTGAGCTTAGGCCCCGGCGTCTCCGTTAGGGCTCGCGACCTCGACGGGATCGCCGACGTGCAGCGTCCCGCCCTCGAGGATCTCGGCCCTCAGCCCGGCCCGGTGGACGAGCGCTCGGCGAACCCCGGGGCGCGTCAACCCCTCCAGGTACGCGCAGGGCTCGGCGAGCCGCAGCCCGCGCAAGGTGACGTCCCCGACGCGGAACGTCCGGCCCACGAGGTGGTTCAGCGGGACGCCCTCGGTGACGACGTTGCGGCGGGTCTCGTGCTCCCCGATCTCGATGTCGTACTCGCGACCGGCGGCGGTGACGGCCTCGCGCTCGATGAGCGTGACCGCCCGCTTCCCGTCCTCGGCCTTGTCCGTGAACTTGCCGGCGCCGGCGGCGTAGCGGTCACCGTTGAGGCCGACCCCGGCAACGGCAGTGACGTCGTCGCGCGATTGCATCGGTGCGCCCTTCTCCGGCGCCGTGTAGATGGCGACGACCTGTCCTCGGAACATGGGGGCAGTCTCGCGTGCCGCCGTCCTCGAGCGCCGGGAGTTATAGCCCTTCCACGGGCAGGCCCACCTGGAGCCATTCACACCAGCCCGTCCCGGTGCCGCGGCTGGTCGTGTACGCGCAGAGCGCTCGCGGGAACCGTGACGTGCGCCCGTCCGGAGCGACCAGCGGGACGGGCGCCGCCGCCAGCACCTCGACGTCGACCTCGAGCTCGTGGTCGATCACGTACCGGGCCGCCGTCGGCACGTCGTCGGTGCCCACATGCGTCTCGAGCATGAGGTGCTCCACCGGGCGCGTCTCATCGCCCGACCATACGTAGCCCCACGCGGTGTCGAGCTCGTCGGCTTTCACGACGTTGGCCGCGAAGCCGTCGCCGACCTGGAACGACGTCCAGTGCCAGCCCCAGAGCCACCAGTCGCGGTCACCCCACGAGTGGTCGCGCTCGCCCCGGCCCTCGAAGTCGATCCTCTCCTGACCGACGAGCAGCTCGCCGTGCACCACGCCGGCGTGCTCGTAGTGGGCGCCTGGATGCCCGTCCGCGTACGGGTAGTCGTAGACGGGCGTTGCCGCTTCCCATTCGAGGTCGAGGCCCACGGGGAGGCGCTCGCCGATCTCGCCCCGGTACGCGTCGCCGGGCTCGTCGAGCCGCACGCCGAACGCCTCGAGGCCGAGGCCCCAGTGCTCCATCGGCGTCTCGCACACGCACTCGGCCCACAGTCCGTCCGCCCGGATCTCGAGCGCATCGCCCCGGGGCAGCGGCACCTCGTGGTCGCGCACGACGACGAGCCCGAGCTCGGGCGACACGAGGTACGCCCAGTACCACGCGACCTGCTGGTTCGGGTACAGCCCGAGGCGGACGTACCCGCCCGTGCCGTCGGTGCGCGAGAAGTCGAAGTACCACGACTCGTTCCAGTACAAGCCGTCGGCGGGCTCGTGGCGGCCTTCGTCCTTTGGTGTGCTCTTGATCACGGTGACACTCCCGTCTCGGGAACCGGGGTGTAGTACGGGATCGAGTCGTCGCTCTCGACGTCCGGCATCTTGTCGAGCGTCGCCAGTCCCTCGTACACGTCCAGGCTGTCGCGGGGCACGGCCCAGTCGAGGCGGTCGTCGACGCCGGCCGTCTCGGCGAACGGCCGCAGGAACGTGAAGTACACGTACGCGCCCGCATCGATCTTCTCGCGGCGGTCCATGCCGGCGATGCACCGGTACAGCTGCTGCTGCGCGCGCTTGACGTCCGTCGTGACGCCGGCGAGCTCTTCCGGCGTGACAGGCGCCAGTCCGCCGTTGTCGGCCGTGAAAACTCCGGCGGCCGAGAGATGCGCGAAGTAGTCGGGCGGCTCGGTGATCGAGGTGCCCCAGTCGTTGGCGGTGACGCGCACGACGCCGTCGAGCACGAGGGCCAACGTGAGGTTCGAGTACGGAAGCCCCGCGCACACATCCCTGCTCCACGGGAAGTGGCTCACCCCGAAACGGTTGAAGTCGCGCACCAACAGGACGCGCCCGTCGGGCAGTGGATACGGGCCCGTGTCCTGGTACCCGGCACGGGTGTCGAAGTAGAGGAGGAAGAGGAACGTGGTGAGAATCCGATTCAGCCGGATCAGCTGCTGGCGCTCCTCGTCGCCGAGCGGCCGCGAGCCGGCCACGAGCGCTTCGACCACGTCGGGCCCGTAGCGGGGCACGCGCAGTCCCGCGTCCCACGCCTGGAGCTCGCCGTCGGCGCGGAAGGCGGCGGCGGCGCGGCGCCAGAAGTCGAGCACGGTCGCAAGGGCGGGGACGTCGCGGTCGAGGTCAACGAGCCCGAACGGTGCCAGCACCTGGCGGCCCAGCAGCGGGAAGTTCGCGATCGACCAGAGGTGCACGGCGTCGATCTGGCTGCCGGGCAAACGCCCGGCGGCGCCGAGCTCCTCCGGAGAGGCGGCACCCGCGATCTCGCGCATCATCTCCGGATACCGGCGGTAGCACTCGATGCAGGCGATGAGGATGTACGCCGTGACGGGGATCAGCGCCGACTCGAGCGCGGTCCGCTCGGCCGTCATCGCCCGCGAGATCTTCCCGTGGTACTCGATCCAGCCGTTCAGCGCCGTCCTGTCCACGGGGACGCCGTTCACGAGGCCCGCCGGAGCACGCCGTCCTCGGCGCTGCAATCGACCTCGACGTGATCGCCGTCGGCCGGCTCGGCGTCGAGCGTCGTGCCCATGATGCA
>DATFXK010000350.1:0-10203 GCA_035316005.1 Acidimicrobiia bacterium | reverse complement strand
CGCCGATCTCGGCCAGGCCGGCGATGACGTCTTCGGGGATGTCGGCGTTCGTGCGGTGGACGTGCTCGGCGACGGGCCGCACCTTCTCCTCGGCGAAGCGGTGGAAGGTCTCGCGGACGAGCTCGAAGTCGTCGGACAGGTTCGTGGGGCCGGTCCCCTCCTTGGGGAGACGGGCCGCGATCGACTCGAGGAACTCGGGCGAGCGCCGCTCGGCCACGAAGTCGAGAGCGGGGGTGAGCACGCCGGGCGACACGCCCCAGACCTCGTCGCGCGCCACGATCCTGGCGGCGACGTCGGCGACGACGTCGGCGACGAACGCGCCCGCCAGCATCGCTTCGAGCTCTCCGTGGCCGCCGTAGTCCAGCATCACGCGGCAGCCCTCGAGCGCGCTGGCGGCGTGCGCGAGGTCGTAGGCCAGGACCTGGTGCCGGTCGAGCTTGGCGACCGAGATCCGCCCGTCCTCGGCGGACCCCCGCGCCAGGTGTTCCGAGGCGGTCGCCGTGAGCTCGGCGGCGGCGTCGACGGCGGCCGCCGCCGCTTCCAGACCAGCGGTCATGGCGGGGAGACTACCGACGGCCGCCGCGGGCCTCCCTACCCGCCTACCCGCCCGGCGGCCGGGTGGTCGAGGTGGTCGGTCCTCGCCGCGTCCCGGGCACCGATGTGCTGCCCTGGGCTTCGACGGTCGGCTTCGTGACGCCCCGCACCGCTTGCGGGGTGACCCTGCACGCCGAGTCCAGCCGTTCGAACACGCGCTGCGCGAGCAGGTCGCCGCCTTCCGGCGTGAAGTGGATGCCGTCGTTGGCACGCACCCGCGTCACGCCTCGGCCCGGGACGGGCAGCGTCGACTCGAACGACCCGTCCGGTCCGGAGAAGAGCGAGTACGAATCGATGTAGGTGACCTCCGGATGCTGTGCCGCCACTTCCCGGAACACCTCGTTGACGCCCTTCACGCGTTCCGAGTACTCGGGGTCGGCCATGACCGGCGCGCCGACCCAGTACACGGCGCGGCCGCTGCCGCGCAGCGCGGTGAGCATCTCCTCGACGAACGCGGCGTACTGCGCCCGCCACGCCGGGTCGTTCTGGGTGCCGTTGTCGATGTTCTTGGCGTCGTTGGCGCCGATGATGAAGACGATGACCTCGGGGTCGTAGAGCGACATGTCCCTGCCGCTGTGCACGGGCCAGTCGAGGAAGTTGCGTGCGACCAGCCCGCTCGACACACGGGAGTCGACGACCGGCTGGACGACGCCTGTCCTGCCCGCGAGATCGCCGAGCGACGGCCCGAGCGATCCGGCCAGCGAGTCGCCGCCGATCCAGAGTCGCAGCGGGTCGGCGGGGCTCAGCGGCGTTCGGCACGCCGGCGCGGCCACGCCGGCGACGGGCGCGGCGGTGGAGGTCGTCGTCGTCCGGCGCTTCGCGCCGTAACCCTGGTCGCGAAATGGCCCCGCCACCGCGAACACCGTCCCGGCGCCGAGCAACGCGACCACCGCGCCGAGAAGGATGATGCGTCGCCTGATGCCGGGATGGTAACGGCGACCGGTGCGGCGTTCGCGGCGGGCGTTACGCCGGCTCGGCCGCCCGGTCGAGCTGCGTGCGGTACAGGTCGGCGTAGAGCCCGCGGTTGCGGAGCAGATCCTCGTGCCGGCCCTGCTCGACGATGCGGCCGTCGTCCATGACGAGGATGCGATCGGCGTTGACGATCGTCGACAACCGGTGCGCGATGACGAGCGCGGTGCGACCCTGCAGCGCGTCGGCGAGCGCGCGCTGGATCGCCAGTTCCGACTCCGAGTCGAGATGGGACGTCGCCTCGTCGAGGATGACGATCGCGGGGTCCTTCAGCAACATGCGAGCGATCGCGAGGCGCTGCTTCTCGCCGCCCGACATCCGGTACCCGCGCTCGCCGACGATCGTCCCATAGCCCTCGGGGAGGCTCATGATCAGGTCGTTGATGCGGGCCGCCTTGCACGCGGCGACGAGCTCGTCGTCGGTGGCATCGGGGCGCGCGTAGCGGAGGTTGTTGCTGATCGTGTCGTGGAAGAGGTGCGGGTCCTGCATGACGAACCCGACGGCGTCGCGCAGCGACTCCAGCTTGAGGTCGCGCACGTCGTGCCCGTCCACGAGCACCCGGCCCTCGCTCACGTCGGCGATCCTCGGCACGAGCATCGCCGTGGTCGTCTTGCCCGCCCCCGACGGCCCGACCAGCGCGATCAGCTCACCGGGCGCCACCGCGATCGACACGTCGCGCAGGATCCACCCGCCGCCGTCGTCGTCCTCGTCGGCCACGACGACGCCCTCCTCCAGCGACGGCAGCGAGGTGACCGCGGCGGGCGGATGACGGAACCAGACGTGGTCGAGCTCGACGCGTCCCTGCGGTGCAACGAGGTCGACGGCACCGGGGCGGTCGGTGACGAGCGGCTCGAAGTCGAGCACCTCGAACACCCGCTCGAAGGAGACGAGCGCCGTCAGCACGTCGACCCGGGCGTTCGTCAGCTGCGTGAGCGGTGTGTAGATCTGCGTCACGTAGATCACGAAGGCGGCGACCGTCCCGATCGACAGGGTGCCGGAGATCACGAGGTTGCCGCCGACGAAGTAGACGACCGCGGTGCCGACGGCGGCGACGAGGCCGAGCGCCACGAACAGCACCCGGGAGTACATGGCGGTGGACACGCCGATGTTGCGGACGCGCTCGGCGCGCTGTTCGAACTGGCCGTACTCGCGGTCGTGCTTGCCGAACAGCTTGACGACGAGCGCGCCGGCCACGTTGAACCGCTCGGCGATCGTGTTGTTCATCGAGGCGTTCAGCTGCATGCCTTCGCGGGTGATGCGCTGAAGGCGGTGCCCGATGCGCCGGGCCGGGATGATGAAGGCCGGCAGCACGAGCAGCGTCAGGATCGTCAAGCGCCACTCGAGACCGAACATGACCGCGAGCGTCACTCCGATCGAGATGACGTTCCCGACCACCGTCCCCAGCGTGTTCGTGATGGCCTGCTGGGCGCCGATGACGTCGTTGTTCATGCGCGACATGAGCGCGCCGGTCTGGGTGCGGGTGAAGAAGGACACGGGCATCCGCTGAATGTGGTCGAAGAGCTTCACCCGCATGGTGAAGATGAGCCCCTCGCCGATGCGGGCCGAGTACCAGCGTTGCCAGAGGCTCAGGAGGGCGTTGGCGACGGCCAGGCCGACCGCGGCGACGGCCAGCCAGGCGACGAGGGTCCGGTTCTTCTCGGGCACGGCCGTGTCGAGCAGCGCCCGGAACAGCAGCGGGGGGAGGACGGTCGTGATCGACGCCGCGACCGCGGTGACGAGGAACCCGACCAAGAGCCAGCGGTACGGGCGCGCCAGGCGGAGGACGCGCCGCATCAGCGCCCATTCGACGTGCTTGCCTGCGAACTCGTCCGGATCGCGGCGGAAGCCGCGCAGTGCCCCGTACATCATCCCTGCGCTCCAACCTACCGGCGCAGGTTCTGATTCCCCCGGGGATCCTCCGTCGTACGCGGCCCCGGCGTGGGAGACTGCGCCCGTGATCTCCGGGCAGGAGTGCACCAAGGCCCGACTCTCGTGAACACGGCGGCGTGGCCGTTGGTCGGCCGGGTCACGGAGCTCACCCAGGTGGCGGCGGCCATGGACGGCGAGGCGGGCGGCGTGCTGTTCGCCGGCCCGGCCGGCGTCGGCAAGACCCGTCTGGCGGTCGAGTGCCTGGGGCTGGCCTCGCAGCGCGGGTACCGCACCGCCCACGTGCGGGCCAACCGCAGCTCGGCGACCATTCCCTACGGCGCGTTCGCGGCGTTGCTCCCACCCGCGACGAGCCGCGAGTCCGAGAGCCGCGGCGACCTGCTGCGCTCCTTCGCCGAGGCCGTGCTCGAGCACGGTGACGGCCACCCGCTGATGCTCGTCGTCGACGATGCCCACGACCTCGACCACGCGTCGGCCGCGCTGTTGCTGCACCTCGTCCTGCACGGCGGCGTGTTCCCGGTCGTGACGCTGCGTACCGGCGAGCCGGCGCCCGAGTCCGTCGTGATGCTCTGGAAGGACGAGCTCCTCGACCGCATCGAGGTGTCACCGCTGACCGTCGCGGACGTCGCCATGCTCGCCGCCGACGTTCTCGGCGGGCCCGTCGACGGGACCACGGTCCACACGCTGCGCACCACGAGCGAGGGCAACGTCCTGTTCCTCCGGGAGCTGATCCTCTCGGCCGTCGCCTCCGGATCGCTCACCGACGTGCGCGGCATGTGGCGCCTGCAGGGTTCGCTGTCAGCGTCGTCGCGGCTGACCGAGCTGGTCCGCATGCGGCTCGGCACGCTCGACGAGGCCGAGCGCCACGCGTTGGAGGTCGTCAGCGTGGGCGAGCCCGTCACCTTCGCGACGATCGATGCGCTCACGGACCGGGCGTGCATCGAGCGGCTCGAGTCACGTGCGCTCGTCGACGTCGAGGTCGACGGCAACGCCGGGCAGGTGCGCATGGCGCATCCGCTCTACGGCGAGGTGCTGCGCGCCGAGCTGCCGTCCGGTCGGTACCAGCGCATCTGTCGCCTGCTCGCCGACGCGGTCGAGGGCGCCGACGCCGGCGAGCTCTCCGCCGAGGACGCGCTGCGGGTAGGGGTGTGGCGCCTCGAGAGCGGCGACACTGAGCACGCGCACTTGTTGATGACCGCGGCTCATCAAGCAGCATTCGCGTTCGACTTCCGTCTGGCGCGCCGGCTCGCCGCCGCCGCGTGGGACGCAGGCGCGGGCATCGAGGCGGGTCACCTGCTCGGCAACATGCTGGACACGCTGGGGGAGCACGACGCCGCCGAGGAGGTGTTGTGCGCGGTCGAGTCCGAGGCCCGCACCGACGAGGAGCGGGTCCAGATCTCCGAGGCGCGCGTGGGCAACCTGTTCCGGGGCCTGGGGCGGACCGAGGAGGCCGAGGAGGTCACGCTGGCGGCCGAGCGTGCCGTCCGCGACCCGGACCTGCGCGCCGAGCTGACCGCCCAGCGCGCCGTCCACGCCGTGTTCGCCGCCGACATGAGGGAGGCTCTCGCGCTCTCCGAGCCGTTGCTCGACGAGACGCGCCACCCGGGGCGGGTCGTCGTGAAGGCCGCGCTCGCCGCCGGCACCGCGCTCGCGCTCGCCGGTCGCACCGCCGACGCGATCCGCGTCGCCGATCGCGCGTTCGAGCTGCGCATCGAGCTCGGGAACCAGGTGCAGATGGCGGGGCCGGGCGTGTACCTCGTCGCGCGCGCGCTTGCGCTCACGGAGGCGGGCCGGCTGGAGGAGGCGGAGGCGACCGCCGAGGCCGGGTACCACGGCGCCGTCGAGTCGCAGGTGCTCGAGGGGCAGGGGTGGTTCACCGTCATGCTCGGCCGCACCTGTCTGCTCCAGGGCCGGGTCGAGACCGCGGTGCGATGGCTCCGCGAAGCGGCGGTGCTGTGGGGCGAGCTCGCGCACCCCAGCGCACGATGGGGCTTCGGCGGCCTCGCGCACGCTCTCGCCCTGCGCGGCGACCTGGAGGGCGCCGAGGCTGCGCTCGAGGACCTCGACGCCGAGCCGCCGACTCCGATCCGCATGATGGACGTCGACATCGAGCGTGGGCGCGCCTGGTACACGTGGCTGCGGGGCGAGCACGGGCGGGCGCTCGGCATGCTGCGCGCCGCCGCCGACGCCGGAGTCGACAACGGCCAGTACGCGCTCGCCGCCGGCGCGTTCCACGACCTCGCTCGCCTGGGTGAGCCGGCGGACGCGGTCGAGCATCTCGAACGCGTTGCCGAGCACGTCGACGGGCAGCTGATGCCGGCCCGGCTCGCACACGCGACCGCGCTCAGCAAGAGCGACGCGGCCGGTCTCGACGACGCGTCGGAGGCGTTCGAGGCGATCGGCGGGTGGCTCTTCGCCGCCGAGGCGGCGACGCAGGCGTCGACGCTGTACGGGCGGGAAGGGCTGCGCCGCCGGGCGTCGGGGTCGGCGCAACGGGCGCGCGCGCTGACCGAGCGATGTGAAGGGGCGCGCAGCCCGGCGCTCGAGACTGGTCCGCAGCCGGCCGCGCTCACCAAGCGCGAGCGCGAAGTCGCGACGCTGGCCGCACGCGGGATGGCCAGCCGCGAGATCGCCGAGACGATCGTGGTGTCGACGCGCACGGTGGAGAACCACCTGCAGCGTGCCTACGAGAAGCTCGGCGTCAGCGGCCGCGCCGAGCTCGCCGCCGCATTGGGGAACGACGCCTAGGCTCCACTCCCGTGGCCACTGACCCCGAGGTGCGGGCCGAGCTCGTCGGCACCGTGCGCCGATTCGTCGAGCGGGAGGTCGTCCCGGTCGCGTCCGAGCTCGAGCACGCCGACGAGTACCCGGCGGCGATCGTCGACGGGATGCGCGAGCTGGGGTTGTTCGGCATCACCATCCCCGAGGACTACGGCGGGCTCGGCCTCGACCTGCCGACGTACTGCGGCGTGATCGAGGAGCTGGCGGCGGGGTGGATGTCGCTGTCGGGGGTGCTCAACACGCACGTCATGACGGCGAACCTGTTGAAGGCGAACGGCACCGACGAGCAGCGCAAGCGGTGGCTTCCGAGGCTCGCCGCCGGCGAGATCCGGGGCGCGCTCTCGCTGTCCGAGCCCGACGCCGGGAGCGACACGAGCGCGATCACCTGCCGCGCCGTGCGAGACGGCGACGAGTACCGCATCACGGGCACGAAGACGTGGGTGACGAACGGCCAGCGCGCCGGCCTCGTCGCGCTGGCGGCCCGCACCGACGAGGGCATCACGTGCTTCATGGTCGAGAAGGAGCCCGACGCCGAGCGCTTCGGCGGCATCACCGTGAGCCGCAACATCGGGAAGCTCGGCTACAAGGGCATCGAGACCGTCGAGATGGCCTACGACAACCATCGCGTCGACTCCGACGCGGTGCTCGGCGGCGACGAGGGCCTAGGCAGGGGCCAGCACTTCATCCTCTCCGTGCTCGAGGTGGGTCGCATCAACATCGCCGCCCGGGCGGTGGGCGTAGCGCGGGCCGCGTTCGACGCCGCGATCGAATACGCGCAGCAGCGGGAGACGTTCGGCAAGCCCATCGCCCAGCACCAGGCCATCCAGATGAAGCTCGCCGACATGGGCACCCAGCTGCACGCGGCGCGCCTGATGACCCAGGATGCGGCGGCGCGCAAGGAAGCGGGAGAGCGGACCGACGTCGAGGCCGGGATGGCGAAGCTGTTCGCCAGTGAAGCCGCCTTCCAGATCGCGGCCGAGTCGATGCGCATCCACGGCGGGGTCGGCTACACGACCGAGCTCCCAGTCGAGCGCTACTACCGCGACGCGCCGTTGATGATCATCGGTGAGGGCACGAACGAGATCCAACGACTCGTGATCGCCCGCGGCCTGCTCGAACGCCACCGGCTCTGAGCCCGATGGAGGAGGACAGGCGCCCTACGGGACCCGAGGCGGTTCGGCGGTTCAACGAGGACGCACCGTGGGGGCGGTTCCCGTCGATGATCGGGCTCGAGGTGCTCGAGGTGGAGCGCGATCGGGTCCGCGGACGGCTCGAGACGACGGAGCAGTTGATCGCCGGCACCGGGTACCTGTGGGCGCCGGTCGTCGTCGGGCTCGCCGACGCGTTGTGCGCGGCGGGCACGGGCATCAACATCCCCGACGGCGCGACGTTCACGACCGTCGAGCTGAAGACGAACTTCGTCGGCAGCGCCCGGCCCGGCGACGTCGTCGCCGGCGAAGCCGTCCCCGCCCACCGCGGCCGGACGACTCACGTGTGGGACGTCACCGTGACGAACGAGACCACGGGCCGCACGATCGCGCTCCAGCGCTGCACCCAGATGGTGCTGTACCCGGGTTGACGGAGAGGCGCCTCGTGCCGCCCTAGAGAGCGAGGCCGGGCAGGTCCTTGGCGAGGACGGGCTCGCCGAGGACGAGCTCACTCTCGGCGATCAGCGGGGCCAGAACGGGCATGGCCTTGGCCATGGCGTCGCTGGCGCCGTGGGCGGCGAACGCGTCGTCGTCGGAGTAGAGCTCGGCGACCCAGAACACGTTCGGGTCGTTCTTCGCCCGGTTCATGACGTAGAGGAGCGTGCCGGGCTCGTTGCGGACCTGGTCGATGAGTGGCTCGAACGCGGCGACGAGCTCGTCCGCCTTCCCCTCATTCGCCGTGAACCTGGCGAGCAGCGCGACCTGCGGCATGGGACGCTCCTTCTTGGGCCGGAGCGGGAGATCGTAAGCTCTCGCCTCATGACGGTGCACGAGCGGCCCTTCGGGCGGTACTTCGAGGACTTCGAAGCCGGTGACGTGTACAAGCACTGGCCGGGCAAGACGATCACCGAGTACGACGATCATCTCTTCTGCATGATCACGATGAACCACCATCCGTTGCACACGGATGCGTGGTACGCCGAGACCCAGACGCAGTTCGGCAAGAACGTCGTCGTCGGCAACCTCGTGTACTCGCTCGTGCTCGGGATGAGCGTGCCCGACGTGAGCGGCGCCGCCATCGCCAACCTCGAGGTCGAGGAGCTCAAGCACAAGATGCCGACGTTCCACGGCGACACCATCTACGCCGAGACGAAGGTCCTCGACAAGAAGGAGTCGGGGAGCAAGCCGGATCGCGGCGTCGTGGCGGTCGAGACGCGCGGGTTCAACCAGCGCGGCGAAGAGGTCTGCTACTTCCGGCGCAAGGTGATGGTGCCGAAGCGGGAGGCGGCGAAGCCCCGCGAGCGTCCGTACCTGTCGGCGGAGTGACCGCCGGCTGCAAGTTCTGCCAGATCATCGAAGGCGAGATTCCCGCGCACTTCGTCCTCGATGGCGACGACGTGGTCGCGTTCCTCGACGACCGGCCCCTCTTCCCCGGCCACACGCTCGTCCTGCCCCGCGACCACATCGAGACGCTGGCCGACCTCCCCGAGGACCGGGTCGGCCCGTTCTTCCGGCAGGTGCAACGGGTGGACGGGGCGGTCCGGGCGGCGATGGAGGCGCGGGGGAGCTTCGTGGCCGAGAACAACGTCGTCAGCCAGAGCGTCCCCCACCTGCACGTCCACGTCGTCCCCCGGCAGCGGAAGGACGGGCTGCGGGGCTTCTTCTGGCCCCGCACCAAGTACGCCGGCGACGCCCAGGCGGCGGCGGTGGCGGCTGGCATCCGGGAGCGGCTGGTGTAATGTTGTAATCATGAAACGAGTATCCAGTGCCACGCAGGGATGGTTCGTGGGCAGGCTCCCAGACGGCTGGTTCGCCGGACCGCCCGAGATCACGTACGACCGGGACGAGATCCTCGTCGTCGGCACCCTGCCCGAGCCCGAGGGGGCCAAGGGCGGGGACGCCGAGGCGCAGGCGGCCGCCCGGCACGCGCGGATCGAGGCCTTCCGCGAGGAAACGCGGCAGCAGCGCATGCACATCGCCGACGACGCCGAGGACAAGTTCGGCCGCAAAGTCGCGTGGGGCGCCGAGTGCGGCGGCGATCGGGAGATCTTCACCACGCTCAGCATCCCGGTCATGACCCGGCTGCGGATGCGGGAGCGGGCCGTCCTCGACACGCTCGTCGAGGCGAACGTGGCTCGCAGCCGCAGCGAGGCGCTCGCCTGGTGCGTGCAGCTCGTGCGCGAGCACGAGGGCGACTGGATCCGGCAGCTGCGCGACGCGCTGGAGCACGTCGACGAAGCTCGCGCCGCCGGCCCCGAGCCGCGCTGACCTCTCGGGGGGAAGCGCTTCTGCCAGACTCGGCCGATGGGCCGGGCCGCGCGTGTTCTTCTCGCGGCAGCCGTCCTCTTTCTTGCCCTGGCGCGCGTCGACTTCTTCACCCCGGCGTTCGCCGCCGGCGAGGCCGCGACCGAACCGGGCAAGCCACCGTCGCTCCCACCGCTCCCGGAGCTCGACCCGAGCTCACCTTCGCTGTCGCCCGGCGGGCGTGAGGAGCTCGAACGCGCCGGGCTCACCGACGCGCCCCGCTACGCACTGAGTGCGCAGATCGATCCCCGGACGGGAGACGTCGACGGCCGCATGCGCGCCGAGGTGTCGAGCCCGACGAACGGGGAGATCCGATTCCGGATGCTCGCCGGCCTGCCGGCGCTGCACACTGGCCTATCCGTGCGCGACGTCACCGTCGACGGGAAGAAGGCCCAGCCCCGGCTCGACCAGGCGCTGCTCACGATTCCCGTCGCACGGAAGGGGGACCGGAGGGTCGTCGTCAGCGTGCGGTTCAGGTACCGCGTCCCGAGCGCCGGGACGACGCAGGGCCGTCCGCTCA
>DATFXK010000349.1:0-5872 GCA_035316005.1 Acidimicrobiia bacterium | reverse complement strand
CGTCGGCGGGCCGTACGCATTGAGCGCGTTCCGGCTCGTCACCGGGGCGCTGTTCTTCGGCGCGTTGACGGACGCGATGCTGCTCGGCCACTGGTATCTGGTGCAGCCCGGTCTCGCGCGCGGTCCGATCAAGCAGATGGTGGTGGTGGCCGCGATCGTGTGGCCGTTCGAGATCGCCGCGTACCTCTGGCCGGTCGGCATGGCGCAGGTGCTGGACGGCACGATCGACGACGGCTTCGACGGTCTGCTCGGCTGGACGTGGCTCGTGTGCGCGGTCACGACGATCGTCCTGCTCGTCGTCACGTGGCTCGCGCTGCGCGAGCGCTACTACTCGGCCGTCATGGCGGCGACGGGCCTTCTCTACCTCGCCATCCTCACCGGCTTCGGAACGGACCTCATCGCCCGAACCGTGCTGGCGCCGTGAGATCGATACGCATCATGAGCACGCCCCGGCGCACCCGCGTGGCACAGTGATGGGACGCTTTTGTACGGTATCGACTCCTCGCCCGCGAGTCTCCGAGGCCCTGACCTGCCCGGACGACCTCTCCATGGCTGGAGCTGAGCCCCGATGACCCGATTGGCCGAGTACGCCGAAGCGCGTGAGCTCACCGTCAATCTCATGCTCCGGGAGCTCCGGGGCCGGTACAAGCGATCGGCACTGGGCTGGACGTGGTCGCTGCTGAACCCGCTGTCGACCGTGATCGTCTTCTCGGTCGTGTTCGCGTTCTTCCTCAAGATCGACCCGCCCGTCGGCCACCCGAGCGGGCTGCACAACTTCCCGATGTTCCTCCTGTGCGGCCTGCTCCCGTTCAACTACCTGTCGAACAGCATGAACGGCTCGCTCGACGCGCTGCTCTCCAACAGCAACCTGATCCGAAAGGTGTACTTCCCCCGGGAAGTGCTCGTCGTCTCCACCATCGGCGCGTTGCTCGTCACGTTCCTCGTGGAGCTCGGTGTCCTCGGGGTCATTCTGCTCGCGCTCGGAAACATGATCCTGCCGTGGATCCCGGTGCTCCTCCTCCTCGTGGCCATCCAGACGGTCTTCGTGCTCGGGATCGGGCTGATGCTGAGCGTCTTCAACGTGTACTTCCGCGACGTCAAGCACTTCATCGGCATCTCGCTCCAAGCGCTCTTCTACTCGGCGCCGATCGTGTACCCGATCAAGTTCGTCGAGGACGCCGCCACCCGCACCTCGTTCCCACTCCTCAGGGTCTACGAGCTCAACCCGCTTGTTCGGTTCGTGGATGCCTACCGAGCCGTCCTGTACGACCTGCGGTTCCCGGCGTTCTCCGACATCGCGTACGTCACGGTGTGGGCCATCGGCCTGCTCGCGCTCGGGCTCTTCGTGTTCCATCGCCTCGATCGACGGCTGGCGGAGGAAGTGTGAGCGCAGCCATCACCGTTGATGACGTCTCGAAGGTGTACCGCCTGTACCACGAGCGCAACCAGTCGCTGAAGGCCGCAATCATGCGACGCGCCCGCGTGCGCTACGAGGAGTTCTGGGCCCTGCGCGACGTGTCGTTCGACGTGCCCGAGGGAGCGACCTTCGCGCTCATCGGCGAGAACGGCTCGGGCAAGAGCACGCTGCTCAAGTGCATGGCCCATATTCTCCGGCCCGAGAAGGGGCGCATCCAGACCAACGGCAAGATCTCGGCCCTGCTCGAGCTCGGAGCCGGCTTCCATCCCGAGCTCACCGGTCGGGAGAACATCTTCTTGAACGGCTCGATCCTCGGTATGTCCAAGAAGCAGCTCAACCAGCGGTTCGACGAGATCGTCGACTTCGCCGGTCTCGAGCACTTCATTGACACACCGGTGAAGAACTACTCGTCGGGCATGTACGTGCGCCTGGGGTTCTCGGTCGCGATCAACGTCGATCCCGACATCCTCCTGATCGACGAGGTCCTGGCGGTCGGCGACGCCGAGTTCCAACGAAGGTGTCTCGAGAAGTTCGACGACTTCCGCGCCGCCGGAAAGACGATCGTCATCGTCTCGCACGCGCTCGAGTCCATTCGCAACCTGTGCGACACCGCGACGTGGCTCGAGCACGGAGCGACCCGCCGCACCGGCGTTGCGTCGGAGGTCATCGACGAGTACCTGACCGACACCCACATCGATCGGGCCGCCGACGGTGACTTCGGCACCCGCTGGGGCTCGGGCGAGGGCCGCCTCGAGAAGGTCGAGCTCCTGGACGTGTCCGAGCAGCCCGTGAAGCGGGTGCGCACGGGCGACACGGTGATCCTGCGCTTCCACTACAAGGCCGACGAGGTCATCCCCAAGCCCATCTTCGGCCTGGCGATCTACACACTCGACGGCGTCCGGGTGACGGGCCCCAGCACGCGGGACGGGAATCTCGGGCCCGACGAGCTGCCCGCGGGGAGCGAGGGCTACATCGACCTACGAGTCGAGAAGCTCCTGCTGCTCCCCGGCACCTATGACATCAGTGCCTCCTTGCACAACACGGCCGGCACGCACGTGTGGGACATGCGTCACCGGCTCATGCGCTTCGACGTCGAGTTCGGCGAGCCCCGTGAGGAGTACGGGTTCACCTCACTCGGCGGGAACTGGGAGGGCGACGTCCTGGACGGCGGCCGATGAGGCGGCTGAAGGCGCAGCCCGAGACGCCGGGCGTCGCTTCGGTCGTGATCGTGAACTATCGCGGCGCCGAGGACACGTGCGCGGCGCTCTCGGCGTTGCGTGAGCTGCGCTGGTCCCGTGAGCGGCTCGAGGTGATCGTGGTCGACAACGCATCCGGCGACGGCAGCGTCGAGCGGATCGCCAAGGAGCATCCCGAAGTCCGGGTGCTCGCCCTCGACCACAACGGGGGGTTCGGAGCCGGGTGCAACGCGGGCGCGCAGGCCGCCACCGGTCAGTACCTCGCCTTCCTCAACAACGACGCCCGGCCCGATGCCGAGTGGCTGGCGGCGGCGACGGCCGCCCTCGACCGGGACGGCACCGTGGCCTGCGTCGCCAGCAAGGTGCTCGACTGGGACGGCGAGCTCGTCGACTTCGTCGACGCCGGCTTGGGCTTCTACGGGCACGGCTTCAAGCTCCACGCCGGTGAGCCCGACAGCCCCGCGTACGACCGAGAGGTCGACGTGCTGTTCGCGTCGGGCGCGGCAATGGTGGCGCGCGCGGCGACGTTCCGGGAGGTCGGCGGCTTCGACGAGCGCTACTTCCTCTTCTTCGAGGACGTCGACCTGGGCTGGCGGCTGTGGCTGCTCGGCTACCGCGTGCGCTACGTGCCGGCGTCGCTCACGTTCCACCGCCACCACCGCTCGGTCGGCACGCTCGGGCCGGCCCAGGAGGAGTTCCTCCTCGAGCGAAACGCGCTGTTCACGATCTTCAAGAACTACGACGACGCGAACCTGAGGCTGGCGCTCCCGGCGGCGTTGATGCTCGCCGTCCGGCGCGGGGCGGTCCGCGGCGGTGACGACACCGGCGTCCTCGACCCGCAGCGCCCGACGTCCGCCCCCGCACCGGGCGCCGACGACCGGATCGACGTCGACCCGCGGACGATCGCGCCCTCGTACGCCGTCGACGCCTTCGTCGAGGCGCTGCCCGCGCTCACCGGCGAGCGACGCGCGCTCCAGGCCGCGCGCCGGCGGGCCGATCACGAGATCACCCGCCTCTTCCGGCTCCCGCTGTTCTCGAACGTCGGCGATCCCGAGTTCACGGCGTCGTTCTCGGCGGCCGTCGACGCGTTGGGCGTCGAACGCATCGTCTCGAGCCGGCGCCGCATCGCCGTCCTCACGGGCGACGTGCTGGAACCGAAGATGGCGGGGCCCGCCATCCGCGCCTGGCACATGGCGTGCACGCTGGCGCGCGAGCACGACGTGCAGCTCGCCAGCACACAGGAGTGCAGCCTCTGGCACCCGGACTTCCCGGTCGGGGTCGTCGACGAGCGCGAGATCGAGGACCTCGAAGCCTGGTGCGACGTCCTGGTCTTCCAGGGCAACCTGATGCGCCAACACCCGGTATTGCGGGACACGCAGAAGGTCGTCGTCACCGACATCTACGACCCCTTCCACCTCGAGGTCCTCGAGCAGGCCCGCAACCTCGATCCGCCGGCGCGCCTGCTCGCAGTGCAGTCGTCGACCGACGTGCTGAACGAGCAGCTGCGTCGGGGCGACTTCTTCCTCTGCGCGAGCGAGAAGCAGCGCGACTTCTGGCTCGGGCAGCTCGCGTCGGTCGGTCGGATCAACCCGGCGACGTACGACCGGGGTGAGAACCTCGAAGGCCTCCTCGCAGTAGCGCCGTTCGGCGTGAGCGACGAGCCGCCCCGTCACACCCGCTCCGTGCTCCGAGGTGTGGTCCCCGGCATCGGCGAGGACGACAAGGTCGTGCTGTGGGGCGGCGGCATCTACAACTGGTTCGACCCGCTCACGCTGCTGCGCGCCGTCGACAAGCTGCGCCGTCGCCTCCCCGACGTGCGTCTGTACTTCCTCGGTCTGCGGCATCCGAACCCGCAGGTGGGGGAGATGAAGATGGCCGACGACGCCGTCGCCCTCGCCGAGGAGCTCGGGCTCGTCGGGACGAACGTGTTCTTCAACGCGGACTGGGTCGAGTACGACGACCGCCAGAACTACCTGCTCGAAGCGGACATCGGCGTGAGCACGCACCTCGACCACGTCGAGACCGAGTTCTCGTTTCGGACCCGGTTGCTCGACTACCTGTGGGCTTCGCTCCCGATCGTCGCCACCGCCGGCGACTCCCTCGCCGCGCTCATCGAGTCGAGCGGCATCGGGCTCACCGTGCCCGCCGGCGACGTCGACGCGCTGGAAGCGGCGCTGTTCCGGCTCCTCGACGACGACGAGCTCAACCGGACGTGCCGGGCCGCGATCGAGCGCGTGGTCCCCTCGTACCGGTGGTCGACGGTGCTCGAGCCGCTGCTCGAGTTCTGCCGGGCCCCTGCCCGAGCGCCCGACCTCGTCGACCCCGAGACGGCGGCAATGGTCGGCAGCCTGCAGACGGGCATGTGGGACCGCCTCGGGTGGCGGGCGGACCTGCGCAAGGCGCTGCGGTTCATCCGGCGGCGCGAGTGGCGCGCCCTGCGAGCGAAGCTCCAGCAGCGCTTTAGCCCGCGGCCACGCTGACCGTACCGGCGCCGGCCCCGGCGCCGGCGGCGAGCGGCAGCACGAAGTCGGGCCGGCCGCCGAAGCCGGGGTTGTAGTACGGGTCGCGTCGCAGGATGCGACCCCAGCGCGCTCGGAGCGCCGCCAATTCGTCGTCGCTCACGCTGCCGGTCGCCCGGCTCGAGGTCTCGAAGTGGAACAGCTCCGCCCACGGGTCGAACACCAGGCGGCGCCCGGTGTGCAGGAGCTTCAGGCAGTAGTCGACGTCGTTGTAGTTGAGCGGGAACTCGAGCGAGAGCCCGCCGACCGACTCGAACGCGTCTCGGCGCGTCAGCATGCACGCGGCGGTGACGGCGATGCAGTTCGTCGGCGTGCGCGCGTTGTCCAGGTGACCATCGAAGTCGGCGGGATAGCCGTAGTACGGGTGACCCGGGTTCCCGTCGACCGCGACCACCCCGATGTGCTGCAGCCGCCCGTCGGCGAAGCGCAACTTGGCCCCGACGGCGCCCACGGCCGGGTCCCGGGCGAACATCAGGAGCGACTCGATCCACTCGGGGGTGATGACCTCCGTGTCGTCGTTCAGGACGACGATGTACTCGCTGCGGGCGTGCAGCACACCGACGTTGATCTTGCGGGCGAAGTTGAACGGCTCGCGATACGGGACGATCCGAAGCCGTTTACCACCGCCGGCGACGAGCTCGTCCCGGGCAGTCGCGTCGGTGTCGTCGTCGACGACGCACACGATCTCGTAGTCGGGGTACGTCGAGCGGCGGACGATGCTGTTGACGCAGTTGGCCACG
>DATFXK010000348.1:0-11952 GCA_035316005.1 Acidimicrobiia bacterium | reverse complement strand
GGCCGCGTGATCATGCCGGCCTGGCAGAACCGGCACCCGCGCGTGCAGCCCCGGAAGATCTCCACGTTGAGGCGGTCGTGCACCACCTCGGTCAGCGGCACGAGCTGCTGCTTCGGGTACGGCCAGTCCGCGAGGTCGGCGACGGTGCGCTTGTCGACCCGTTCGGGCACGTCGTGGAAGCGGGGCCGCACCTCGCGGAGAAACGGCCCGTCGTAGTCGACGTCGTACATCACCGGGACGTAGACGCCGGGGAGTGTCGCCAGCTCGCGCAGGACGCCCTCCCTGGTGGTGCGCCCGGCGCGTTTCCACTCCCGGACGACCTCGGTCATCTCGCCGACGGCTTCCTCGCCGTCGCCGATGACGAACGCGTCGACGAAGTCGGCCATGGGCTCGGGGTTGAACGCGCAGTGGCCGCCGGCGACGACGAGCGGCGCGTCCGGGCTGCGGTGCTCGCTCCGGACCGTCACGCCGGCGAGGTCGAGGCAGTTCAGGACGTTCGTGTAGACGAGCTCGGCCGACAGGTTGAACGCGATGACGTCGAACTCGCCCGCCGGGCGGTGGGTGTCGACCGAGAACAGGGGAAGGCGGCGGCGCCGCAGCTCCCCTTCCAGGTCGACCCACGGCGCGTACGACCGCTCGGCGACGGCGTCGTCACGCTCGTTGAGGATCTCGTAGAGGATCTGCAGCCCCTGGTTCGGGAGCCCCACCTCGTACGTGTCCGGGTACACGAGAAGCCAGGACACGTCGCCGGGCCGTTGGGCCGGCGCCGCTGCCCCTCGTTCCATCCCGATGTAGCGAGCTGGTTTCTCGACCCTGGCCAGGAGCGGCTCGATCCGCGGCCACAGGTTGGACATCTGGACTCTCAGTGTACCGGACGACCTCGTTTTGGCGTGAGGCTCAGTGGAAGCGGCGCATCGACACGCTGGCGACGAGCCCGACGCAGGCGAAGGTGGTGATCATGCTCGAGCCGCCGTAGCTCATGAACGGGAGCGGGATGCCGGTGACCGGCATGATCCCCATCGTCATGCCCATGTTCTCGAAGACCTGGAACACGAACAGGGCGAGCACGCCGACGCACACGAGGGTGCCGAAGAAGTCGCGGGCAAGCAGCGCGGCCCGCCACGTCCGCCAGACAACGATGGCGAAGAGCGCGAGTAACGCCGCCGAGCCCAGGAAGCCGAACTCCTCCCCGACCGCGGTGAAGATGAAGTCCGTGTGCTGCTCGGGGACGAACCCGCCGGCGGTCTGGGACCCGTTGCCGAAGCCGCGCCCCGCCACTCCGCCGTTGCCGATCGCGTTCTTCGACTGTTCCGTGGTGTAGGTCGTGTTGCGCGTGTCCGAGCCCTGGCTGACGAAGCTCGTGAGCCGGTCGATCTGGTATTGCCGCAACACGCCCACGTTCACGACCGCCACGACGAAGCTCACGGCGAGCAGCGCCAGGACGAGCAGATGCTTGACGCTCGCGCCGGCGACGGCCAGCAGCGTGATCACGATGAGGCCGAGCACCATGGCCGTCCCGAAGTCGGGCTGCAACATGACGAGCCCGATGGGGACGATCGACAGGCCGATGGTCACCGTGAGGCGCCACGGGTCCATCTCGCCCCGATGGGCGTTGGCGGATCCCGCCAACGCCACGATGATCCCGAACTTCGCCAGCTCGGCCGGCTGGAGCTGGAACCCGCCCGGCAGCTGGAACCAGGCCTGCGAACCCCGGGCGTTCTCGCCCAGGGGTGAGAGCACGACGAGCAGACCGACCACCGTCGCGACGTAGGCGAACCCCGAGGAGTCGCGCAGCTTCCGGTAGTCGACCGCGACGAGCAGGGCCATGACCGCCAGCCCGACGAGGATCGCCACACCCTGACGCTTGACGAAGTAGAGCTCGTCGACTCCCTCGAGCCGGAGGCGCTCACGGGTCGACGAGTAGATCATCAGCACCCCGAGGGCGGTGATCGCCAGCGTCGCGCCGACCAGCCACAGGTCGAGGTCGCGCAGCACCGACGCGTCGAACCGGGAACGCGGCATGCCAAGACGCGCCCGGCGCGACCCCATCTGCGGGAGCGACGACATCAGCGCATCAGTCCTGGATGTCCGCCGGCCGGACCTGTACCGACGCCCCGTTGGCGTTGCCATCGATGCCCTGGAAGATGCGGGAGACGATCGGCGCCGCGACTGACGCGCCGAACCCGCCTTCCTCGACCACCGCCATCACGACGTACTGCGGCTGGTCGGGGGGCGAGATCCCGACGAACAGGGACGTGTCCTGCTTGCCGTTGCTCTCGGCGGTTCCCGTCTTGCCGGCGACGGTCGGGCCGCCGATGCCGCGGAACGCCGCGTACGCGGTGCCGGAGGCATCGCTCGTGGCGCCGACCAGCCCTTCCATGACGACCTGCCTGGTCTCGGGCGTGAGCCCCGTCGGCCCCACGGGCTGCGGCGGCAGCTCGCGGACCGCCGGCTGCGGCTGGTCGAGCCCCGTCCCCGGTTCCAGCACCGCGCTGGCAAGACGCGGAGTGAACAGCGTCCCGCCGTTGGCGAACGCGGCGTAGCCGCTCGCGAGCTGGAGCGGCGTGACGAGCAGGTCGCCCTGCCCGACGGCGAGGCTGACGTTGTCACCCGGGAGCCACAGCGACCGCTCGCGCTTCTGGCGCGGGTCGGGCTCGTTCTGGTTGAAGCGCTGCTTCCACAGCTCGTCCGGCACGCGACCGCCCGCCTCGTCGCGCAGTCCGACGCCGGTGGGCTTGTCGAAGCCGTACGCCTTGGCGGTCTTCTGGATCGCGTACCCCTTGGCGATGTCAGCGTCGGCGGCGTCCTTGTTGGTGTCCTTCTCCTTCAGGTACGAGTTGTAGTGCTGCCACATGTCGCGGCCGATGTCGTAGAAGTACGTGTCGCTCGACACCGTCAGCGCCCGCGGCAGGTTCACCGTCCCGTGCGGGGTCTTCCCCGCGTTGCAGCGTTGCTGGTCGCCGATGTCGATGCATCCCTGGTCGTAGAAGCCGGCGTTGGGATCGAGCTGCCCCGATTGCAGGGCCGCGATCGCGGTGAACGGCTTGAACGTCGACCCCGGCGCATAGAGGCCCTGCACGGCCCGGTTCACGAGCGGGAAGTTGCTCTCCGGCCGATTGAGCTGCTGGAACGCCTCGGGGGTGATGCCGCCGGCGAACTGACGAGGGTCGTAGGTGGGGTTCGACGCCATGGCGATGACCGACCCGTCGTTCGGGTCCAGCGCGACCACCGCGCCCGCGCCGGCCCGGTAGCTCGCGAAGCGCTGGTTCTGGGTCCGGTCCTGCAGACCGCGGGCCCCGTCCATCCCCTGGGCGAGCGACTGCTCGGCCATGCGCTGGACGTCGAGGTCGAGGGTGAGTTTGACGTCCTTGCCCGCGACGGCTTTCCGTTCCTCGATCGTGCGTACGGCGCGGCCCCGGATGTCGACCTCGACCTTCAGCTTGCGCGGCGTACCGCGGAGCACGCTCTCGAAGGTCTGCTCGACGCCGTCCTTGCCGATGAGATCGCCCTGGCGGTACCCCTCGTTCTTGTACGCCCGGAGCTCGTCGGCGTTGACCTCGGAGACGTAACCGATCAGGTTCGCCGCCACCGGGCCGTTCGGATAGGCGCGCTCGGCGATGCGCTCGACCTTCACACCCGGGAAGTCCGTCTCGTGCTCCTCGATGTACGTGCGCACCTCGGGCGGGATCCCGGTCGCAATGTGGACGGGCGCGAACGATGTCGCACGCGGATCGTCGATCCGCCGTTCGATCTCCTTGGGAGTCACTCCGAGCTGCTGGGCGAGTCGTGCGACGACGAGCCGGCGTGCTCCCGCGCTCATCGCCTTGTTGCGGTCGAACGTGACCACGTCGACGGGCTCGTTGTCGACGATCGGCTTCCCGCTGCGGTCGAGGATGCGGCCCCGCAGTGCCGGCTCGTACACGATGCGGACGCGGTTGTCGGTGGCGGCGGCGGCGTAGTTGGAGTCCGATGCCACCTGGAGGAACCAGAGGCGGGCGAAGAGGGCGCTGAAGAGGAACATCACGATGACACCGATGACGGTGAGCCGCACCCGCGCGCCCTCGATCACAACCCCTCCGCGAACTTCGCGCTCCGCCCCATTGGCCGTCGAACGACCCCAATGCTGCCAGCGGCTACCGGTGGATCGAGGGATACCCCGGCGCGTCGTGCACTTCGCCTCGGCGCGTGTCCGTCGCCCACCGCGCGATCGGGAACACCGCGCACGCGAGCAGCGCGTCGTAGACGCTGGCGATCAGGATGACCCGCACGCTGGTGAGGGAGAGCAGCTCCTCGCGGCCGGCGAGGGCGCCGATGCCGACGAACAGCACACCGCCGGCGAGGCCGCCGAGTGCGCCCATCGTGGGCGGCTCCCATCGGGACGGTCGGAGGAGGCCGCCCTGCACGGCGCCGGCGCCGTAGCCGACGAGGGCGAACGAGAGGGCCGACAGCCCGAGGGGGGTGCTGAGGAAGAGATCGACGGCGAGGCCGGTCACGAACCCGAACACCGCGCCTCGTTCCGGGCCCAGCGAGAACGCCACGGCGACGGTGAGCACGAGGCCGAGGTCTGGCATCACACCGAACACCTTGAGCCCGGTGGAGAAGACGGTGGTCTGCAACACGACGACGGCGACGATCAACAGCCCCAACCGCATGCGCACGAGCCGGGTCATGGTCGCAGCACCTTCACGTAGTCGAGGCGCGAGAAGTCGACCAACGGCTTCACGAGCACGTCCTGCTGGAGGTCCCCGCGCGTCCTCGTGACCTTGCTGACGGTGCCCACCGGGACCCCGGCCGGGAACGGGCTGCTCTGCAGACCGGCGGTGGAGACGACCTCGCCCGCCGTCACGTCGGCGTTGGGGTCGACGAAGTCGACGCGGAGGGTGCTGCTGTCGCCGCGGCCCTTCGCGACGCCCGTGGTGCCGGTCCGCTCCATCTTCACGCCGACGCCGGACTGCGGGTCCTTCAGCAGGAGCACGGTCGCCCGGTCGCGCGACACCGCGATGACGCGCCCCACCAGCCCTGCGCCGGTGACGACGGGCATGTCGACGCCCACGCCGTCGCTCGCTCCCCTCCCGATCTGGACCGTCAGCTCGAAGTTGCTCGGCGCGCCGTCGACCACCGGCGCCGCGATGGCGTTGGTTCCGTCCACGAACGGGAGGTCCAGCAGCTTCTTCAGCTCCTTGTTCTCCTCGACCGCGGCCCGGGCGGCCGCCTGCTGCCCTCGGGCGGCGTCGAGCCGGCGCCGCAGCCGCGCGTTCTCGTCCTTCAACGACGCCGCGCTCGTGACGCCGTCGACCCAGTCCCCGACCGGGGAGAGCACGGCGTCGAAAGCGCCCGCGATCGGGTCGACGACGTCGTGCGCGCCGCCGCGCACCGCCGAGACCGGCCCCGATCCGCGCACGTCGAGGGTGATGAGGGCGACCGCGGTGACGACGATCAGGACGAGGACAGGGCGTCGGTTCGTGCGCTGGTAGGCGACCACTCCGCTCGGCGCCTACGACGCGAGCAGGAGTGGCCTGAGCCCGTCGAACTCCTCGAGGCACTGCCCCGAACCGAGCACGACGGTGTACAGCGGGTGCTTGGCCCGCCGGACCGGCATCCCCGTCTCGGCGGCGAGCCGGGCGTCGAGGCCGTGCAGCAGCGAGCCGCCGCCCGTGATCACGATGCCCTTCTCCATCATGTCGGCCGCGAGCTCGGGTGGCGTCCGGTCGAGCGTGTACTTGATGGCGTCGCAGACGGCCTGCACGGGCTCTTCGATCGCGTCCCGCAGCTCGACGGTGGACACGACGATCGTCTTCGGCAGCCCCGAGACGAGATCCCGCCCGCGGATCTCGGCGTAGAGCTCCTCCTTGAGCGGCCACGCGCTGGCGAGCTGCGTCTTGACGTCCTCGGCGGTCCGCTCGCCGAGCGCGAGCGAGTACTCCTTCTTGCAGAAGCTGATCAGCGCCTCGTCGATCTCGTCGCCCGCGACCCGCACCGACTCGCTGGCCACGACCCCGCCGAGCGAGATGCCCGCGACCTCCGTGGTGCCGCCGCCGATGTCGACGACCATGTTGCCCTTGGGCTCGTGCACGGGCAGGCCCGCCCCGATGGCGGCGGCCATCGGCTCCTCGATGATGTAGGCGGGCTTGCGGGCCCCTGCGTACTCGGCGGCTTCTTGCACGGCGCGCTGCTCGACGCCGGTGATCCCCGAGGGCACGCAGATCACCATGCGCGGCTTCGCCCACCGGCGCTGGTGCACCCGCTCGATGAAGTAGCGCAGCATCCGCTCGCACATGTCGAAGTCGGCGATGACGCCGTCCTTCAGCGGCCGGATGGGCTGGATGTGCGGGGGCGTGCGCCCGACCATCCGCTTCGCCTCGGTGCCCACCGCCAGCGGCCGGTTGTCCTGGGTGTTGACGGCGACGACCGACGGCTCGTTGAGCACGATGCCCCTGCCCCGCACGTACACCACCGTGTTCGCGGTGCCGAGATCGACGGCCATGTCGTTGCCGACGACGGACGACAGCCAGGGCCGGGCCATCCGGCCAAGTTACCGGCGCGGCCTCCGCGAGACGCGGATCATCCGAGGTCGGGGAAGAAGAGCGCGATCTCCCGCTCGGCCGACTCGGGGCCGTCCGACCCGTGCACGAGGTTCTCGGGCATGTCGAGCGCGAGATCGGCCCGGATCGTGCCCGGCGCGGCCTCACGCGGGTTCGTCGCGCCCATCATCGTGCGGACAACCTGCCACGTGTCGGGACCTCCCTCGACGACCATCGCGACGAGTGGTCCGCGCGTGATCATCTCGACGAGCTCGCCGTAGAACGGTTTCCCGTCGTGCTCGGCGTAGTGGACCGCGGCGAGGTCGGTCTCGATGTGGCGCATGTCCATGGCCACGATCCGGAGCCCGCGCTGCTCGAGGCGGCGCACGATCTCGCCGACGAGCCCGCGTTCGACCGCGTCCGGCTTGCAGAGGAACAGCGTGCGGTCACTCACAGGCGGGCGACCCTAGTGCAGTGCGCCACCCGCGGAGGGGTGCACGAGGACGTGCCGGGCGGCGCCGACGGTGTACAGCGAGCCGGTCACGACGATCTGGGCGTCGTCGGCGGTCACCTCGCGTGCTCTCGTCACGGCGTCGCCGACCGAGTCGAACGTCTCGATGCGGGCGGGGTCGACGCCGAGATCGGCGCCGGCGGCAGCGACGCGGGCGGGATCGAGCGCGCGCGGGCTCGGGGGCCGGGAGCACAAGAGGTGGGCCACGTGCTCGGCGTCCAGGGCCTCGAGCATCTCGTGCGGCTCCTTCTCCCGCAGGAGCCCGATCACGAGCGTGCGCGGCGTCTCCGGGAACTCCTCGGCGAGCGCGGCGCGCAGCGCCTCGGCGCCGGCGACGTTGTGCGCGCCGTCGAGGAGCACGAGCGGCGCGTGCCCGAGCACCTCGAGGCGGCCGGGTGACCGGACGGTCCCGAACGCCTCCGTCACGACGTCCTCGGGAAGCGGCCGCTCGAGGAAGCTGTCGGCGGCGGCGAGGGCGGCGGCGGCGTTGTCGGCCTGGTAGGCGCCGTGGAGCGGGAGGTACACGCCGGCGTACCGGGCGTCGGGCGTGAACAGGTCGGCGACCCGCCCGGCGTGGGCGGGGCGATTCCCGCTCACGCCGAAGTCGGCGGAGCGCTTCAGCACCCGCGCCGCGCCGCGGTCGAGGAAGAGCTCCGCCAGCGCGGGGTCGGTCTCCCCCAGTACCAGCGTCGAGCCCGGTTTCACGATGCCCGCCTTGTCGGCGGCGATCCCCTCACGCGTCGGACCGAGGTACTCGACGTGGTCGACGCTCACGTTCGTGACCACCGCGACGCGCCCGTCGACGACGTTGGTCGCGTCCCACGTCCCGCCCACGCCGACCTCGATCACCGCGAGGTCGACGGCCACGTCGGAGAACCATGCGAGCGCGGCGGCAGTGAGGATCTCGAAGTAGCTGGGCCGGTCCGGGAGATGGGCCTCGACGTCGGCGATGCGCGAGAGCAGCTCCGCGAGCGTCGCGTCGTCGGCGGGCTCGCCGTTCCACACGATGCGCTCGTTCACCTCCTCGAGGTGCGGGCTCGTGTACGTGCCGACCGACAGGCCCGACGCCACGAGCAGCGCCGAGGTCATGCGCGCTGCGGAGGTCTTGCCGTTCGTGCCGGTGAGGTGGATCACCGGGTACGACTCCTGCGGCGATCCGAGCAGCCGGACGAGGGCCTCGATGCGCGCCAGCGTCGGCGCGGCGGCCCTCCGGTCGGCGCCGGCCGGGAGCCCCGTCGACTCGAGATTGACGTGAGCGTCGAGCCAGGACCGCGCCTCGCGGATGTCCAACGTCAGGCCGCGTCCTCTGCCAGCTCGACCTCGACGGCGAACTCGTCCGCTTGGAGCAGCTCGAACGCCCGGCGGACGCGTCCGGCTTGCTGGACGTCTTCGAGCGCGGGTTTCAGTGCCTCCAGGCGCTCGAACGTGTCCCGCACGACGGCGAGCTCCACCTCGGCGCGCAACGACTTCTGGCGGGACGTCTTCGCCTTGCGGATCTCGCCCAGGACGTCGGCGGCGACGCGGTAGGTGAGCCGTTCGGCATCGCCCGTCTCGGCCTGCAGCGGCTCGGGGTCGGGCCAGCTCGCCTGGTGGATGGAGCCCTCCTCCCACCACGACCACACCTCCTCGGTGACGAAAGGGAGGTGCGGTGCGAACAGCCGCAGCAACGTCGAGAGCGCGAGCTCGAGGGCCCGCCGGGCCGAGGCCGCTCCGCGCGGGTCGCCGGCGCCGTACGCACGCTGCTTCACGAGCTCGACGTAGTCGTCGCAGAAGCCCCAGAAGAACCGCTCCGTGCGCTCGAGCGCGCGCGAGTAGTCGTACCCCTCGAACGCACCGGTGGCGTCCTCGACGAGGTCGATCAGCGACCGCAGCATCGATCGATCGAGCGGCTCGGTGACCTCGTCGGCGGCGCCGTCGCCGATCACACCGAGCGCGAACTTCGACGCGTTGAGGATCTTGATCGCGAGGCGCCGGCCGACCTTGATCTGGCCCTCGTCGACGGCGGTGTCGACGCCGGGCCGCCCGTTCTGCGCCCAGTAGCGCACGGCGTCGGAACCGAACCGGTCGAAGTATTCGACCGGCGTGACCACGTTTCCCTTCGACTTCGACATCTTCTTGCGGTCGGGATCGAGGATCCAGCCGTTGATCGTTGTGTCGCTCCACGGCAGTGTGCCGTGCTCGTAGTGCGAGCGCAGGAGGGTCGCGAACAACCACGTCCGGATGATGTCGCCGCCTTGTGGTCGCAGGTTCGTCGGGAACGTGCGGGAGAACAGATCGGGGTCGTCTTCCCAACGTGTGCCGATCTGCGGCGTGAGCGACGACGTTGCCCACGTGTCCATCACGTCGGTGTCACCGACAAACCCTCCTGGCTTCCCGCGCCGGTCGTCCTCGTAGCCGTCCGGGGCGTCGTTCGACGGGTCGACGGGGAGCTGATCCTCGCGGGCGAGGAGCGGGTGCGCGTAGTCGACCTCGCCGTCGTCGCCGATCGGGTACCAGACCGGGAAGGGCACGCCGAAGAAGCGCTGGCGACTGATGAGCCAGTCCGTGTTGAGGCCCTCCACCCAGCTCTCGTAACGCGCCCGCATGTGCGGTGGGTGCCAGCGCAACTCGCGGCCTCGCTCGAGCAGCGCGTCGCGCAGTTGGGCGTCGTCGGCGCCGTTCCGGATGTACCACTGCCGAGTCGTGACGATCTCGAGCGGCCGCGACCCGCGCTCGTAGAACTTCACCGGGTGTGTGATGGGCACCGGCTCGCCCTCGAGGCTCCCGGCCTCGCGAAGCAGCTCGACGACCCGTTCGCGCGCCTGCTTGACCGTCTTCCCCGCCAGCTCGTGGTAGTGCGCGTCGGCGTCGGGATCGGTCGCGTCCCAATCGGGCGGGTCGGGGATCAGGCGCCCGTTGCGGCCCATCACACTCCGGGTCGGAAGCCTCAGCTCGCGCCACCAGACCACGTCGGTCACGTCGCCGAACGTGCAGATCATTGCGACGCCGGTGCCCTTCTCGGGATCGGCGAGCCGGTGCGCCACGACGGGCACGCGCACGCCGAACAGCGGCGTGGTCACCTCGCTGCCGAACCGGGCGCGGTACCGGGAGTCGTCGGGATGTGCGACGAGCGCGACGCACGCCGGGATCAGCTCGGGACGCGTGGTCTCGATGACGACGTCCGGCGCCCGGTCGATGCCCCCGAACCGCACCCGGTGGGTCGCTCCCGGCTGCTCCCGGTCCTCGAGCTCGGCCTGGGCGACCGCGGTGCGATCGTCGACGTCCCACAGCGTGGGCGCCTCGGCCTGGTACGCCTCACCCCGGGCGAGGTTGCGCAGGAACGCCCGCTGCGACACGCGCTGGGCGCCCTCACCGATCGTCGTGTAGATGAGCGACCAGTCGACCGACAGCCCCAGCCGGCGCCACAGCTCCTCGAAGGCCTGTTCGTCGATCTCGGTGAGGCGCTCGCACAGCTCCACGAAGTTGGGCCGCGACACCGGTACCGCGTCCTTGCCCGGCTTCTCCGGCGGCGTGAAATCCGGGTCGTACGCCAGGGACGGGTCGCACCGCACGCCGTAGTAGTTCTGCACCCGGCGCTCGGTGGCGAGCCCGTTGTCGTCCCACCCCATCGGGTAGAACACCTCGGCGCCGCGCATCCGCCGGTACCGCACGACGGAATCGGTCTGCGCGTACCCGAACACCGACCCCATGTGCAGCGACCCGCTGACGGTCGGCGGCGGCGTGTCGACCGAGTAGATCGCCTCCCGGGACTTGGCCCGATCGAAGCGGTACGTGCCGTCGGCGTCCCACCGCTCGCTCCAGCGCGCTTCGAGCCCGTCGAGGCTCGGCTTCTCCGGAACGCGCGTCATTGGCCGAGTCTACGAAACGCGCTTCGAACACCAGCCTGGAGGGGCGCCGGTGGGTGACATCGCCGGGGTTCGGAGCCGAGCGCAGCGAGGCGACGGAGGCGGGCGGGTGGGCCCCGGCGATGACAGCCCGTCGGTGGCCCGACGTGCGCGCTCAGGCGGAGCGGCGCGTCCCGGTCTCGGTGGTGACGAGGGTGGGGGTGACGCGCTCGAGCACGACGGTGCGGTCTATCACGCACTGGGCGATGTCGGAGCGGCTCGGGAGGTCGTACATGACCTCGAGGAGCACCTCCTCGAGGATCGCCCGCAGGCCACGGGCGCCCGTCCCCCGCTTCAGCGCCTCCTCGCCCACAGCCTCGAGGGCGTCGTCGGCGAAGACGAGATCGACGTCGTCGAACTGGAAGAACTTCTGGTACTGCTTCAGCAGCGCGTTCTTCGGTTCGACGAGGATGCGGATGAGCGCCTCCTGGTCGAGGCTGTGCACGGCGCCGATGACCGGGAGGCGGCCGACGAACTCGGGGATCAACCCGAACTTCAGGAGATCCTCGGGGAGCACCCCGGCGAGGATCATGCCGAGGTCCTTCTCGTCCGCCTTGCGAATGTCGGCGCCGAAGCCGACGCCGTGGTTGCCGACGCGGCTCCCGATGATCTTGTCGATGCCCGCGAACGCGCCGCCGCAGATGAACAGGATGTTCGTGGTGTCGATCTGGATGAACTCCTGGTGCGGATGCTTGCGTCCGCCTTGCGGCGGCACCGACGCCGTTGTTCCCTCGAGGATCTTCAGCAGCGCCTGCTGGACGCCCTCGCCCGACACGTCGCGCGTGATCGACGGGTTCTCGGCCTTGCGCGCGATCTTGTCGATCTCGTCGATGTAGATGATGCCGGTCTCGGCCTTCTTGACGTCGTAGTCGGCGGCCTGGATGAGCTTCAGCAGGATGTTCTCGACGTCCTCGCCGACGTAGCCCGCTTCGGTCAGCGCGGTGGCGTCGGCGATGGCGAACGGGACCTTCAGCAGACGGGCGAGCGTCTGGGCCAGCAGCGTCTTCCCGCACCCGGTGGGGCCGATGAGCAGGAT
>DATFXK010000347.1:0-4180 GCA_035316005.1 Acidimicrobiia bacterium | reverse complement strand
ACGAAAGGTTCGGCCAATGGCCACCGCGCTGAAGAGCCGTCAGCTGTACATCGACGGGAAGTGGGTCGACGGATCGAGCGATGACGAGCTCGAGGTGATCAATCCCGCCACCGAGGACGTGATCACGACGGTGCCGCAGGCGTCCATCGACGACGTCGATCGCGCGGTCTCTGCGGCCCGGCGCGCGTTCGAGGACGGGCCGTGGCCGCGGATGTCGCCGCGCGAGCGCTCCGACGCCCTCGTGCGCTTCGTCCAGGCGATCGCCGACCGGCGCCGCGAGCTCGTCGACCTGATCATCGCCGAGGCTGGTGCGGCACGTCCGATCGCCGAAGTCTTCCAGCTCGGTGTGCCGTTGCAGTTCTCGTTCTGGTTCGCGGAGCGGGCGGCGACCTTCCCTTACGAGGACCCGCTGCCGCCGCAGGTCGGTCCCCGCGGCGTCGGACAGGGCGTCGTCCTGAAGGAGCCCGTCGGGGTGGTGGCCGCGATCACCGCCTTCAACTACCCGCTGTACCTGAACCTGGCCAAGCTGCTGCCCGCGCTCGCGGTCGGCAACACCGTCGTGCTCAAGCCTTCGCCGTACACACCGATCGAGGCGTTGGTGCTGGGCGAGATCGCCGACGCCGCCGACCTGCTGCCGGGTGTGCTCAACGTCGTTACCGGAGGCGTGGCCGAGAGCGAGCGCCTCACCACCCACCCCGACGTCGACATGGTGAGCTTCACCGGCTCCGACGTCGTGGGCAAGCAGATCATGAAGCAAGCCGCCGACGGCCTGAAGAAGGTCTTGCTCGAGCTGGGTGGCAAATCGCCGAACATCGTGTTCGCTGGCTCCGACCTGAGGACGTTCGCGGCCGCCGCCGCGTACACATTCACGATCCATGCCGGGCAGGGGTGCGCGTTGCCGACGCGCATCCTCGCCGAGCGCAGCGTGTACGACGACGTCGTCGACGGGCTCGCGGCGGCTCTCGGCAAGATGAAGGTGGGCGATCCGACCGAGGCGACGACGGGCATGGGGCCGCTGATCCGCGAGACACAGCGCGAGCGTGTCGCGCGGTACGTCGCCCGCGGAACGGCCGAGGGTGCGCGGCTCGTGTGCGGCGGTGGCCGGCCTGCCGACCTGCCACGCGGCTTCTTCGTCGAGCCCACGCTGTTCGCCGACGTCGACAACTCGATGACGGTCGCCCAGGACGAGATCTTCGGCCCCGTCGGCGTCGTGATCCCGTTCGAGGGCGAAGACGAGGCCGTGGCCATCGCCAACGACACGAGGTACGGGCTCGCGGCGTCCCTCTGGCACCCCAAGCCCACGCGGGCCTTCGAGCTGGCCCGGAAGATCCGGGCCGGGACCGTCACCATCAACGGCGGCGGTGGCGGACCGAGCCCGTGGGCCCCCTTCGGCGGCTACAAGCAGTCGGGCATCGGCCGCGAGTTCGGCGACTACGGGATGCTCGAGTTCACCCAGCTGAAGTCCGTGTCGTGGTCCGCGGGACGTCCGTGACGAAACCCGACCGGTTCCGCGAGGAGCTCCGCTCCTGGCTGCGGGAGCACACGCCGCCCGACGTCGAGGTCGCGGCGACCTTCGAGGACGCCGAGCTGTTGCGGAAGTGGCAGCAGACGCTGCACGCCGGTCGTTGGGTGGGGGTCCACTGGCCGGTCGAGTACGGCGGTCGGGGAGCGTCCCTCGCGCAGGTCGCGGTCTACAACCAGGAGCTGGCCCGCGCCGGCGCGCCGCCGATCCTGGGACGGGCGGGCGTGAGCCTGGTGGGGCCCACGCTGATGACCCACGGCACCGAGGACCAACGGCGGCGATGGATGTCGAGGATCCTGTCGGGCGACGACATCTGGTGCCAGCTCTTCAGCGAACCGGACGCCGGGAGTGATCTCGCGTCGCTGACGACACGAGCGGAGAAGCGCGGCGACACCTACATCGTGACGGGTCAGAAGGTCTGGTCGTCACATGCCCGGTGGGCGAACTGGGGGATCGGGCTGGTGCGGACGGAGCCGTCCGCGCCTCCGCACAAGGGGATCTCGATGCTCGCGATCCCGATGGGCGCGACCGGTGTCGAGGTCCGGCCCCTGCGCCAGATCACCGGCGACAGCGAATTCAACGAGGTCTTCCTCGACGATGTCGAGGTCCCGTCCGAGAACCTGATCGGACCCGAGCACGAGGGCTGGCGGGTCGCCAACACGACGCTCGCCAACGAGCGCGGCGCGTCGTTCATCTGGAAGGAGCAGGTGCTCCACGAGGTCGCGTTCGACGCGCTGACGCACTCCGGCGCGCGGCGCGGTCGGAACGCTGATCCGGTCGCGCGCCAGCGGCTCGCGCAGGTCTGGATGGACGTCGAGCTCTTCCGATTGCACAACGCGCGCACGCTCGCTCGGCTTTCGCGCGGTAAGGAGCTCGGTGCGGAGTCCAGCCTCGTGAAGCTGTTCTGGGCGGGCATGAGCCAGCGGCTTGCTGACACCGCCGTCACGGTACTCGGGCCGGACGCGCTGCTTACGGCCGATGACGAGCAGGCCGTCGATCGCGGCCGGTGGGTGCACCAGCTGCTGGCGTCGCGCGCCAACTCGATCCAGGGCGGTACGAGCGAGATCCAGCGCAACATCATCGGTGAGCGTCTGCTCGGGCTGCCGAGGGAGCCCCGACGATGACGACCGTCGACATCGACCCCTTCGAGCTCGTCGATCCGGACCGGTACGCCCGCCGCGGATATCCACACGACGTCTGGACACGACTCCGCGCCGAAGCGCCGGTCGCGTACCTCGCTCCGGAGGGATTCGAGCCGTTCTGGGCGATCACGAAGCACGCCGACGTCATGGAGATCGCGAAACAGCCGTTGCGGTTCTCGAGTGCGCAGGGGATCGCTCTCCACCGTGCCGGTGAGGTCGTGCCGCCGACCGATCTGGTGGTGATGCTGGATCCACCGCGCCACGGGCCGATGCGCCGCGCCGCGAACGCCCGCTTCACGCCCCGGGGCGTCCGCTCCCGTCGCGGCGATCTCGAGCACATCGCGGAGGAGATCGTCGGCACGGCGGCGCCCGCCGGGAGCTCAGGGGAGCTCGACTTCGTCGAGCGCATCGCGGCGCCGTTCCCGCTCGCGGTGATCGCGTCGTTTCTCGGCGTGCCCCGCGAGGATTGGGATCTGCTGTTCCGCTGGACGAACGAGGTGATCGGCAAGGAGGACCCGGAGTTCCGGCGCCCCGGCGAGACCCCGGGCCAGACGATCAAACGGGCGCGGAGCGAGGTGCACGTGTACTTCAGTCAATTAGTCGAGCAGCGCCGGAGCGACCCGCGCGACGACCTGGTGAGCGAGCTCGTCTCCACCGAGGTCGAGGGGAAGCCACTGACACCGCTGCAGCTCGCGTTGTACTGCGAGCTGCTCGTCGAGGCCGGCAACGAGACCACCCGCAATGCCATCAGCGGCGGCCTGCTCGCGTTCAACGAGCATCTGGAGGAGTGGGAGAAGCTGCGTGCCCGCCGGGAGCTGCTGCCGGATGCCGTCGAAGAGATCCTGCGGTGGGTCAGCCCCATCAGTCATTTCACGCGGGTTGCAACCGAGGACTACGAGCTCCGCGGCGAGAAGATCCGCGCCGGCGATCAGGTGGCGCTCTACTTCGCGTCGGCGAATCGAGACGAGGAGGTCTTCGAGGATCCGTTCGCGTTCCGCGTGGACCGCCGTCCGAACTCGCACCTCACGTTCGGGTTCGGCGAGCACTTCTGTATGGGGGCTCTACTCGCGCGCGTCGAGCTCGAGATCGTCTACGGGCTCCTTCTCGACCGCCTCGAGTCGTTCGAGGTGTCGGGCCCGGTGGAGCGCCTGAGCTCGATCACCAACGGCAGCATCAAGCACCTGCCGATCCGCTACCGGATGGCGGCGCGAGCAGGGTCGACGACGTCGCGATGAAGCCCACCGCCGCCGAGCTCTTCGGGCCCGCCGGGACGCCGAGGGTCGTGGTGATCGGCGCCGGAGTCGGCGGGATCGCAACCGGCGTGAAGCTGAAGCGAGCCGGCGTCCACACGTTCACGATCTACGAGTCGTCGCTCGGGATCGGCGGCACGTGGTGGGACAACACGTACCCCGGCGCCGAGGTCGACGTCCCGTCGCACCTCTACTGCTTCTCGTTCAAGCCGCACCACTGGACCCGCACCCACTCCCGGCAGCCCGAGCTGCAGAAGTACCTCGAG
>DATFXK010000346.1:0-2392 GCA_035316005.1 Acidimicrobiia bacterium | reverse complement strand
CTCGATGACGGCCGCCAGCGACTCGCCCCACCGGTCATCGGGGACGCCGAACACGGCGGCGTCGACGACATCGGGGTGCTCGAGCAGCACCGCTTCGATCTCGGCCGGATAGATGTTGACGCCGCCGGAGATCACCATGTCCGTGCGCCGGTCGGCGATGAAGAGATAGCCGTCGGCGTCGAGCCAGCCCACGTCGCCCACCGTGAAGAAGTCTCCGCGGAACGCGGCGGCCGTCTTCTCGGGCGCGTTGTGATACGAGAATTTTCCCGTGCCGAGCGACGACAGGTAGATCGTTCCCGCCTCGCCGGGACCGAGCGCATTGCCCTCCTCGTCGAGGATCTTGACCGTGATGCCGGGCCAGGGGCGCCCCACACTGCCTGGCCGCTCGAGCCACTCGTCGGGCGAGATGATCGTGCCGGGTCCCTCGGTGGCCCCGTAGAACTCCCAGATGGCGCCCGGCGGGAAGACCTCCATGATCCGTCGCTTCACGTCGGGCGGACACGGCGCCGCCGCGTGCAGGATCTTGCGCACGCTCGAGACGTCGAAGCGCGCGCGGACCTCCGGCGGCAGCTCCAGGATGCGGATGAAGTGCGCCGGGACCATGCTGCTGGTGGTGACGCGCTCGGACGCCATCAATCGCAGGCACTCCTCGGCGTCGAAGCGCGGCATGATGACGACCGTCGCGCCGACGAAGAGATGCTGGGCCGCGTACGCGTTCGGCATCGTGTGGTACATGGGGCCCGCGACCAGGTGCACGTCCGACGGCCTGAAGCCCCAGAGCTCGACGAGACGCTTCTGCGACTCGAAGCCCACCTTCGGCTCGAAGGTGGGATGCATCACGCCCTTCGGACGACCGGTGGTGCCGGAGGTGTAGACCAGGATGTTGAAGCCGCCCAGCGTGGCGCTCGCCGGGGGCGTGTCCGACGCCGCCGCGACGGCGTCCTCGAAGGACCCGAGCCCGCTCGGCGCGCCGCCGACGACCAGGCAGCGCTCGGGCGCCGGCCTGCCCGCAGCGTCCCGCGCCGGCGCCCCCTCCTCGAGGAACGTCCGGTCGAAGACGAACACGTCGGGCGCGGCGTCCTCGAGCACGTAGGCGATCTCGCCACGCCGCCAGCGCCAGTTGATCGGTACCGCGAGGGCGCCGAGCTTGGCGGCGCCGTGCGTCACCGCGAGGAACTCGGGGCCGTTGGGGAGGAGGACCGCCACGCGGCCTCCCGGACCGAGTCCGTGCGCCGCGAGCGCGCCGGCGATGCGATTCACCCAGCGATCGAGCTCGCCGTAGGTGAGTCGTCGCGTCCCGCAGACGAGCGCGGTGCGGTCCGGCGTCGCCGCCGCGTTCGCTGCCACGCCCCACGTCATCGGTCGCCGCTCAACGTGACGGAAACCACTTCTCGAACGTGCCGGTGGCGAGCATCTCCGCGTCGGCCGTGTCGATGCCGGCCTTCGCGGCCGCCTGCTCGAACCCGGCCAGCAGGTCGGGCGTGCCATCGTAGTGCGGCCAGTCGGAGGCGAGCGCGACGTGATCGGCTGGCAGGAACTCGAGCGCGATCCGCAGATCCGTCTCCTCGCAGGCCTCGATGGTCACCATCATCTGTCGCTCGAAGATGTCCATGGGCGACGTCTTCCACGTTGGCGACTTGAGCCTGCCGAACATCTCGCGGTGTTCCTCGAAGCGTTCGAACATGGAGGGCAGCCAGCCGACTCCCGCCTCGAGGATCATCGTGGGCATGCCGGGGAAGCGATCGAACACGCCACCCGACATCATGTCGTAGAGGGTGTGGATCATGTCCATCGGGAAGCCGAGGCACGACGCGGCCATGATGTCGGGGAGCCGGTAGCCCTTCGAGGTTCCATCCTGGTCCCACATCGGCAGCGGGTGCAGCCCGAGCTTCATGCCGGTGTCGACGATCGCCTGCCAGAGGGGGTCGAAGCTCGGGTGCGAGTACTTCTTGCCGTGCACCGAGTTGGTGCGGATGAAGGCCACCTGGAAGCCGAGCTCTGCGACCCGCCTGACCTCCGCGACCGAGGCGTCGACGTCGATGGTGGGCAGCGCCGCGGCGGGAATCAGGCGGCCGCCGGATTCGGCGCAATATTCCCGCAGCATCCAGTCGTTGTAGACCTGGCACACGGCGGGGGCCAGGTGAGGAAGAAACGTGCCGCCCGACAGCATGAAGGTGGGGAAGAGCAGCGCCCGTCCCACCTTGTTCTCGGTGTTGAAGGTCAGTCGCTCGCCGCCGTCCTTCGCCCAGGCGGGCGCGTCGAGAATGGTGAAGCGCTCGCGCTCGTCGCTGGCGAAGACGCGCTCGAGCGGCATGCCCATCGCACAGGCGAGGCCCATGCTCTGCAGCATGTCGCTCGGCCGGATGCCGCCATACATCACCTCGAGATTCTC
>DATFXK010000345.1:0-15023 GCA_035316005.1 Acidimicrobiia bacterium | reverse complement strand
CACCTGACGCCCAGCGGGCAGACCTCGACGCCCGCCGTGGCACGCACGGTCGACGAGCCGGCGGTCGACGCGCTCGCGATGGACGCGATTCGCGCGCTCGACTCCGAGCCGCGTGGTGCGTACTGCGTGGACATCAAGCAGTCCGCCGACGGGATGGCAAAGGTCACCGAGATCAACGCGGGACGGTTCTTCACGACGTCGAACTTCTTCGCCGCCGCCGGCCTCAACATGCCCGAAATGCTCATCGGGTGTGCGCTCGGTGACCGGCCGACCCGCCGAGGCTCTTCACCACTTCCGCCCGACCTGTTCTGGATCCGCATGGTCGACATGGGCTACGTATTGGTGCCCGGTGACGAGCTCGATGCTTGGCCCAGCCCCGGTCGTTGACTTCGACGGCACTCTCGCGCACCTTCCCGTCGCCTGGGACGATCTGCGCGGGCGACTGCACGTCGAGCGTATCGACGAGATCTGGAGATCAGGTGATGCAGACAAGTGGGCGATCGTCCGCGACGCGGAGGTCGACGCAGCGCAGCGCGCGTCGCCCATCGAGCCGGTGCGGGCAATCCTCGAACAGAGCACGGCGTTCGCGGTTCTTTCGTCGAATTCCGAGCTCGCGATCTCGACGTTCCTCAAAAGGTTTGGCGTTCTCGAATCCCGCACGGCGATCGTCGTCGGCCGCGAGTCGCTCGCGGGCCCGAAGCGTGACTACGCCGTGTTCGCCCGCGGTCTCGCCCGGTGTGTCGACGCAACGGCCTCGGCGCGAGCCGACGACGGCGTCGTCTACGTCGGTGACACCGACTGGGAGCTCGAGTTCGCCCGGCGATTGGGCGCGCACGCGGTCGACGTCGAAGATCTGAGTCCGAGCTCGTGACCAGACCCATCGCCATCACCAGGGTCGAGCTCGGCGACGCCGAGGAGCAGCTCGTCCTGGAGGTGTTGCGATCGGGCCATCTCGTGCAGGGGCCGGTGGTGGGCCGGCTCGAGGAGGCGTTTGCCGCCCGTTGCTCGACTCGTCACGCCGTCGCCGTCAGCTCGGGAACGGCCGCCCTCGTCCTCGCGCTGGAAGCGCTCGGAATCGGCGAGGGCGACGAGGTGATCACGACGCCGTTCACGTTCGCCGCCACCCTGAACGCGATCCTCGAAGCCGGCGCGACCGCTCGCTTCTCCGACATCGACATCGACGACTACACCCTCGACCCGGCGGAGCTCGCGCGGCGTATCACGGACGGAACCCGAGCGGTGATCCCGGTCGATCTGTACGGTCAAGCTGCAGCGATGGACCGGATCTCGCTGCTCGCGGCTCGGCACCAGGCTGCCGTCGTCGAGGACGCCGCCCAGGCACACGGCGCCTCGTTGCGGGGCCGGCCCGTCGGGTCGTTCGGAGTCGGTTGCTTCTCGTTCTATGCGACGAAGAACGTCGCGACGGGAGAAGGCGGCATCATCACGACGGACGACGACGAGATTGCCGACCGTCTCCGCATCCTGCGCAACCAGGGGATGCGAGCGCGCTACGAATACGAGCTCCCCGGGCACAACTACCGGCTCACCGACATCCAAGCCGCGCTCGCGTTGCCTCAGCTCGACCGCCTCGACGACCTGAACACCCGGCGCGCACGCAACGCGTCGCGACTGTCGGAGGGGCTCTCGGATCTGACCGGGCTCGTGACACCGGTCGTCAAGCCCGACCGGATACATGTGTTCCATCAGTACTCGGTTCGCGTGACCGACGAAGCTCGGCTCGACCGGGACCAGCTTGCGGCTCGAATGGCGAAACAGGGAATCGAGACCGCAGTGCACTATCCGCGAGTGGTCTACGACGCCGACTGTTACCGGCGTCATCCGCGGGTGGTCGTCGATCCGATGCCCGTCGCCGAGCGGGTCTCCGGCGAGGTCCTCTCCTTACCGGTGCATCCGTTGCTCTCCGACGACGATCTCGAGCGAATCGTGACCTCCGTGCGGACGGCACTCAGAGGTTGACGTCGCGGTACTCCGGTCGCGATCGCTATCCTCTTTCAGCGGCCTATCGGCCTGCTGATATGACGGTCCCCGGCACACAGCGCATCCGAGTTGCTCTCATCGGCGCGGGCCTCATGGGCTCGCTGCACGCGCGCGTCGTGAGTCAATCACCGGACGCCGAGCTCAGCTGCATCATCGACCCGAACGAGGGCGCGGGCATGCCGGTCGCGGAGCGATTTCGCACCCGGTGGCTGCCGAAGCTCGACGATCTCGGCCCGTTCGACGCCGTCATCGTCGCCAGCCCCACCGAGACCCATGCCGAATGGGGCCAGCAGGCGATCGCCGCCGGCAAGCCGGTGCTGGTGGAGAAACCGTTGTCGGAGGATGCCGACGAGACGCACCAGCTGATCGACGAGGCGCGCCGACGAGGCGTACCGCTGATGTGCGGGCTTCTCGAGCGATTCAATCCTGCGGTCATGACCGCGATGACCATCGTCGATGAGCCCATCCACATCACTTCCGTCCGCCATTCGCCGTATGCCGATCGGATCGCGACGGGCGTCGCCTACGACCTCCTCATCCACGACATCGACCTCGTACTCCGGTTCACCGACGCCAAGCCCGTCGAGGTACGTGCACAGCTTGGCCACTGTCACCCGAAATCGGCCGCGCACGCCGAGGACGTCGCCGAGGTGAGCATGCAGTTCGAGACCGGGTGCGTGGCGTCCCTGTCTGCGAGTCGCGTCTCGCAGCGCAAGCTGCGGATGATGCACATCGCAGAGCTCGACCGCCTTGTCGAGATCGACCTGTTCCGGAGGGACGTGACCGTGTACCGGCACGTCGGCGCCGAACTCATCGAGAGCGCCAGCGGCGGGTACCGCCAGCAGACCGTCATCGACATTCCCGCCCTCACAACGGCGAGCGAGCCGCTCGCCGGCCAGCTCGCGCACTTCCTCGATCTGGCACGGGGGGATGCCGACGCCGCGGAAGAGCTCGCGTCGCTCGATGCCCCACATCGGCTCACGGCCCAGGCAGTGGAATTCGGCGGCTCGACCCTCACGCCGTGACCCTGCGTCGCCCCTGACGTCGATGCGAATCGCCCTCGTCAACAACTTCTTTCTCCCGCGCACGAGTGGCAGCGCGCACATCACCGACGAGCTCGCAAGGCAGCTCACTGTCAAGGGCCACGAGGTCCTGGTGGTGGCGTCGGCGTACGGAGATGCCCCGTCGGAGGAGCATCGCCACGGGTACCGCGTCGTCCGTCTGCCGAGCTGGTCGCTGCCCAGACTCAAGATCGCAATGAACTACGACGTCGCGTTCACGATGTCACCACGCAACTATCGGCGGCTTGCCCGCCTGCTCGACGACTTCGAGCCCGACGTCGTGCACCAGCACGGACAGTTCTTCGATCTGACCTGGATGTCGGCGATCTGGGCGCGGCGACGCCGAGTGCCGACGGTCCTCACGGTGCACACACCATTGATTCACACCCTCCCCGCGTATCAGTTCGCGCTCTGGCTCGCGGACATGTCGCTCGCTCGGCCATTCATCGGCATCGGCGCGCCGCACGTCGTGACGTGCGACTCGTTCATGCAGGCATATGTGCGGCGCCGCTACCGCCTTCCCCCCGACCGCGTCACGTCGATCCCCATCGGCATCGACCCCGACCGCCTCCGGGGCGTCGACGGGCACACCGTCCGAGAGGAGTTCGACCTCGGCGATCGGCCGGTCGTCTTGTCGATCGGTCATGTGATTCCATTGCGTGACCGGTTGGCGCTCGTGGAGGCGATGCCCTATCTCGTCGAGAAGCGGCCCGACGTCGCGGTCTTGGTCGTCGGAAATGTCTACGACGACCGATTCCTCACCCTCGCCGAGCAGCTCGGCGTGCGGGACAACCTGGTCGTCACGGGGGGTGTCCCGCGCGAGGCCGTCCCCGCGTTCGTCGCCGCCGCCGACGTCGAAGGCCACGATTTTCAGGGTTACGGTCTCGGGACCGCGAGCCTCGAGGTGATGGCGGCGAGGGTCCCGGTCGTGTCCGTGGTGCGGGACGACAACTTCCCCGGGATCCGGCTCCGCTCCTGGGACAACATCGTCATCGTGCCGCCCGATGACGCGAGAGCGTTGGCCGAGGCGATCATTCGTCTGCTCGACGATCGTGACCTTGCATGGCGCGTCGGTGACGGCCAGCGAGCCCTCATCCGCGATCATTTCTCAATCGGCGCTGTCACCGACCGCCACGTCGCGTTGTACGAGGCTTTGGTCGGCGCCCGATCGCGCTAGCCGCCCATGGCGGTCGGACTGGCGGATCGCGTCCGATCGACGACGCAAGCCGTCGCAACCGATCGTCGGCGGATCACCGCCGTCGTCACGGTGCTGGTTCCCGTCGTCATCGTCTTGGTCATGGGGTGGCAGCGGAGATGGATCTCCGACGACGGCTTCATCAACTTCCGGTATGTCGATCAGATCCGACACGGCAACGGCCCGGTCTTCAACGCCGGCGAGCGGGTCGAGGCGTTCACGAGTCCGCTCTGGCTCGCGCTTCTGTCCTTGCTGGACCTCGTGCTCCCGTTGCGGGTGGAATGGATCGCGGTCGCGTCGGGGCTGATCCTCACGGCGCTCGGGTTCGTGTTTGCCGCCGCCGGAGCGAATCGACTCTGGCGCGAGCTCGTCGGCGACGGTTTCAGCTTCCCGGCGGGGTTGCTCGTCTTCGCCGCCTTGCCTCCGGTGTGGGACTTCGCGACGTCTGGGCTGGACAACGCCCTCGGAGTCGCGTGGCTCGGAGCGTCCTGGTGGACGCTGTGTCGTCGCGTCCTTCCGCAACGAGCACCGAACCAAAGGGCGAAGACCGCCTCGATCGGAGCATGCATGCTCATCGGCCTCGGGCCACTCGTCCGGCCGGACCTCGGCATCATGACGGTCGCGTTCCTCGCGGTCCTCCTGGTCGCGGAAGCGTCGTGGCGCGCTCGCGGCCGGGTGATCGCCTGGGCGCTGGCGCTGCCGCTGGCGTATCAGGTCTTCCGCATGGCCTATTACGCCGCGTTGGTCCCGAACACCGCCCTCGCGAAGGAGGCAGGAGCGAGCGAGTGGACCCGCGGTTGGGGATACCTGCTCGACACCGTGCGGCCCTATCGCCTGTGGATCCCCCTGCTCCTGTTGGTGGCCCTGGGCCTCATCCCGCTGGTCCAGTACGTACGCGTTCGTGGATCACGGACCGAATCGATTCTCATCGCCGCTCCGATCGCGGGAGGCCTCGCGCACGCGCTGTACGTCGTTCGAGTGGGTGGCGACTTCATGCATGCACGGATGTTGCTGCCTTCCTTGCTCTGCCTGTTGTTGCCGCTCGCGGTCGTCTTCGTCCGCGGTTGGCGGTGGATCCCCGCCGTGCTTCTCGCGCCGTGGATACTCGTTTCCGCGCTCGTGCTCCGCCCCACCTACGACGGCGTACCCGGCACCGGCATCACCGACGAGCGGGCCTTCTACGTGACGGGCTCGGGTCGCGCGAACCCCATCAGGATCGAGGACTACCGCGACGGCGCGCTGGAGTCAGAACGAGGGGGGCTCGCGGCGCGGAGGGTGGCAGAACTCGGCGGTCGAGGCCTCGTTCTCGGCCTGAACACCGCTGTCTTGCTCCCGCTGAAGAACGGCGTCGTCGAAACGCCCATCGTGTCGGTTGTCCTCACGTTGGGCCTCTACGGTTACGCCGCGGGCCCAAAGGTGTTCGTGGTCGATTCGTTGGGCCTCTCCACCGCGCTCGGCTCGCACTTTCGGGTACCGCCGCCACCGGCCAACTATCCCTCTCACGGGTGGGCGGGCCACGACAAGCGGCACACAGAAGTGTGGGATGTTGCCCGCTACGCAGCCCCTGCTCCCTTTGAACCGCGCGACTTGCGCGACGCGCGCCGCAGCCTGCGCTGCGGCTCGGTCCCGGAGCTCCTCGACGCCGTGACTGCGCAGTTCGGGCCGCGCCGCGCATGGAGCAACTTCTGGGATTCCTTTCACCTCACGACCTTCCGGATACCGGAGGACCCCGCACGAGCCGTTAGAGAGCTGTGCAGGTGAGGTCGTCCCGCTGACGTGCGCCTCTAGGATCGGGCCGCCATGGCTTCGGAACGCGTCCTCGCGCGACTGAGATCGTTGCGAGGCGGCCTGACGTCGAGCACTCCGCGCGTCTGGTGGACGAGCTTCGCGCTCCTCGCCGCTCTCACCGGGCTCTGGGTCGTCGCCGACCCGCTCTACGCCGGCCCCGACGAACCCGCCCACGTCATCAAGGCGGCTGCGCTCGATCACGGCCAGCTCACCGGGGAGAAGCTCAGCCCGAGGCTCCGTCACGAGCTCCGTGACGAGCGAAAAGACTTTCTCATGGTTCGGGTCCCGGCCATCTACGGGATCGCGAGCTCGAACACGTGCTTCGCGTTCAAGCGCGACTACACCGCGGAGTGCCTCCACTTCACCGGATCGACTCGCGAGACCGACGATGCGACCTATGTCGCGCGCCATCCTCCGGCGTACTACGCGTTCGTGGGTCTCGCGTCGTGGGTCGGTAGACCGGGGTCCGGGGTGGTGTACCTGATGCGCTTTCTCAGCGCTCTGCTCGCGAGTGCGCTGATCGCGACGGCGATCACCGCAACCCGACTCTCGCGAGCTCCGAGGGTGGTCGTCGTCGGGCTCGCCTTCGCGCTCACACCCATGGTCCTCTTCGTGGCCAGCGTCGTGAACCCGAGCGCCCTCGAGATCGCCGCCGCCATCGCCGTCTGGACCTGTGGCCTCGCCCTCGTCTCGAGAGCTGAAGTCCGCGTCGACAAGTGGCTCGTCACCGGGTTGGGCATCTCAGGCTGCGCCATGGCCCTCAGCCGCCAATTGGCGCCACTCTGGCTGGGGCTCATTGGGCTCGGCTTGCTGGGATTCGCGAACCGGGCCGCGCTCGGCAATCTCCTGCGGTCGAACTGGGCCCGGGTGTGGGGGCTGCTGATCGTCGCCTCGTGCCTCGCCCAGCTGGCCTGGAACGCCAAGTACCCGCTCGATGTGGCGGCGGAAGGTCGACCGCCGATGCACGCCGACCCCACCGACGTCGTCCGAATCGTCACCGGCCGATACTTCTTCCGCTATCACGAGATGATCGGAGTCTTCGGATGGGGTGACTCCCCCACGCCGGCGCTCACATGGATCCCGTGGACGGCCGGGATCGTGTTCCTCTTGTTTGCCGCCGTGCTCTGGGTGACGAGGCGGAACCTGCTGGTGCTGCTCGCGGTACTGGCAGCAGCCATCGTCGTGCCGATCGTGATCGAGAGCTCGACGTACAACGACGGCGGGGGCGTGAACTGGCAGGGGCGCTACACGCTCCCGCTCGCCGTGGGCGTTCCGATCTTCGCCGCCTTCGCACTCGCCGCCACCGACCGCGGCCGCGAACTGGTCAGCTCCAGGTTCCTCGTGGCAATCGGCGCAGTCATCGGCGTCGCCCAACTGCTCGCCTTCGCCCAGAATCTCCGCCGTTTCACGGTCGGTTACGACGGGGCGTTCCAGTTCTGGAAGAGCCCCAGATGGGCCCCACCGCTTTCACCGCTCCTGCTCACCATCTTGTTCGGCCTCGTCGTGAGCGGGTTCTTGGTCTGGCTCCTCGCCGCCGTGCCCGGCCTGGAAGAACGAGCACAGCCGCTCCCCGACCAGCTGGCTCGCCAGCAGCTCACGCCGGCGTGAGGAACCGCCTCGCCACCGACCAGTAGAGCGCGAGGAGCGAATCGAAGGGCTTCATCCATCCCGGGAGCGGGAAGTTCCCCGCTCGGAGCCGAGTGGCAAAGAGGTGTACCACGTGCGCGTCCGGAACGAGCCGCTCCGATTGGAGGAGCTTGCGCCGCTCCGCCATCCAGCGCCGGTTTCGGAGGAGCCACGCCCATCCCGCCAGCTTCGCACCCGCGGTTCGAGTTGCCGCTGCGCCGACGAGTGCCGCGATCTCGACGACGATCAAGGGCAGCGCGAGCAGAAGCAGCGTTCTCACCTCGTACGACGTCAGCACAAAGAGGAGCCGGTTGCGTTCCGACAGGTAGAGCTTGCTCGACTCTCGCCCGAACTCGTACCGATGCACAACGACCGCGCTCGGGACGTTGACGAGCTCGAGGCCTCGGAGCAAGCACCGTCGGCACAGCTCGACGTCCTCGTGGTAGGCGAAGTAGCGCGGCTCGAATCCGCCCAGCTCTTCCCACAGCCCGCGCCGGATCACCATCGCGGCGCCCATGACGCTCGTGATCGCGCGCGGTGCAGTTCGCTTCGTCGCCGGTTCGCCGAAGCTCCCGCACCAGCTGAATCCGAGGAAGTGCACCTCGTTGCCGTCCGAGTTCAGCCGACTGGGATCGTCCGACAACCGAATGCTTGGCTGAGCGACGCCGACACCCGGCTTCTCGGCACTTGCGACGAGCTCTGACAACGCGTCCGTCTCGACGACAAGGTCCCCGTTGATCAGGGCAAGAAACTCTCCGGTCGCACGCGCCGCTCCGGCATTGCACCCCCCGGCAAAGCCGAGGTTCTCGCCCGGGCGCAGCACGGTGACACCCGGAGTCGGCGCGAGGCGGTCGACCGCGCCGTCCGTGCACCCGTTGTCGACCAGGACGACCTCGACGTCCACTCCTTTCGACTGAAGCAAGGCGTGGACACACCGCTCGAGCCATGGCTCATCTCGGTAGGAGAGCACGACCGCCGAAACGGTCGGCGCGGCAGTGCCGAACCCATCCGACGTTTCCCGAGGCATCGTCAGCGCCGGGTGATACCGAGAATGCTCAGGAAGAAGCTCGCCAGCACCGTCTCGAGCCCGAGGATCATGAACGTGGCCGCCGGGACCACGAGGCGGATCGTCGACGACGTGCTGAGCGCGCCGAACGACCTTCCGCTCCAAAATGCCACGGTGTAGATGGAGAGCCCGAGCCCGGCGAGGAAGAGGATCAAGCCGACGGCCAGCCCGACCTCGAGCGTGACGACGCGGAAGAGCCGTTCCATCGCCTTGTTCGGCGGCAGGAGGCCTTGGCTCGCCGCGAACGTCCGTGCGAAGACGGAGAAGGTCACCGCCTGGTAGCCGATGATCACCGCAACCGCGCAGTACACGAAGGCGTTCACATCGAGCCCGACGCTGCCGATATGCAACGCGCCCGGGAGCAATGCGATGCCGAGCGCGGTCCCGGCCACCATGAGAGCGATGCCGGGATAGAGGAAGAGCCATCGTGGGCTGTAGAGGAACAGGAATCGCAAGTGGCGCCACCCGTCGCGCCACGGCCGGAGGTGTGGAGGGCGCGTGCGCCCGTCGGGCGACAACGTGACGGGAACCTCGACGATCTGGAGTCGCGCGAGCGTCGCCCGGACGACCATCTCGCTCGCAAACTCCATGCCCGCCGTCCGTAGACCGAGCGACAGGATGCTCGAGCGCCGAAACGCCCGCATGCCGCAGTGGAAGTCACCGCTGGCGCTGCGAAAGAGAAGGCGGCCCACCTTCGTCAGCACGGGGTTCCCCAGATATCGATTGAGCTTGGGCATCGCGCCGGGCTCGATGCCGCCGAGGAACCGGTTCCCCATGACGAGCTCGGCCCCGCCATGGAGAGCGTCGAAGAACGGACCGATCTCGCCGAGGTCGTAGGAATCGTCGGCGTCGGCCATGAGGACGAACTCCGACCGCGCGGCGGTGATCCCGGCGGAGAGCGCACTCCCGTAGCCCTTCACCGGTACGTCGATCACGCGGGCACCGAGACGTCGCGCGATCTCCTGTGAACCGTCGGAGCTGCCGTTGTCAGCGACGACGACTTCTCCGTCGACGCCGAGTTCCTTCATGGCTCGCTGCGCCTTGGTCACGCATGTCGCCAACGTCTCCGCCTCGTTGAGGCACGGGAGGACGACGCTCAGACCGCAGGTCCGTTCGGTCTCGGCTCGGGACGCCGTGGGGCGGGGGACGCCGATGTTCTCCGCAACCATGATCACGGAATTGTACGGGCATCCAAAGGCGAACGAACGCCCCCTCTAGGATCTGCCGCCGTGCGAACGGGATCGATCGCCGCGAAGGTCGGAGGGCTCGTCGGTGAGCTTCGAGCGACTTCGCGACGCGTGTGGTGGACGAGCTTCGTTCTCGTCACATCGCTCGTGGCGCTCTGGGTCCTCGCCAATCCGGTGTTCGCAAGTCCGGACGAGCCTGCGCACGTGATACGAGCCGATGCGCTCGCGCATGGCGATCTCACCGGTCGGGAGCCCGCCGGTCGCGTCGAGACGCCGTTCCGCGATGTACGGAACAGCGTGCGGATCGTTCGGGCACCGGAGGTCTACCAGGCCGCGAGCGGCCCGCCGTGCTTCGCGTTCACGCAAGGGATCGCGGCGTGCTTCGGGCTCACGGGTTCGAGCCGCGACGTCGACGTGTCAACCTACGTTGCGGACGCGCCTCCCGCGTACTACGCGGTCGCGGGCGTGGCGTCGTGGATTCGATCGCCGGGAGCGGGAGCCGTGTACGTCATGCGGTTGCTCACCGCATTGATGACCGGGGCGTTCGTAGCGACGGCGATCACCGCCTTGCGGCGGGCCGCGGCGCCCGCACTGCTGGCCTCCGGACTCGTCCTCGCCGTCACGCCGATGGCCCTGTTCATGGGCAGCTCGGTGAATCCGAGTGGTGTCGAGATCGCGGCGTCGATCGCACTGTGGGCCTGCGGGATCGTTCTCGTCGCGACGTCCGGAGAACGCGTCGAGAACCGGCTCGTCACGGCGACCGGAATCGCCGCCTGCGCGCTCGCGCTCAGCCGCCAACTGGGGCCGCTGTGGCTCGGCCTGATCGCGCTCACCGTGTTCGGCATCGCGAACCGAGCCGCGCTGCGCACGATCGCCCGATCGGCGTGGGCTCGCCTCTGGGCCATCATCGTGATGGCGTGCGTCATCGGTCAGGTGGCTTGGGATCTGGTCGTCCGGCCGAACGACGCGACGCTCGTGAATCGACCTCCGGGCAACCTCTCCCGGCTCGATGCCGTTCAACACGCGATCGGGTCGACCTTCGATTGGTATCGGGAGATGATCGGGTGGTTCGGGTGGCTCGACACACCGGCACCGGTGCTCACGTGGCTGCTGTGGACCGCTGCGCTCTCCTTCCTCGTGTTCGTCGCGGTTGCATGGGCGTCTCGACGGCGGGTTGCGCTTCTCCTGGCTGTCGTGGCCGCCACAATGCTCGTGCCCGTGGTGTTCGAGGCCGCGGCGGACCGGACGGCCGTAACCTTCTGGCAAGGGCGGTACACCCTCCCGCTCGCCGTCGGCGTCCCCCTGCTCGCCGCGTTCGCACTCACCGCGACGGAGAGGGGACGCGCCCTCGTCACGCCCCGGTTCCTGTTGACGGTGGGCATCGCGACCGGCGTCGCACAATTCCTCGCGTTCGCCCAGAACCTTCGCCGCTATACGGTCGGATATGATGGTGCGCTCCAGTTCTGGCAACACGCCGAGTGGTTGCCTCCGATTCTGCCGGTACTCCTCTTGACGTTCGGCTACGCGGCGGCGGTTGCAGTCTTCACGGCATGGGTGCTGTGGCCGACTCGCGCCACGCGCGACGCATCGGCGGAATCCGCTGTCGCCGCCGCACGCATGTAGCTTGTGACCCCACGATGCTGCGACTGATTGCGAAGCGTCTGCCCTCAGCGCTCGTCACCATCCTCCTCTTGCCCGTCGTGGCGCGTCGCTACTTCCGGCGAGAGACGGGCGCCGCGTACGGCATCAGCCTGACCCGCAAGCTCGGCCTTCTGGGCAGGATGATCCGGAACAACGCGCAAGTGCCGTCGGCATCCAATTTCATCTCGCACTTGCTGATGGCGGCGGAGATCCTGAACGTGCCACCCGACACTCCCGGTGTCCTCGTCGAATGCGGTGCGTACAAGGGCGGCAGCACCGTCAACCTCTCGATGGTGGCGGCGCTCTGCGGACGAAAGCTCCATGTATTCGACTCCTTCGAGGGGCTTCCCGAGCCCGGCGCGGACGATGCAGGCCATGTCGTGATGGCCGAAGGTGTCGTCCGGACGTACGAGTCCGGCGCCTACGCGGGGACCTTGAACGAGGTCAGGAGCAACGTGAAGCGCTTCGGTGCGCCCGAAGCGTGCGAGTTCCACAAGGGCTACTTCTCGGACACCCTCCCTGAGTTCGACGAACCGGTCGTGTTCGCCTACCTCGATGTCGACCTCGCGACTTCCGAGAAGGAGTGTCTTCGATATCTGTGGCCACTCCTCGTCTCCGAGGCGTTCGTATTTACCGACGAGGCGCACCACCTCGAGATCGCGGAGCTGTTCTTCGACCGCGAGTGGTGGAAGGACGAATTGCATGCCCCTCCACCCGGATTGGTGGGCGCGGGGAGCGGCTTGGGCCTCTTCCTCCACGAGGGCGGCTTTCGGAGCTCGATCGGTTACACGGTGAAGATCGAACGGGATGATCTCGAGCAGCGTCCCGGGTGACGCCAGGCGCGGCACCGACGCCGCCATGGAGGGCCGCCGCCGACGGCGTGTAGTTTGTGACCCGCTCGAGCCAAGCAACGACAGGCCAAGGCTGGAATTGCAGGCTTCCCTCACCGAAACCGTGACGCCCGACGAGCTCCTCGACGTCGGTCGATTCGACAATGCGGCGCGCGCGAGCTTGCGGCGCGAGTTCGAGCAAGCCGAGCCGTTTCCGCATCTCGTGCTGCACGACATGCTCAGGGTCGGTCCCGAGATCTTGTCGAGCTTTCCCGACAGCGACTGGAGAGGCTGGCTGAGGTTCGACGACGAGTATCAGCCGGGGAAGCTGTTCGCGACCGACCTTGCGATCGTCCCGGAGCCGTTCCGTCGCATCTTGGTCGAGTTGAACTCGCGATCCTTCCTCATGTTCCTCGAGGAGGTGACGGGCATCAAGGCGCTCATCCCGGATCCCTATTTCGAGGGTGGTGGCCTGCACAGCAGCGGGCCGGGTGGCGTCCTTCGCCCTCACACCGACTTCCACATCTACCCGCGCCTGCGTTTGTACCGGTACCTCAACGCGCTCCTGTACCTCAATCCCGATTGGAAGCGCGAGTTCGGTGGGCTTCTCGAGTTTTACGACGACACGTCGGACCGGAAGGTCAAGGAAGTCGTCCCCAGCTTCGGCACGTTGGTCGTCTTTCGGACGGACGACCGGTCGGTCCACGGCTTCTCCGAGCCCGTGCAAGAAGGTCACCGGCGGAACTCCGTCGCGACCTACTACTACACGAGCGAGGAAGCAGCGGACTTCAGTGGCGACTACACCACCTACTGGCGAACGCACAGCCCGTCGAAGGGTCTGGGTCGCATCCGTTTCGCGGCCTACCGGGGCCTCCTCGGCGTGTCGCGTGTCTTCTCGCTCGCCGCCCATCTGGTCAATCCGCATTTCGGGTTGCGCTGGTTGCGGACCGGCCTGGGCGCGCGGCGGACCGCCGCGAAGGGCACGGAGCGACCCGAACCAGAGCCTCCGCGAAGGCGCGGGTAGCCTCAGCGGCCGCGGAGGCGGCGGCTTTGCCGACCGCCGAAGCAGGAGCCCGAGCTTGACGAGGGCGACCAAGGAGCACTCTTGAAAGGCGTCATCCTCGCGGGCGGCACGGGGAGCCGGCTCGACCCACTGACCCGCATCACGAACAAGCACCTGCTGCCGGTCTACGACCGGCCCATGGTCACGTACGCCATCGAATCGCTCGTCCGGGCGGGTGTGACCGAGACGATGGTCGTCACTGGGGGCACGCACGCCGGCGAGTTCCTGCGACTGCTCGGCAACGGCCACGAATGGGGCCTCGACCGGCTCCTGTACGCGTACCAGGAGCGTCCGGGTGGCATCGCCGAGGCCCTCGGCCTCGCCGAGCGCTTCGCCGACGGCGACAAGGTCGTCGTCGTGCTCGCCGACAACGTCTTCGAGCGGTCGATCGCGCCGTCCGTCGAGCGCTTCCAGCACCAGGAGCGCGGCGCCCGCGTGCTGCTCGCCGAGGTCGGCGACCCCGCCCACCTCCGCCACCTCGGCGTTCCCGAGATCGTCGACGGTCGCATCCGCAGCATCGCCGAGAAGCCGCAGGACCCGCCGAGCCCGTACGCGGTCACCGGTGTCTACTTCTACGACGGGACGGTGTTCTCGGTGCTCCCGACGCTGGCGCCGTCGGCGCGGGGTGAGCTCGAGATCACCGACGTGAACAACCACTTCGTCGAGGCCGGCGTGATGGAGTACGACGTGATCGAGGGCTTCTGGGGCGACGCCGGCGAGTCGATCGACGCGTACTACTCGGTCAACGACTTCGTCCGCCGCTTCGGCGCCAACAAGTAGGACTGATGGCAACCGTCACCGAGTCCGACGTCATCACCGGTGTGTACATCGTCGAGCCGACGGTGCACCGCGACGAGCGGGGGATCTTCGTCGAGACGTACCGGCGCGAGTGGTTCCCCAACGGCCGTGAGATGATCCAGGGCAACCGCGGCGACCGCCAGGCGGGCGCCGTCGTCGGCCTCCACTACCACCTCCACCAGGCCGACTACTGGTACGTCGCCAGCGGACGGGTCCGCGTCGTCCTGCACGACCTGCGCGACGGCTCGCCCACCGACGGCGCGACCCTGACGCTCGACTTGGGCGAGACGGCCGACGGCACCCACGACCATCGAGGCGTGTTCATCCCGCCCGGTGTTGCCCACGGGTTCGCGTCGCTGACCGACATGACGATCACGTACCTCGTCGACTGCTACTACAACCCGGCCGACGAGCTCGGCGTCGCATGGGACGACCCCGACATCGGTGCCGACTGGGGCATCGCCGATCCCACCCTGTCCAAGCGGGATCAGTCGAACCCGCTGCGCAAGGAGATCGAGCCGCAGTGGCGCCCGCACATGGGCCTGCGAACATAGGGCGGTCATGAACATCCTCGTGACCGGCGGCGCCGGGTTCATCGGATCGAACTTCACGCGGTACTGGGTCGAGGAGCACCCCGGCGATCGCGTCGTCGTCCTCGACCTCCTGACGTACGCCGGGAACCGCCCGAACCTCGACGACGTCGCCGATCGGATCACGTTCGTCCAGGGCGACATCGCCGACTTCGAGCTCGCCGAGCAGCTGCTGCGAGG
>DATFXK010000344.1:0-2793 GCA_035316005.1 Acidimicrobiia bacterium | reverse complement strand
GCTCGTGACGAGGTCGAGCGCTTTGAGCTCGAGCAGTGCCTCGTCGAGCGCGCGGGCGCTGTTGCCGGACTTGCTCCGGGTGCCGCCGGCCAGGCGGGGCGACAGGAGCCAGAGCCGATCGGCGAGCGTCTGGGCCCGCTGGTAGTCGGCGGGCGTCGGCGCCGGGCCGTCGCGCACGAGCTCGTCGGCGTCCACGCCGGCGAGGCGCTGCACCGCGGGGCCGTCCCGCGCGATCTTCTCCTCGAGCTGCGTGCGGGCGTTGTCCTCCACCCGGGTTCGCGCGAACGCGACGCCGGCGGCCGCGACCACCAGCGCGGCGACGACCGCCAGCGCGACCAGGACGCGAGCCCGCCGGGTCGACGGCGGCGCCGGCGGTGAAGGCCTCGGGCGCTCGTCCGCCCGTGCCACCTGTTCTCCCGCACGCCGCGCGATCAGCTCGGCGACGAGCAGCCCCGCGCCGATCGCGGTCGCGAGATCAAGAGGAACCCGCAGCCGCGGGACCGCGATGGTGACGAGGCTGGCCACGACGAAGTACCCGGCCTGTATGAGCAGCAGCTCGGCGCCTCGCCGGCGCCGGAACCGCCAGAGGCCGACCAGCCCGGCCACCGTCACGACGTAGAACAGCGGCAGCGTCACGGAGCGGAACGTGATGTTGCGCCCGTCGGAACGCTCCGCACTCTCGTTCTTGTCGGGTCGGAACTCGAAGAAGTTGGCCACGTTGTGCCCCAGCACGCGCGCCGGGATCGTTCGATCGTCCCGGACGTCGTCGAGGGCGTGGTCGCGGTAGGCACGGTCGAGCTCGACTTCGTTGCGGTTCTCGTCGTTGATGCGCGTGAAGCGGCCGTCGAAGACGGCGTCGGCGAAACCGCCGGAGGCTTGCGCTTCGGACGAATACGTCGACACGAGGTTGAAGCCGTTGGACGTGACGATCGTGGGGGTCCCGACGACGACCCAGTTGCGCACGATCCACGGAGCGACGACCGCGATCGTCACCACCGCGAAGCGGGCGGCGGCGCGCCACCCGACGCGCCAGACGAGCCAGGCCGCGACGACGAGCACGAGGAGCTGCGCGCTCGGCCGGGTGAGCACGAGCAGCCCGCACACCGCGCCCGCCCATGCCGGCCGATCGCGCACCAGAAGCAGGATCATCGCGAGCAGCAGGACGAGCGACAGCGGCTCGCTCAGGAGCACGACGTCGTTGGCGAGGAGCGGCGGGTAGACCGCGACCGCGATGCCGGCCGCCAGGCCGCCGCGGTACCCCGCGATCCGGGCGCCGAGCACGGCGGCCAGGACGACGACGGCGGCGCCGAGGGCGACGTTGACGAGCTGGCCGACGCCGACGTGCACTCCCGTGACCCAGTACACGGCGCCGAGCACCGCCGGGTAGAGCGGCGGGCGGAACGCGCTCGGATGCAGGTACGTGAACGGGAACAGGGCCGAGAACCCGTCGCCGTTCGCCACCGACGAAGCGATCGCCTGGTAGTGGTTCGCGTCGCTACGAGGCCGGTAGTCGCGGGCGAACGCGACGAGATAGCCCAGGCGGACGGCGACCGCGCCCAGCGCGAGGAACGCGAGCGTCCGCCACGGCACCCGCTCCGAGGCCACGGCGCCTCAGTTGAAGCGGTTCATGGCGGCGTCCACACCGTCGCGCGCGATCGTCTCCACCGCATCGGCCGCCTGCTCGACGGTCACGTCGACCTCAGCCCGTTCACGCTTGCCGAGCCGGTTCAGCACGTGGTCGGCGCCGCGCTCCTTCGACACCGGCTTGCCGACGCCCAGACGAACCCGCTGGAAGTCCTGGGTGTGCAGGTGCTCGACGATCGACCGCAGCCCGTTGTGCCCGGCGAGCCCGCCACCCGATTTCACCTTGAGCTCGGCGACGGGCAGGTCGAGCTCGTCGTGGACGACGACCAGCTGCTCGGGCGTCACGCCGAACCGTCGCACGAGCGCGCCGACGGCGTTGCCGGAGTCGTTGACGTAGGTCAACGGGACGGCGAGCGCGACACGCTCCCCGTCGATCGTGACCTCGTCGACCAGCGCGCGTTCCTTGCGCTTGCGCAGGCGGCCGCCGTGTCGTTCGGCCAGCAGCTCGACGACCTCGGCGCCGAGGTTGTGGCGGGATCCTCGGTACTCGACACCCGGATTGCCGAGCCCGACGACGAGCAGGTCGGCCGGCGTCCCCCGGCGCGGCCGCAGCCGCACGCGGTCAGCTCTCGGAGGACTCGTCGGAGGACGCCGCGGCCTCGCCGCCCTCGCCGCCTTCGGCGGCCGGCGCGGCCTCGCCTTCCTCGCCCTCCGCCGCCTCGCCCTCGATCTCCTCGCCCTCCTCGGCCTCTTCCGGCTCGGGCTCCTCGACGACACGCGGCACGATGACCTGCACGACCAGCTCGTCGGCCTCCTGCTGCACGGCGACGCCGGCCGGTAGGCGCAGGTCGGCGATGCGCAGCTGGTCCCCGATGTTCAGGGCGGACACGTCGGCCTCGACGCCGGGTGGGATGTCCTCGGGCTTGGCCTCGATGCTCAGCGTGAACACGAGCTGCTCGAGGATGCCACCGTCCCGCACGCCCTCGGGCTCGCCGACCAGGTGGACGGGGATCTCGGCGGCGACGGCGACATCACGCCGGACGCGGATGAAGTCGACGTGGAGGAGATCGCCCCGGGTCGGATGCCGCTGGATCTGCCGGGCGAGCGCCAGGTGCTCCTCGCCGTCGAGCCTGAGGGTGATGAGCGTGTTGGCGCCCGACTCCCCCGCCAGGATGTGGTTGAGCTCGCGGCTCGGCACCGTCACGTTGG
>DATFXK010000343.1:0-3248 GCA_035316005.1 Acidimicrobiia bacterium | reverse complement strand
TTGATCACCGACCCCTCGGTCAGCCGTCCCATGCCCCCGAAGAGGAGCTGGGAGTCGCCCTTGACGAGCTGAGGGCGTCCGGCGAGGTCAGGGTTGAGCCGCTCGACGCGCCGGTCGTCGAGCGGCAGGACGTTGTACTTCTTGGCCTCCCCGAGCCAGAGCTGCTGCAGCTCGACGAGCTTCTCGGGCATCTCGGCCGCCAGGTCGTGCGCCTGGCTCCAGTCGATCGAGGTGTCGTAGAGCTCCCAGACATCGTCCTCGAACGCCGGGAGCCGGGCGTCCACGATCCACGGCGTCACGTGCTTGGTCACCGCCGTCCAGCCCCGGTGGTAGATGCCCCGGTTGCAGAACACCTCGAAGTACTGCGTCTCGCGCCGCTCCGCCGCGCCGGCGTCGTCGAATGTGTAGACCATGCTCGTCCCGTCGAGCGGCATCTGGTCGACCCCGTTCACCGATCCCGGCGCCGGCAGGCCGGCCGCCTCGAGCACGGTCGGGACGACGTCGATCACGTGGTGGAACTGCGAGCGCACCTCGCCGCGGGCCGCGAACCCACTGGGCCAGTGGACGATGGTGCCGTTGCGCGTTCCGCCCCAGTGCGAGGCCACCTGCTTCGTCCACTGGTACGGCGTGTCCAGCGCGTGGGCCCAGCCGACCGCATAGTGGTTGTACGCCTCGGGCCCCCCGAACTTGTCGATCCGCGCCGCCATGAACTCGGGCGTCTCGAGCTGGGGGACGCCGTTGAAGAGGATCAGCTCGTTGAACGACCCGCGGACCGTGGCCTCGGCGCTCGCGCCGTTGTCGCCGACGATGTAGACGACGAGCGTGTCGTCGAGAACGCCGAGGTCCTCGAGCGCGTCCACCAGCCGGCCAACGTGGTGGTCGGTGTGCTCGAGGTAGCCGGCGTAGATCTCCATCTGGCGGGCGAGCACCGGCTTGAGCGCGTCGGGCATCTCGTCCCAGGCCGGGATCTCGTCGTGCCGTCGGGTCAGCTCCGTGTCGGGGGGCACCACGCCGAGCTCCTTCTGCTGGGCGAGCGTCTGCTCCCGAAGCGCATCCCAGCCCTCGTCGAAGCGACTCTTGTACCGGTCGCCCCACTCCGGAGGCACGTGATGAGGGGCATGCGTGGCGCCGGGCGCGAAGTAGATGAAGAAGGGCTTGTCCGGCATGAGCGCCTTCTGCTGGCGAACCCAGGAGATCGCCTTGTCGGTCATGTCCTCGGTGAAGTGGTAGCCCTCGTCAGGCGTCTTCTCCGGCTCGATCGGCGTCGTCCCCTCGTAGATCGCGGGGTAGTACTGGTTCGTCTCGCCGCCGATGAAGCCGTAGAAGTACTCGAAGCCGCCGCCTCCCGTGGGCCACGCGTCGAACGGCCCCAGCGGGCTCGTCTCCCACACCGGCACCTCGTGGCACTTGCCGAATTGGGCGGTCGAGTAGCCGTTCAGCCGCAGGACCTCGGCAAGCGGCGCCGCCGCCTTCGGACGGACGGAGTTGTAGCCGGGAGCGGACGTCGCGACCTCGGTCACGCCGCCCATGCCGACGGCGTGGTGGTTGCGTCCAGTCAGGAGTGCGGCGCGCGTGGGCGCACAGAGAGCAGTCGTGTGGAACCGGTTGAACCGCAAGCCCTCTTCGGCCAGCCGGTCGGCCGTCGGTGTAGCGCAGGGACCGCCGAAAGTGCTCGCCGCGCCGAAGCCCACGTCGTCGAGCAGGACGATCAGCACGTTGGGTGCCCCGTCCGGCGGGCGGAGTGGCTCGATCGGCGGGAACCGCGCCGCCGGATCCTTCGCGTCGAGCACCTCCGGAGCAGATCGAGGCGGATCGGGGATAGGTAGCACGGTCCGCTTCGGGCTCGTCATCCGTCGCTCCCGTACTCGGGCTTGGCACGCACGGCGGTGAGTCTCTCACGTCTTCCTCGGGAGATGGGCCGCGTTGGGCACGACCACCCGGGTGATTGCCGCGCGATGCCACGCCGCCGCGGTCAAGCTTCTGCCGCGACCACGAGAGGCTGGACCGAGCGACACGATCGGGCGGCCTGGCCCCGAGGCGCGTCGTAGCGGGGTCGGCGAGCATAGGCTTGCCAAGTGCCGAGCGGAGCGCCTGCCGAGGCAACAGTTGTCCAGAGGCGGGCGAAGCGGCCGGTCGCCGTCATGTTCGTCGGCGCACTCGCTCTGGCGGCCGGTCTCTATCACCTGGTCGGGGGCGGGCTGACGGTCGCCGACGGCGGCAGTACGGGAAGGCTGGCCGAGGGAGCGTTTGACCTTGCGTTCGGCGTTCTCGCCGTGGCGATCGGCCGAGGTGCCCTGCGGATGTCGCCGTGGGCGTGGACAGCGCTGATGACCTGGGCGGTGATCGGGCTCACGCACCAGCTCCTCCGCTATTTCTTCTATGGCGACCAGTCCTACGGCATGCTGGCCGTCGACGCGGTGGTCGTCTTCGCGCTGACGCCGCGCGACATCCAGGTGGCCTTCGGCGTGCGCCGCCGTCCGACCTTCGACCTCGACCGTGAGCCCCACGATGTCAGCGGCTGAGCGTGATCTGGAGATACTCCGGGCCTTCGAGCCCGTCGTCCGGTACACGAAGGGCGAGACGTTCTTTCCGATGGATGTCGGTCCATACGTCGAGGCGTGCAGCCTGTGGCTGCACGTACCGGACGGGACCGACCGCGAGGTCGTGCCCGAGGGCGAGCTCAACCTCGAGCGGCTCGTGGAGATGCGTGATGCCTCCTTCGGCTCGATCTTCTACCTCCGCTTCGTGCAGCCGCTCGACCTGTCCGAGAGCGCCACGGTCTTGGCTGGCAAGCGCAGGCTCGAGAAGGAGCAACAGAGCGAGTTCAAGGCCGGCGTTGGCCGCCTGGCCCGCGGAGGTCTTCTGCCCCGCCTCGGCGACGGGCTCTTCTCACTGTCGCTCGTGCTGCGCGGCACCGTTCCGGGAGCAACGGCCGCCGCCGCGGCGCTGAGATACGCCGAGATCCACGAGCGGGACAGGCGGTTCGTCTACCACGGACGCGTGATCAGGCAGAGCGCTTGGACCATCTGCCAGTACTGGTTCTTCTTCGCCTACAACCCCTGGCGGTCCGGCTTCCACGGGGTGAACGACCACGAGTCGGACTGGGAGATGATCTCCGTATACCTCTACGACGGCGAGGACGGGCTGACCCCGGAGTGGATGGCGTATGCGTCGCACGACTTCCACGGAGCCGACCTGCGCCGCCGCTACGACGACCGCTCGGATCTCGAGCTCGTGGACGGCCATCC
>DATFXK010000342.1:0-11950 GCA_035316005.1 Acidimicrobiia bacterium | reverse complement strand
TCCATCACGACGGTGTCCCGGCCGAGGCGGTCCCGGATCTCCCCGAGGACGCCCGCGAGCGCGGCGAACGGGACCGCCAGGATGACGACGTCGGCCGCCGCAACCTCGTCGAGCGAGGCAGCGCGGATGCCGTCGCTCGCGCGCTCGACCTTCGAGTCGTCGGCGTCGTGGACGAGGACCTTGCCGTGTCGCGCCAGAGACGGGGCCAGGAACCGGCCGAAGTGGCCGTAGCCGATGATGCCGAACGTTTCGAACCCCATGTGCGTTCGAGCGTATCCGGGGCGACTGCTGGCGCTGCTACCGGATTCAGGCGCGCGCTCGAGCCCGCGACCTGTTCGTCGACGCCGTCCGCGGCCGCGGTCGCTTCGTCGCGCGCGAGTTGCTCGCGGTGACACGTTTGCGGTTCGACCCCCGCCCGTTCGTGCGGCTCGTGGTCACGCGCCGCTTCGTGGTCCTCCGCTTCGTGGTCTTTTTCGTGGCCTTCTTCGCCGTCCGCTTCGTGGTCTTCTTCGCCGGCTTCTTCGCCGTCCGCTTTGTGGCCTTCTTCGCCGTCCGCTTCGTGGTCTTCTTCGCCGTCCGCTTCGCGGGCTTCCGCGGGGCCGTCTTGGCGCGTGTCGTCGATCGCTTCCGCGCCGAGCTCTTGCGGGCGGCGGCGGACGAACGCGTGGTCCGCTTCGTCGCCGGCGCCCGCCGCCGGCGCGGCTCGGGGATCGGCACGTACGGCGGCCTGGTCGCCTCGGCGTACCTCGCCGGCGGCACGGAGGCGTACTCGGGCTGCAGCTCGTCGGCACGGAAGGCACGGCGCCCGGCGCGCCAGGCCGCGATGAGAAGGGCGCCGAAGCCGTAGGTCGCGAAGAAGAATCCGATGACGAACCCGAGGCCGGGCACGAGCGCGCCGAAGCGCAGGATCCCGAAGCCGGCGAAGAACGCTCCGAGGCGACCGCCCGTCCCACCTCGGTGCACCATGAGCCGGCCGAAGATCAGGGCGCTGGCGACGTAGCCGAGCGGCACCAGCACCGCCAGCGTGCCGAGGACGGCGAATCCGAGCGGGATGCCCACGACGCTCGCCATGATCGCCAGACCGAGGACCAGTGCGATGACTCCGACGAACAGCCCGAGGAAGAACGACGTCCACACGCGGCGTCCGGCGACGACGACGGCATCGGCGGCCCGCGGGAACAGCCACACGAAGAGCAACCCGAGCAGGGCCGTCGACAGCGTGACCGCGACCCACAGCACCACCAGGATCACCACGACGAAACCGGCGAAGAGGCTGTTGATGTCGAGCCGCTCCACGTGCCCCTGGACAGTGCCGCGGGCGGCGGTCGGCGCCGTGCGCGATGCGACGTCGCCGTGCACGTCGGCGCCCGGTCGGACGGTCGCCTTGCCGCTGAACACCGTCACGCTGCCGCCCACGCGTCCGCTGATGAGCGCGTCGCCGTCGAGCACGAGCACGTCGCCGGTCACGCGCCCGTCGATCCGGAGATCGCCGCGGCCGACGTAGACGGCGCCGTTCACGCGTCCGTCGATGCGGACCGGCCCGTTGGCCGACACGGCCGGCCCGGCGACCGTCTCACCCGAGGCGACCACGAGCCCGCCGGTGACGCTGATACGGCGGTCGTGCTCCTGGTTGCCGCCGTCCTGAGCGCCGGCGGCATGCGCGCTCCCGACGAGGAACACCAAGACCATGGCTGCCGCCGCGACGACTCGACAGCGCATGCGGCGATCGTAACCGTGGGACCCGCGCGCTTCGGGGATGCGCGCGGCGCGCTGCAGGCCGGCTATGCGCGTCGCGCATGCGCCTGGAAGAACGACCACATGACGTCGTCGGCGTTGATCGAGAACGTCGTCGGTCCCACCGCCGCCTCGATCGCCCGCGAGAACTCGCTACCGGGCCACGTGTGACCGCCGCCTTCGATCCGGTAGAGCACGACGTCGGCTCGCTCGGGGCACCGATACCGGATGGCCGTCACGTCCGCCGCGACCTGCGCCTTCTTCGGCTTCCCGGTGCACTTGTTGCGTTTGGCCCAGGCCGCGGCGACCTTCTCGGTCGCCGCGCTCCGGGCGACGGCCTTGCCTCCGGACGTGTCGCCGAGCAGACGGCCAGTGCCGTCGTTCGCCGAGGCGACCCGGGCCCGGGCCCCGAGGCCGCCCGTGAACGCGACGAACTCGTCGCCCGTGCCCTGGAACGCGACAATCGGCACCGGGCGGGCGGGCTTGCACCCGGGCGGGTCGAGCAATCCGGCGACGGGCGCGATGGCCGCGATCCGGTCGCTGTACACGCATGCGATCGTCGAGGCCAGGAAGGCGCCGTTGGAGAAGCCGGCGACGTAGACGCGGCGGTCGTCGAGGCATAGCGTCCGCCCGACCTCGTCGAGGAGGTCGCCGACAAAGCGAACGTCGGACGAGTCGAACTCGACGTCCCAGCCCGGCACCACCGCGCCCGAGCCCTGGGGCGTGATGGTCACGAACCCGTGCGTGTCGCCGAAGGGGCCGAGCATCGAGTTGGCCGCGTGGAGGCTCGCGCCCTCCAGATAGCCGTGCAGGTCGACGACGACAGGAACCGGCTTCGTTCCGTCGTACGTCGGCGGCACACGGCGCAGGTACGAGCGCGGCGCGCCGGCGGACGTGGTGTCGACCTGCTGCTCACCGGGCGCGACGGGCGCCGCCTTGCAGCCGGCCGACGCCTTGACCGGGTGCGGCTCCGCGACAGCCGGCGCGGCTCGTGGTGCGCCGACGCCGGTCGTGAGACCCGCCGTCAGTCCGGCCACGACGAGGACGACGATCCCGCGCATCGCGGGATCGTAGGGTCACCGTCGGAGAGCCGTCATCCCTCCGGTGACGTGACCGTCGACGCGTGCTCGCCGTCCTCGGACGCTTCCACGGCAGCTCCGAACGCGTCGGGAGCGGGCCCGGCTTCGGCGGTGCCGTCGCGCCGGTTCCGCGCCCGCCACGCGAAGTAGATCGCGGCGATGACGGCGGAGGCGAGCACGAGGCGAACGAGCCACGCGGTGCGACCTGCGGTGCGGCGACGGCGCCGCTTGTCGACGGGCGTGTCGACCGGGAGCCGCTTCGCCGCCTTCTCGAGGCGGCGTTCGAGCTTGCGTGCGCGCCGCCTCGCTCTGCGCCTGATCTCCTTGCGACCGACCTCGACCGCTTCGATGGCGAGCTTCTTCCCCGCCTGCTTCGCGAGATCCTCGGCGTTGACGTCCAGCTTGGTCACCGCGATCAGCTCCTCTCGAGAGGGAGACTTCGTGTGCATACCCGCCGGCCGCGTGCCCGAAGCATCCGGCGGCGGTTCGGCGATTGGGGTCATTTGTTCGCTTCGGTCGCGAGGTCGCCTGGGGCGCGTTGCTCATCATCGTCGGCCTGCTGGTCGGACCAGGAGGCGTGAGCATCATCGCGTGACCGGACGTGGCGGCTGGCCGGCGAGCTCGCGCACGAGGTCGATGCGTTCGTCGAGCAGGAGCTCGCGGGCGAGGCGGCGCGTGGCGCGCGACGGAGACGGTCCGAGCACGTGGGCGGGGAACTCGAGCCACAAGGGTGCTGTGGCCCTGCTCACGTGCCGGATCGTGCTCGCATCGGCGTCGAGCTTCTCGAGCGCGCTGATCAGCGCCGCCGGATTGCGGGTGAACTGCACCGCGACGCGGTCGCGCTCGGCCCCCTGGTCGCGTAACGCCCACACCTGCAGCGATTCCGCCAGCCGCCGGGGCACGAACCCCAGGACGGCCTTGAGGAGGTTGTCGCCTTCGGGGTCGTCGACGGCCGAGATCGCCCCGCTCGTCAGCGCGACGGTCCAACTCGAGAGGGCGACGTCCCAGCTGCGGATGCGGCTCACCTCGTAGGCGAGGACGGCCTCGAGTTCGTCCCGGCTGAGGCGCTCGCCGAGCCCGGTCGTGATGCCGACCACCGTGTTCGACGGGCGTGTGCCGACACCAAAGGAGTTGGGCGCCGGATCGTCGATCACCGCGACGCGCGGTGGAGGGAGGCCGCTCGCGATCGAGAGCCCCTCGAGGAGGTTCCGCGCCTCGGTGTGCTCGTCGGCCGTGACGATGCGTGCGCCCGTCTCGGTGAGCACTCGCCGCTCCAGACGGTGGCGTAGGAACGGGAAACGGAATAGGCCTACGAGGATGCCGATCGCCGCCGATCCCACGGCGACGAGCGCGAGGCCGATTGCGAAGACCACGAACGCATCCGTGTCGCTGAAGACGTCGCCACCGTAGAAGAGGATCGCCAGGGCGATCCCGATCCCGATCGTGATCGCCGCCATCACCACCGCGACGATGTAATTGAGTGTCGCGAGGAACACCAGCGCGACGATCCGCAGCCGGTTGCGACGTTCGAAGAGCTCGATCCGGTCCGCCATCGCGCCGCGCAGCGTAACGCTCGGCGTCGTACGGTCCACGGTTCGCCCCCGCTAACGTTCAACGCGAGTGGTCCGTCAACAACGCCACGTCGCGCTGCTCTGGTCGGTGTCAGCGCGCCGGCGGGCGATGTTCGTGGCGATCGCCGGCGTGCTGGCCGGGACCGTCGCGGCCTTTTTCGCGGCGTGGCAGCTGTCCACGCTGATCGGATGGGGCGTCGCAGCGGCGTTGTACGTCGCGTGGGTGTGGACGAGCGCAGGCCGGTTCGATTCCGCGGAGACGCAGCGATTCGCCAGGCGGGAGGACGACAGCCGCCCCGCAGCACAGCTGCTGGTGGTGAGTGCGTGCGTCGTGAGCCTGGTGGGTGTCGGGTTCGACCTCCTCAAAGCCAGTCAATCCCGGACGGGCAGCGGCCACGTCGCGCTCATCTCGGCGGCCGTGGCGACGGTGGTCCTGTCGTGGGCGACGGTGCATACCGTGTTCGCGTTGCGGTACGCGCACGAGTACTACGCCTACATGCCCGTCGGTGGCATCGACTTCAAGTCCGGTCCCGACTACGAGCCGGACTATCGGGACTTCGCATACGTCGCCTTCGTCGTCGGCATGACGTTCCAGGTGTCGGACACAGACATCACCCACCGGACCGTTCGGCGCACGGTCCTGCAGCACTCCCTCCTGGCGTACCTGTTCGGCGCCGTGATCCTGGCGGTGACGATCAACATCGTCGCCGCGATCTTCCAGTAGGGAGCGTCAGCGGCGTCGGCTCGAGCCGTGCCGAGGACTGGCGGCCTCCATGTGGCTAGCCTCGGCGCCAGGCGGCGGCAGGGGGGAGAGGCGCCGTGGAGCGGTTCTGGCGGTTCATCGCGGTCGAGCTCGGCAAGCACGCCGGGCTCGTGTCCGTGATCGGGCTCCTCGTCACGTTGATCCTCGGCTTCGGCATCACACGCCTCGAGTTCTCGACCGGTCAGGACAGCTACCTCAACAAGAGCGACACCGTCTACAAGGACAACGTCAAGTACCAGAACCTCTTCGGCGGCCAGGCGATGCTCACCCTGGTCACGATGGACAAGGGCCACACCGTCAACGAGCTGTTCACGCCGGCCAACCAGGCGAAGTTCCGCGCGCTCGAGGACCAGCTCCACACGGGCAAGGGCGTCGTCGGCGTCATCAGCCCGCGCACGATCATGGAGTTCAGCGACAGCCTGGTGCAGAGCCCGACGGGCGATCCCACGCAGAGCGTCGCCGGGCGGGCGCTGGTGGACGCGACCACACGAGACCCGTCACCCGAGGGCCAGCAGGCCCGGAACGCCGACGCCGCAACCACGATCCAGCGGCTCAACGCCGTTCCCCAGGCCGAGCGAACGCTCGACAACCCGGCGTGGATCGACTTCCTCCTGCACAACAACCAGGGTCAGGTCCGCAAGGCGCTGAAGAGCTTCATCATCGACGACCGCCACGCGCAGGTGGTGACCCGGCTCGTCGGCAACGCGTCGATCACCACCGAGGGTGCCGCATCCGACTACGTCAAGGAGCAGGCCGGCAAGCTTCGCTTCGACAACGCGTCGGTGATCACCACAGGCGCGCCCGTGCTGCTGAAGGACATCAACGACTACCTCACCGGCGGCATGCTGACGCTCGGTGCGATCGCGATCGCCATCATGATCGTGATCCTGCTGGTGCTGTTCGACGTCCGATGGCGCTTGTTGCCGATGGCCGTCATCCTCATCGGGATCGTGTGGGCCTTCGGGCTGGCCGGCTACCTCGGTATCCCGCTCACGATCGTCACCATCGCCGGCCTGCCCGTGATGCTCGGCATCGGGATCGACTACGCGATCCAGATGCACGCGCGCGTCGAGGAAGAGGTGGTCATCGACCGCGAGGCCCACCCGATCCAGGAGACCGCCCGCAACCTGTGCCCCGCGCTGCTGGTGGTGACGTTCGACGCGATCTTCGCGTTCGCCGCCCTGCGGTTCGCCAAGGTGCCGATGCTGCGGCAGTTCGGGCTCCTGCTCGCCGTCGGCATCGCCGTGATCTGTCTGTGCAGCATCGTCGTCCCGCTCGCCACGCTGGGCATCCGTGAGTACAAGTCGCCCACCAAGGGCCGGGACTTCCGCACGGGCCCGCTCGGCCGCCTCGTCGTGTGGCTCGGCAGCCTGCCCGGCAGCATCGCGATCTACCTGACGGTTGCGAGCGTGATCATCTTCGCGGGCGGGATCCTGGTCGAGGGGAAGCTGGTGCTGCAGACCGACCCGATCAAATGGGTCAACCAGAACTCCCAGGTGATCCACGACCTCAACACACTCGATCGGGAGACGGGCTCCTCGAGCGAGCTCGGGATGTTCGTGCAGTCGAAGGACGTCTTCGACGACAAGACGGTCCAGTTCATGGACGGCTTCACGACCCAGCAGCTCGCCGACCACCCCGAGACGCTGCTGACCGGCGCCGGGATCGTCACGACTGTGAGCGACATCACCAACGACATCCCCGGCACGTCGCACGTGTCCCCGACCGGAGACGAGGTACGCGCCGCCGACGGCGTGGCCCCCGTCGACGTCAAGAAGTCGGCGGTGAGCTCGAACGGCGACGCGCTGAACCTCGTGTTCCGGACCGGTCCGAGTGAGCTCGAGCGACGGGCGGCCGTCGTGCGCGAGATCCGGTCGACCGTGGAGCCGCCGCCGGGCGTCAGCGCCACGCCGTCGGGTCTGGCGGTCGTCGGCGTCGGCCTGCTCGACAACCTCGAGGCGAACCGGGTCCTGCTCACCTATCTGTCCATCCTGTTCGTGTTCCTGTTCCTGAGCGTGCGGTTGCGGAGCGTGATCCGATCGCTGCTGTCCCTGGTCCCGGTGCTCATCGCCGTGGGCACTGCCTCCCTCGTCGCGTACGCGTTCAGCCTCAAGCTGAGCCCGGTCACCGCGGTGGGCGGACCACTCGTCGTCGCCGCGTGTACGGAGTTCACGTCGCTGATCCTGCTGCGGTTCGTCGAGGAACGCCGGCGCGGGTTGACGCCTGAGCAGTCGGTCGAGGTAGCGGCGTCGCGCACGGGCCGGGCGTTCATTGTGTCCGCGCTCACGGCGATCTCCGGCGTCGCCGTCATCGCGACGTCGTCGCTGCCGCTCCTGCGCGACTTCGGGATCATCGTGGCGATGAACGTCGCCGTCGCGCTGCTCAGCGCGCTCGTGGTCCTCCCGCCGATGCTCGTGTGGGCCGACCGGCGCAACTGGGTGTCGCGTGGGCTCGTCAAGCGCGAGATCCTCGAGCGCACCGCCGCCGGCGAGCCGCCGCCCGAGCCCGAGCCCGCACCGGCCCCGGCACCGTCGTAGCGCCGCGGCCATACTTCCCGTACCGCCGTCCGGGGGTTGTCGGGTGGGTCGGTGGAGCGAAGACGACCCGGGGATGCCGATCAAGTTCGGGCCGTGCTCGAACGGGGAGTATGACCCGGTCCCGCTCGCACCCGTGGTCGAGGAGACCATCCGTCGAGCCCGCGCCACCTGCGACAGCAAACGCCCGCCAAACCGGGATGTCGCGTCGTCGCTTCCTGCTCTCGTTCTGCGGCGCGGCGACGACGTTGCTCGTGCTCAACGCCTGCTCAAGTGAGGAATCGAAGGCGAAGGGCCGGGGCAAGCCCGGCGGTCACTACGACATCCCGCCGACCGCGGGCACGGACCCCGATGCCGCGCGCGCCGCGCTCGCCGGCAACGAGTTCGTCTTCGACATCCAGGGCCACTTCCTCGAGTACCGGGTGAATCCGGCGACGCGCCAGGCCCGCGACTTCTGGACCGGGTTCCCGCAGCGCGGCTGCGGAGAGCAGGACCAACGCCTGTGCTACTCGATCACGCACTTCATGGAAGAGGTCTTCCTGAAGAGCGACACGTCGATGGTCGTGCTGTCGACACTGCCCATCGCTCCCGAGGGAAGCCCGATGTCGACCGAGCTCATGGACGAGGCGCGGCGTCTCTCCGAGGCGCTGTGCCACGACCAGCGTGTGCTCCTACACGGTCAGGCGTTCCCGAACGTCGGCGACCTCTCTGCCAACCTCGACGCCATGGCCGCGGCCGTGCAGCGCAATCGCATCATCGCGTGGAAGGTGTTCACGAACTATCCGGACCTCTACGAAGGCTCGGGCAACGCCTGGCGGCTCGACGACGCCGACCCGGCTCTTGCCCGCGTCGGCGAGGCGCTCATCGCCCAGGCGGTCAAGCTCGGGATCCCCACGATCACCGCGCACAAGGGACTGTCGCGGACCCTCGGGTACAGCTCTGAATACGCGAACCCGGTCGACTTCGGGCCCGCCGCGCGCGCCCACCCGGACGTGCGGTTCGTCGCCTACCACTCCGGCTACGAGGCCGAGGTCCCCGAAGGCCCATACGAGCCAGCGACCGCAGACGTCGGCATCAACCGTCTCATCTCGAGCATGCTCGGCAGCGGCATCGGACCGAACCGGAACGTGTACGCCGAGCTCGGCACGACGTGGTGGTCCGTGATGGGCTCACCCGATCAGGCGGCCCACGTGCTCGGCAAGCTGCTGAAGCACGTCGGCGAGGACAACGTGCTGTGGGGCACCGACGCGCTCTTCTACGGCGCGCCCCAGGACCAGATCCAAGCGTTCCGTGCGTTCCAGATCACGCCGGAGTACCAGGAGCGGTTCGGCTACCCGGCCTTGACCGACGAGATCAAACGGAAGGTGCTCGGCCTGAACGCGCTGCGTCTCCACGACATCGACCCGATCACCGCCAAGTGCCAGTTCACACGGGACGAGCTCGAGCAGATCCGGCTCACACTCCCGACCGGGAACGAGACCTTTGGTCCTCGCACGACGAGTGACCTGCGCGCCTACGTGCGCCACCACCACGCCGAGGTTGGAGCGAGCTCCTGATCACGACGGGTCGACGGGTTCGAGGCGGTACTCCCAGCCCGGCTTCCATTCGAAGACCTCGTTGACGAGGTCTTCGAGGGCAACGCCGTTGACGTAGTGGTCGAGCCCCCACCGGGTCGCGACGTGGCCGATGACCACGACGCGGGTGCCGTCCCACCGCGGCGTCAGGTCACGGAGGAAGCTGCCGACCCGCGCGATCGCCTGGCGCCAGCTCTCACCGCCCGGGAACGGCTCGTCGACGTGGGCGGCTCGATCCTGACCGTGCGCCTCGGCCGGCTCGGCGTTGCGTTCGCCGTAATCGCACTCGCGCAGGCGCCAGTCGAGGAGGATCGGCACGCCGCTCTCGCCGAAGGCGACTTCGGCGGTCTCGACGGCGCGACGAAGGTCGGAGCTGAACACGGCGGCGAGGTCCTCGTCGCGCCGTCGGGCTCCCAGCTCGAGCGCTTGATCGCGACCACGCTCGGACAGCCGGCTGTGGGTCCAGCCCGACGCGATGCCGAGCTCGTTGTCCTCGCTCAGCGCATGCGTCTCGAAGACGATCGTGATCGCCACGGCGCTAGCCGGGGCGGGCCGCTCCGACGGGGCTGCCGTAGACGGCTTGGATCTTCACGACATCGCCCGTGTGCGGAGCCGCGATCATCTGCCCACCGCCGATGTACAGGCCGACGTGGTCGCTCCCACCGGGACCCCAGAAGACGAGGTCGCCGGGCTGCATCGCGTTGAGCGGCACGTGCGGGAACATCGAGTACTGCGCGCCCGAGTAGTGCGGCATGCTCACACCCGCCGCGCCCCACGCGCGCATCGTGAGGCCGGAGCAGTCGAAGCACGCGGGCCCGGCGCCGGCGTAGCAGTAGGGCTTGCCGAGCTGAGCGCGTGCGTAGGCGATCGCCGCGGCCGCGCCCCCGCCGTTGACGGGGACGTTCGGGTTGACGGGACCCGAGCCGCCGCCGCTACTGCGGCTCGGACCCGGAGCGGGGGCGCCGGTCGGCGCGGGAGCGGGGGCGCCGGTCGGCGCGGGAGCGGGGACGCCGGTCGGCGCGGGAGCGGCGGCGGCCGCGGCCGCGTACCGCTGCTGCGCCTCGGCCAGCGCGGCGGCTTCCTTGCGCGCCTGCTCCTCGGCGACGAGCTGCGCGATCTCGCCGTTCACCTGTGAGAGCAGCTGCTCCTGGCGGGCGTTGGCCGCCTCGACCGCGGCCTGAGCCTGGCCGATCTGTGCTTGCTCGTCGCGGGCGTCGGCCTGGGCCTGCTCGGCGGCGGCCTTCTGGTTCTGCAGCGCGCGCTGGGCACTGCGCAGCTGCTTCACCAGGTCGATGTCGTGCTGGGCGGCGGACTTCGAGTATTTCGAGCTCGAGATCAGCCTCGACGCGCTCGACACGTCGAGGTTGACGGGACCGCCCTGGCCGACGCCGCGGTACAGGGCCGCGGCCCGCTGCTTCACCAGATCGCTGAGCCGCGCCACCTCGGCTTCGGCTGCGTCGAGCTTCTGCTGGGCGTCGGCCGCCGCCGCCTCCGCCTGCTCGAGGCGGTACTGGGCGCCGTTGTACCGCTCGGACAGCGCATCGAGCTGGGCGCCGCCGGCATCGATCTGGTTCTGGAGGGACTTGGCCTCCGCCCGCTTGTCGTCGATCGGGTCGCCGTGGGCGCGGCCGCCCGAGACGATCGGGACCACGGCGACCACGAGCGCGAGCGCGGCGAGCCAACGGGCGCACCGGGCGCGGGGCACGCGGACGGGCGCGTTTGGAGAGGCTGGTGTGGTTCGTGTGGACAGAGTGACGAACAGTAGAGCATCGGAACCCCTGTGACCAGGCCGAAATACGCCGTATACGGCGGTATACGAAGAATAGGGCTTCCCGGGGGGCCTGCAGGCGGCCGTCGACGAGGTCCGCCCCCGTCAGGGGGTGCGGCGATATCGTTTGGCCACTTCGTTCGATGGCTCATCGCATGGTTTGCCGCGCGCCCAAACCACTAGGCGGTGCTGCGGCTTCTTCTGTGCGTCGACGCCGGCTCGACGAGCCCCGAAGCCCGGCCCCCGGCGATGGGCCCGAGCACACGCCCGCGAACGGCGCGGGCACGCGCGCGCGGCTGGGCTACATCCCAGCGCTGGACGGCGTGCGCGCGCTCGCGGTCGCCGCCGTGCTCCTGTACCACGGCGAGCTCGGCTGGTTCAGCGGCGGCTTCCTCGGCGTCGACGTGTTCTTCGTGCTCAGCGGCTACCTGATCACGTCGGTGCTGCTCGACGCGTGGCGCAAGCACGGCGGCCGGCTCGGCCTCGGTCGCTTCTACCTGCATCGAGCGCGACGGCTGCTCCCCGCCCTGCTCGCGATGATCACGGTGACGTGCGCGTACGTCGTCCTGTTCCTCCCGCACGAGGCGTTGAAGCTCCGCGGTGGCGTCGTCGCGTCATTCGGGTACGTCACGAACTGGTACCTGATCTTCCATCAGCAGTCGTACTTCTCGAGCCTCGGGCGCCCGCCGATGCTCCAGCACCTGTGGTCGCTGGCGATCGAGGAGCAGTTCTATCTCGTGTGGCCGCTGCTGCTCGGGGTGGCGCTGAAGTTCTGGCGGCCGTCGCGCGTGAAGCTCGCGGTCACGATCCTCGCCGCCGCCGTAGTCTCCGCGCTCCTCATGGCGGTGCTGTTCCGCGCCGGCGGCGACCCATCACGGGTCTACTACGGCACCGACACGCACTCGAGCGGTCTGCTCATCGGGGCGG
>DATFXK010000341.1:0-14292 GCA_035316005.1 Acidimicrobiia bacterium | reverse complement strand
CAGGCGTGCCGCCATCAGCGGCTCCCGCCGCCACCGCCATGTCGATCGGCACACGACTTCGCGAGGTGACGATCACGCGGTTCCCGGCGTCGATGATGTGGCGCGTCATCGGCAGCCCCATCGCGCCCAACCCGATGAATCCGATGTTCATGCGACTACGGTAACCGGCGACATGGCGCAGACTTCGGGCGACGCGGGCCTCCAAGCGTTCGCGCAGAGCGTGGAGCTCGCGCTCGTCGAGGCCTACACGGAGGTCGCGTCCACCGGGAGGATCACGTCGCCGGCCGCGGTCGATGCGACGACGGCGATCGCGCAGCATCACCAGGAGCACGCCCGCGCACTCGGGGACGCCGCCGGGACGCGCGCGCCGAACGCGCCCAATCGCCGGCTCTCGAACCGCTTCCGCGCCGATCTGCGCAGGGCGTCGGACGAGACCGCCGCGCTCGACGTTCTGCTCCGGTTCGAGAACGAGGCCGCCTCGACGTACATGTTCGTCCTCGGCTCACTCGAGGCGACGCCGGCGCTCCAATTGGCGGCGTCGATCCTGCCGGTCGAGTCGGAGCACGCCGTGGTCCTCGCGGGCCTGGTGCACCAACCTCCGGCCCGGACGTTCCCGAGCTTCGAGAACCAGGACCAGGCGTTCAAGCCCGACGAGTTCCCGGTGTCCTGATGGGCGCCGTCACTCGGCGACGATTCCTGCAGATCGGCGGCACCCTTTCGATGGGCGCAGTCCTCGCCGCCTGCATCGGCGGTGGGTCGACGAAGCGGTCGCGCGACAGCTCCGGCGGTGCGGCTGGTCGCCGGGCGGACGCGACCGTCCTCCGGACGCTGTCGTCGGTCGAAGCCGTCGCCGTCGTGGTCTACACGCGGGCCCTCGACGCTGGCCTGCTGACGACGCCGGCCGCGAGCGAGCTCGGCACGCTGTTCCGTTCGCACCACCGCGAGCACGGCGAGCTGTTCGCGCGGACGACGGCGGATCTCGGGGGCCGGCCGTTCCCGGACCCCAACCCGGTGGTCGTGCAGCAGCTCGAGCCCGCGCTCGACAGCCTCGGCGACGAGGCTTCGGCGCTGCGCCTCGCGTTCGACGTCGAGACGATTCTCGCGGACACCTACCAGGCGACGATGGGGACGTTCGCCGACAAGAGCTTCAACGTCGCCGCCATGAGCGTCGGGGGTGCCGAGGCGCGGCACGCCGCCGCCCTTGCCCAGGCGGTCGGCCTGGCGCCGGCACCCGCGGCGTTCGAGACACCGGAGCGGGCCGTCCCGGCCGGGAACGGCGTCTAGGCCGCGCGAACTCGGCGTGTAGCGTCGACTCCCCATGGGCGGGAGCGCTGCACGCGACATGTCGCTCGACGTCGTCACCGTTCCGACGCTGCGCGACCTGCGCCGCCGGCTGCCGCAGCTGCTCGTCGGCATTCCCGTCCTCGGCGTCGGCGTCGCCCTGACCCTGGAGGCGCGGCTCGGCGTGAGCCCGTACGACGTGCTCCACCAGGGGATCGCGCACCGGACCGGGTTGAGCGTCGGCACGGTCGTGATCCTCGTCGGCCTCGTCATCCTCCTGTTCTGGATCCCGCTCCGGCAGCGCCTCGGGATCGGCACCGTCCTCAACACGCTGACCGTCGGTCTGGTCATCGACCTCGTCCTGCACGTGATGCCCGAGCCCGACCTGCTCGTCGCCCGCATCCCGTTGCTGGTGATCGGCATTCTCGTCACCGGGCTCGGGATGGGCCTCTACATCGGAGCCGGGCTCGGGCCCGGGCCACGCGACGGCCTCATGACGGGCATCGCCGCCCGGGGGTTCCCGCTGTGGGCGGTGCGCACCGTGCTCGAGCTCACCGCGCTCGCGGCCGGATGGGCCCTCGGCGGGAACGTGGGCGTGGGCACCGTGCTCTTCGCCTTCAGCATCGGCCCCCTCGGCCACTTCTTTCTGGCCCGTCTGCATCTCGGGGCCGCCGAGGCGCCGGCCGACTTCGCGCCGGGCACGGTGGGCGAGTGACGAGCGCCGTTCGGGTCGGCGTCATCGGCACCGGTTTCGGAGCCCGCGTCGTCGCGCCCGTCTTCGAGACGACCGAAGGCTGCGAGGTCGTCGACGTCGTAAGCGCGCGCGACGGCACCGCCGTCGCCGAGCTCTGCCGGCGCGACCTCGATCTCGTGTCGGTCCATTCGCCACCCTTCTTGCACGCCGAGCACGTCCGCGCCGTCGTCGACGCCGGTCACCACGTGCTGTGCGACAAGCCGTTCGGCGTGCACGCCGGCGAAGCCGCCGAGATGGTCGAGCTGGCGGACGCGGGCGAAGTCGTGCACGCGGTGAACTTCGAGTTCCGCCACCAGCCGGCGCGGCGACACGCCTACGACCTCGTACGAAATGGTGCGATCGGGCGCGTCGAGCACGTGCTGTGGACCTACACGGGGGCCGTGTTCCGGCGGCCGCTGCGGGAGTACGGCTGGCTCTTCGATCGGAGTCGCGGCGGGGGCTGGGTCGGCGCATGGGGCTCGCACGCGGTCGACGCCCTCCGGTGGCTCGTCGGCGAGGTTCGCGGCGCGGGGGCGCGTTGCCGGATCACCGTCCCGGAACGCCCTGACCGGGACGGGCGATCTCATCCGGTCGACGCCGAGGACGCCTTCACCGCCTGGCTCGACTTCGAGTCCGGAGCCAGCGCGGTGCTGGACAGCTCGTCGTCCGCCGCCGCGTCGGTCGCGCACCGGATCGTGATCACGGGCTCCGACGGCGTGATCGAGATCGTGGCCGACGCCAAGGTCGTCTCGCGGCTCGTCGACGGAACCCGGGACGAGTTCGTGCCCGACGAGACCGCCGCCGACCCGCACCTCGTGCCGATGCGGGCATGGGCCGCAAGGGTGCGGGACGCGGTGCGCGAGGGAGAGCCGCTCACGCCGAGCTTCGCCGACGGCCTCGCCTGTCGCCGCGTCCTCGACCGGCTCATCGGGGGCTGATTGTTGCTGTCGCAAGCTCCGGCCCTGCGGCGGCGGGCGGCAAAGCCACCGCCGCCGCGGGCTCACTCTCTCCGCGGCTCGGGACCGGTCAGACGACGCCGGTGGCGTCCCGGTGGCTGCGCTCGCGGCCACCGGTGGCGGCGAGATGGAACGCCGTCTCCCAGCCGCGGGCGGGAACACCGAGCGCGTCGAGCCGGGCACGCGCCTCCGCGGCGGCGTCATCGGCATCGGGGTCCTCGAGCGCAGTCAGCGCGTGCGCATGCGCGAGACGGGCCAACGCCTGATCGAGTGGCGATTCCGTCCCGTCGGCGAGGGCCAGCGCGGTCGCGCACGCCTCTCTCGCGCACGCGTCGTCGCGAAGCTGCGCGCACGCCAGCCCGCGCGCCATCCACGACTCGAGGTGGTCGAGGTAACTGCCAATGGGAAGCGCATTGGCGCGGTCGGTGAGCGCGACAGCCCGATCCGGCTGCCCGGCGGCGGCGAGCACCAAGGCCTCGGCGCCGGCGCTCGCGACCAGCAGTGCGTCGGTGTCGTCGCGCGGCACATCGAGATTCGCAAGCGCGGCGTCGACGTCGCCGCGCTGCAGCAGCGCTCGGCTCATGCCCACGCGCGCCTCGTGGAATCCGATGCCCCCTTCGTCCGGCCAGGCGTCGATCCCGATCTGGAACTCGCGCTGCGAACGCTCGCCGTCACCGAGGTGCCCGGCGAGCGCGCCGGCCACGGCGGCGGGGATGGCGACGAGGCCAGGATCGCCGAGCGCGTCGGTGAAAGTCGCGACCTCGGCGTGCAGCGCCTCCGCTTCTTCGACGCGGCCGAGGCAGCCGAGGGCGCGGGCGGCGGGTGCGACCGACTGCACCTCGCCCCACTGGTCGCCGATCTCCTGGAAGAGGCGACGCGCCTCCCGCGACCGCTCGATCGCGACCTGCGGGCGGCCGGTCCACATGGCGACGTTGGCGAGCAGCACGCCCATCATCCCGTTCGCCCACCGGTCCGCCGACTCCGAGCCTTCGCGGAGCACGTCGGAGGCGAGTTGCTCGGCCTCGGTCAGCTGGCCCTGGTTGAAGCGCACCCACGCCAGCAACCCGAGCGCCCACGACAGCCCGCCCCAGTCGCCGATCTCGGCGAACACCGCCGCCGACTGGTTGATGCGCTCCTCGGCCTCCTCGGGATGCCCGCCGGTGAACGCGATCCACGCCAGGTTCTGGAGCGCCCATGCCTCGCCCCGACGCTCGGGGATGGCCCGGAACGTCGCCAGTGCCTGCTGGATCGCGGCTTCGGACTCGTCGAGCTCGCCCTTGAACATCAGCGTCATGCCCCGGCCCCGCAGGGCGTTGGCGACGCCGTGGTCGTCGCCGAGGGCGCGCCACTCCGCGACCGCCTGCTCGTAAGTGGCGTCCGACGCGATGAGGTTGCCCTCCTTCTGCTGGCAGTCGGCCAGCACGGTCAGGGCGTTGGCGGCGGCGACCGGGTCGCCGGCGGCACGGGCGCCGTTCAGCAGCTCGGTGATCTCCTCCCGCACGCCGGTGAGGTCCCGCTGCTCGACCCGAGCCTGGGCGCAGGCGAGGCGCAGCCGGGCCCGGGTCGCGTCGGCGGCGTCCTCGGGGAGGACGGCGAGCGCCTGTTCGTACCGACGTTGCGCCCGCGGCCACGCCTCGACTTCCTCCGCCGTCACCGCGGCCTGCTCGAGAGCGTCGACAGCGCGGCCCCGGAGGTCGGACGGGACGCCGTCGACCCGTCCGAGCTCGCTGACGAGCTCCGCGGCGATCCCGAAGTGGTGCGCGATCGGGTCGACGGGCTCGTCGTCGCCGCGACCGCGGTCGCTCAGCCAGCCTCCCAGGGCGGCATGACGCCGCGCCCGCTCCGCTTTCGTGAGCGTGCCGTAGGCGACCTCGCGGATGAGCTCCGACTTGAACGCGAACTCGCCGTCCTCGAGGACGACGAGGTCGCGGTCGGCCAGCGCCTCCATCGCACGCTCGGCGCCGGCCAGCGACTGGGCGTCGCCGAGCCCGACCACGGCGTCGACCGACCCGCTCGACCCGACGACGGCGCAATCCTCGAGGACGGCGCGATCGACGGCCGCGAGCGCGTCGAGGCGGGCGGCGACGAGCCCGCGCAGCGTCACCGGGAGGTCGCCCGAGTCGCGCGCGCCGAGATCGATGGCGCCCTCCGAGTCTCGGATCAACGCCGCCAGCTCCTCGATGAACAACGGGTTGCCGCCGCTCCGGTCCCGCAGCTCGTCGACGAGCTCGGGGGTCGCGTACTCCTTCAGGTGCGCCTCGACGAGTGCGGTGGTCGCATTGGCGTCGAGCGGGTCGAGATGGAGCACGGCGACGTTGTGCCGGCCGGGCGCGGGTGTCCAGCGCTCTTCGAGATCGGGACGAGCGGTGGCGAGGAGCATGAACGGGAGGCTGCGCAGCCCGGCGAGCAAGCGGTCCACGAGCTCGAGGACGACCTCGTCCCCCCAGTGCAGGTCGGACAGGACCATGACGAGCGGTCGCTCGCGCGCGAGCGCCTCGAGGTACGCCTGGACGGCCCACAGGGCCTCACCGCGGGCGCGCGCCGGGTCGACGTCGGCCCGTTCGCCGAACCGTCCGAGCAGGTACAGGAGCCCGTCGGAGATGCGCTCGACGTGTGTGTCGTTCGGGTCGCGAGACGTCACCCGGGCGACGCTCGCCTCGACCTTGCGTCGGGCGTCGTTCGTTGAGTCGTCGAGCTCGACACCACACGTGTGCCGGACCGCCTCCGCGATCGGCCACCAGACGTTGGCCTCGCCGTACGGGAGGCACGGTGCCTTCAGGACGGTCGCGCTCCGCTCCTCGTACGCCATCGCCGCCAGCTCGATCGCGAGGCGGCTCTTGCCGACGCCCGCTTCCCCGAAGAGGAGGACGAGCTGCGCGCGCTGGCGGTTCAAGGCCGCGTCGAGCATCCGCCGCAGCAGCGACATCTCGGGTTCGCGTCCCACGAGCGACGCGCGCGTCTGCTTCGGCCGTTGCCCTGGGAGCGCGATGACCTCCTCCGCCGTCCATGCCTCGACGGGCTCCTCGCGGCCCTTCACGACGAGTGCGCCGAGTGGCTCGTAGCGCACGACACGGCGCGTCGCCTCGTGCGTGAGCGGGCCGACGATCACCTGCCCCGGCCGGGCCGCGGCTTGGAGCCGACTCGCGGTGTTCACGACGTCACCCATGGCGGTGTACTCGCCGGCGGCGCGCAACGCCCCGACGAGCACCTCGCCCGTGTTCACGCCGACCCGCATCTCGGCGCTGACGCGCAGGTCCTGGCGGAGGGCGGCCAGCGTGCGCTGCATCTGCAGCGCCGCCCGCACCGCCCGCTCGGCGTCGTCCTCGTGGGCGACGGGGGCTCCGAACAGGGCGACGATGGCATCGCCGACGATCTTGTCGACCTGACCGCCGAAGGCCGTGACGTCGGCGACGAGCCGCTCGAAGCAGCGGTCGACGAGGTTCTTGACGTGCTCGGGGTCCGCCGACTCGGAGAACGTGGTGAAGCCGACCAGGTCGGCGAACAGGACGGTGGCGATGCGGCGCTCGTCGGGCCGGGTCACCAGCGTGTGGCCGCAGGACGGGCAGAACCGAGCCTCCTCCGGCGCGCTGGCGCCGCACGACCCGCACGTCATGGGGCCAGGATAGAGGGGCGTCGACCGGGCTCCCGCAGGGTTCGCGCCGTGTGCATCAGCCTTCGGCGTCGGGGTCGGGCGCCCGCCATTGGCGGAGCAACGCCCACGAGAAGATGCCGGTCGAGTGCCCGTCGTTCCAGGTGAACGTGATGCCCCACGCGCCGACGAGCCCGGCGTCCTCGACGCGCAGCGGGAGCGGTGACGCCGGCTTGGGCCAGACGGGCAGCCCGCGTTCGCGCAGCCCGCGACACTCGGCGCATGGACAGTGGACGCGGAGCTCCTCGAGCGCATAGTGCGTCGTCTCGCCGTCGGGCCAGGTGGCGGTCAGGCCCTCGGCCCGGTCGACGTCGAGCGACGTCGGCGGCGGCGTGGACTCGTCGAGGGGCTCCGCGGATGAGCGCTTGTCGTTCATCGCGTCCACGAGTGTGATGCGTCACGCGGGATCGAAGCGACTCGACAGACGGGGCGACGCGGTCGGACCACTGGCCGTGCGGTGGTGCGCGACGAGGTCACGCACGAGCTGCGTCACGCGATCGCGTTCACGTGCCGGTGCGTACGAGCCCGGGTACAGCCGCCGGTGCCGCTCGAGGAGCTCGGGATGGGCGTCGGACAGCCACCCGAGGTAGTGCTCCTTCACCCCGGGCCGGAGGTGAAGGAGGACGGGCGAGATCGACGGCGCGCCCGCATCCACGCAGGCGCGCACCACCTCGTCGAGCTGCTCCCGGCGGTCCGACAGCCCGGGGAGGATCGGCGCGACGAGCACTCCACACGGGATGCCCGCTTCGTTGAGCCGCGCGACCGCCTCCACCCGTTTGCGGGGATGCGGCGTGCCCGGCTCCGCGGCGCGCCACACGTCCTCGTCGAGTGTCCCGATCGAGAAGCACAGCTCGACGGTGGTGCGGCGAGCTGCGTCGACGAGCCGGTCGAGGTCGCGCAGCACGAGCGTGCCCTTCGTGAGGATCGAGAACGGGTTCCGCGCCTCGCCGAGCACCTCGATGATCCCTTGGGTGAGCCGGTACTTGCCCTCGGCACGCTGGTAGGGGTCCGTGTTCGTCCCCATGGCGATGTGCTCGCCCCGCCAACGCCGCGGCGGGAGCTCGGCCCTCAGCTTCTCAACCGCGTTCACCTTCACGACGATCACGCGATCGAAATCGGTCGCCGGGTCGAGGTTCAGGTACTCGTGCGTCGGCCGGGCGAAGCAGTAGGCGCACGCATGTGAACATCCCCGGTACGCGTTGATCGTGTATTGGAAGGGGACGGGCGAGCGAGCGTCGACCTTGTTGATGATCGTGCGGGCGCGCACGTGGAGGAACTCGAGGCCGCGGAACTCGCCGGTGCCGATCTCGCGCTCGGGCACGTCGAACAGCGCCTGCTGCGTCGCCTCCTCGTTGCCGTCGACCTTCCAGCGGAGGTCCCGTGCCGCCATCGCCACGAGCCTATCGAACAGGTGTTCGATCGCGCAAGGGCGCGACAATGCGGGCGTGGCGCGGCTGTCCGACGACGAGATCCGCTCCGGGCTGGCGAAGCTGCCGGGCTGGGAGCGCCGGGACGACGAGATCGAGAAGACGTACGAGCTGGCGTCGTTCCCGGACGCCGTCGCCTTCGTGACCCGGGTCGGGTTCCTGGCCGAGAAGGCCAACCACCATCCGGACCTCGACGTCCGGTGGCGCAAGGTGCGCGTGGTCCTGTCGACGCACGACGAGGGCGGCATCACCGGCCGCGACCTCGCCCTCGCCGGCGAGATCGAGAGCGTGGCCGGCCCGCACACCGAGTGATCGCGGCCGGCATCGCGCTCGCCGTCGTCGCCCTGGTACTGGCGCTCGTCGTCGCGGTCGGGCTCGAACCGGGGCCCTCACCCGGCGAGGTCGCCGTCTCCTACGAACTCGCCTGGGACCGTCTCGACTTCGACGCCTTGTGGGCGATGTCGGGGGCGGAGCTGCGGGACGGTCGCTCGCGCCACGACTTCATCGACGACAAGCGCGAGGCGTACGCCGGTCAGCGCCAGCTCGCCGGCCTTGCCCGCGACGTGAAGCTCGACGAGGTGCTCAAGGGTTCCGAGCTGGCCGTGGCGCGGACGCAGGTCGTTCTGCAGGACGGCACCGTCGTGCGCAACCAGGTGCAGCTCGCCCTGCGTGAGGGCACTTGGAAGGTGATCGGGTACCACCTCGCGCCCGACGGGTCGGGCAGCCACCCCGCGAGCTGAGGCCCTGCTCCGTGGCCCGCTTCGAGGCGCCCGACTACGTCGTGCTCGTCGTCGAGGACCTCGACCGTTCGTTGCGTTTTTATTGCGACCTCCTCGGCCTGCCGCTCGGCCACCGGGCCGGGCCGTTCGCGCAGCTCGCGACCGGGGTGACGCGCGTCGCGCTCTACGAGCGACCGGCGATGGCCACGACCCTCGGCCGTGAGCTCGTGTCGCCGTCGCCCGACGCGCCCGGCTTCGAGCTCGGCTTCAAGGTCGACGACTGCGACGCCGCCTACGACGGTCTGGTCACCGCCGGCGCGACGCCGGACGTGCCGCCGACCGACCGACCGTGGGGGCAACGCACGGCGTACGTGCGCGACCCGGACGGACACCTCGTGGAGATCGCCCAGGATCTCGCCCGCTGATCCTCACCCGTCGAGGTAGGCCCACCCCCGCCAGCGGTCGACGTCGATCGCGAGCACGGCCCCGGGGATGCCGACGTGCCCGTACTGGGGGTACTTGGCTCGCAGCGCGGCGACGGCCAGCTCCCGCTCGGCGTCGTCGTTGATCACGCGGCCGCGACCGTCGACCCGCACCCACCAGACGCGCTCCCACTCCTCCTCGTAGTGGTCGACGAGCAGTGTCGCCGACGGGTGCTCGGCGATGTTGCGCAAGCGGCGAAGGGCGTACGTGGTCTTCGGCTTCTCGTCGGTGCCCGACACGATGACGTCCCCGTCGTGCCCCTCCAGCACGGCGAAGCAGATCGGCACGAGGTGCGGGCCACCATCCGGGCGCACCGTCGCCAACCGGCCCACGCGCGATTCGGCCACGCGTCGTCGCATCTCGTCTTCCTCCATGCGCGGGACGATACCGTCGCCGTATGGCCGCGGGGCTGCTGCTCACGGGCGGGTCGAGCCGGCGCATGGGGCGCGACAAGGCGGAGCTGGTGATCGCAGGGGAGCGACTCGCCGACCGCGCCGCCCGCGTGTTGTCCGCCGTGTGCGATCCGGTCCTCGAGGTCGGGCCGGGCCGGAGCTCGCTCGACGCCGTGGACGACCGCGAGCCGCGTGAAGGACCACTGGCCGCGCTCGTCACCGGCGCGGCCGCGTTGCGCGATCGCGCGTATGCGGGGCCGATCGTGCTCGTCGGAGTCGACCTGCCCTTCGTGAGCGAGCCGCTGCTCCGCCTCGTTGCGAACCATCCGGCGTCGGACACTGTCGTCCCCGTCGCGGGCGGCATGCGCCAGTCCTGCTGCTCGCGCTACTCGCCCGGCGCGCTCGACACGGCAGCCGAGCTCGTGGGACGCGGCGAACGCGCGCTGCACGCCCTGCTCTCGGCGGTGCCGGCCGTCGAGATCGGTGAGGACGAGTGGCGAGCGGTGGCGCCGGCCTACGCCCTTGCGGACCTCGACACACCCGAGGATCTCGTCCGCTACGGCGTCGACGGCGAGCAGTAGCGTGCCGCCGTGACGCCCGACGAGCTCCTCGCGTTGTTCGCACGCGCCGCCGACGCGGCCAGGGAGTCGCTCGAACCGCTCCGAGGAGCAGCGCGACGCGAGCGGACCGAGAAGCCGGGGCAGTACGCGCTCGATCTCGTCGCCGACGCCGCCGTGCTCCCGGTCCTGCACGAGGCCGGCGTCGCTGTCGTCAGCGAGGAGTCGGGCCGGAGCGGAACGCCCGATGCGCCCGTCACCGTCGTGCTCGATCCCGTCGACGGGTCCACGAACTGCTCACGCGACATCCCGTACTGGTCCATCTCGTTGTGCGCCCTCGACGGGGACGGACCGCTCTGCGCCCTCGTCACCAACCAGGCGACGGGCGTGCAGACCACCGCCGTGCGCGGCAAGGGTGCGTGGCGAGACGGTGAACCAGTCGAGCCGTCAGCGGTGCGACAGGTGGAGCACGCGGTGGTGGCGTTCGCAGGTACACCGGCGCGCCGATTGGCCTGGACGCAGTCCCGTTCCCTCGGGTCGGCCGCGCTCGAGCTGTGCGACGTGGCCGCGGGCTCGCTCGATGCGTATCTCAGCAGCTGGGTTTCGCCATGGGACTACCTCGGCGGGATGCTCGTGTGTCGCGAGGCGGGGGCGCCGGTGGTCGAGGCACACGGAGGGGAGCTCGTCGTCACCGGGATCGACACGCGCCGGCAGCTCATCGCGGCGGCCACGCCCGAGCTGCTCGACGCCGTGCGACCCGCCCTCCCGTCGTGACGGACGAGCTCGACCTTCCTTCGTTGTTGCGCGCTGCCGAGCTCGCCGCCCGCGATGGGGGCGAGATCGTCGCCGCGCAGTTCGGATCTACGGGGAACGCCCGCCAGAAGGCGCCCGGCGACTGGGTCAGCGACGTCGATACGACCAGCGAGGCGGCGGTGCGCGCCGTGCTCGAACGCGCCGCGCCGTCCCTTCCGGTCTTCGGGGAGGAGGGCGGCGGTGGGCGCGGCGACGTGGGCTGGTTCGTCGACCCGCTGGACGGGACGGCCAACTTCTTGCACGGGTTCCCCGCGGTCGGCGTGTCTGTCGCGCTCGTGCAGCTGGGCGTCCCCGTCGTCGGCGTCGTCCATGCCCCGCTGCTCGGCACCACGTACACTGCGACCGCCGGCGGCGGCGCGTTCTGCAACGGCGAGGCGATCACCGTCAGCACTCGCGACGTCGACAGTGCGATCTGCGCCACCGGGTTCCCGTTCCGAGCCAAGGCCGACCGCCTCGACGAGTACCTCCCGGTGTTCGACGCCGCCCTCCGCCGCTTCGAGGACCTCCGGCGCGCCGGCTCGGCGAGCCTCGACCTGGCCTGGACCGCCGCCGGCGTCTTCGACGGCTACTTCGAGCAGGCGCTCGGCCCGTGGGACGTCGCCGCCGGCGCGCTCCTCGTGCGGGAGGCCGGGGGAGTGGTGACCGACTGGTCGGGCGACGAGCGGGCGTGGCTCACGTCGGGCGACATCGTCGCCGGCCCGCCGTCGATCCAGGCCGAGGTGCTCGGGCTGATACGCGCTACGTGCTGAAGCCGTAGAGCTCCTGGAGCGGCACGGCTCGCTGGCGCGTGCGGGCGACGTCGTCGCCGAGCGCGGAGTACACCGCGTCGGTGACCTCGAACAGACGCTGCTCCGCCTCGAGGAACCCGGGGAGTCCGTTGGTCACGACCACCATGACCAAGCCGAACTCGGGATCGGCGAGCGCACGCGACGACGCCATCCCGCCGTGCCCGAACACGTGCCGCCCCGTCCCGCCGCTGAACTGCACCTGCACGCCGAGCCCCCACGGGATGTTGCTGCGGAACAGCCGGTCCTTGATCCCGAACCGGTGCACGGCTCGCATCACCTCGACGGTCCGCGGCTCGAGCACGGGCGGACCGAACCCGAGGAGCGACTCGTAGAAGCGGCCGAGCTCCCGCGCCGGTCCTCGCGTCCCGCCTCCCGGCTCGACCTTGGCGACGAAATACGGCTCGTTGTGGTACTCGTCCACCTTGTACGGGACCATCTGCAGTCCGCCGTCCGCTTCGACGACCGGCAGGACGTGCCCCCGCCAGGCGACGGGCACAATGCGGTCGCCAAAGGCGGGCTGCTCGTCGACGGGGATGCCGAGACGCATGTTCTCGACGCCGAGCGGTCTGATCACCTCGTCGCGCACGTACCGGTCGATCGGGCGACCGTCGACCCGCTCGACGATGGCGCCGAGGATCTTCCATCCGCTGGAGGGGTGGTACGCGGCGTCGGTGCCCGGCTCCCAGCGCGCCTGTGAGGCGGCGATCTGCGCCACGACCTCGTCGTAGGGGACGTCGGCGTCGAACAGCTTGGCGTCGGCGTTGGGGAATCCACCCGTGTGCGTGAGGACGTGGCGGATCGTGCAGCGCTCCTTGCCGGCGCCCCACCCGTCGACGTAGCCGGCAACCCGGTCGTCGAGGCCGAGCTTGCCCTGCTCCCAGAGCTGGAGCACCGCGACCACCGTGAGCGGCTTGCCGGCGGAGTAGAGGAGCGTGAGGTCGTCCGGTTCGAGGGCCCGGCCGGGACGGGACTCGCCGATCGCGGTGTCGAGCAGCGCCTCGCCGTAGCGGGAGACGTAGCACTGCGCCCCGTCGTGCCACCCGTCCGCTCGGCGGCGCTCGAGGAGCTCGAGGACCGGTGCGAGATCAGGCCGGGCTTCGGTGATCGTCATGGGGGGAGCCTAGGCGTCGGCCGGAAATTGTTTGACGGCCCGGTGCCGGCGTGTAGCCTGGTCGGACGTCTCGCAGCTGCGAGCGCAGGCAGAACATGACCGAGAGCATCCAAAGAACCGAAAGAGCCGAGAGGACCGAACCCGTGGCCAGCTACCCGACGCAGCGCCAGCAGGCAGCCGTCGTCGGCGTCGCGCGCGCCCGGTCGGCCTCGGCCTTTGCCTGCGCGATGCCGACCAGCGGGACCTGGTCGACCATGCCGAGCCTCGGTGTGACCACCATCGACCACAAGCCCGGTCGGCCCCGGCGGCTGAGAGTGACCTCGCCGTAGCGAACCCGCTACCGCAAGACCACCACCAGGCCGCCGGGGCACCCCGGCGGCCTTTCTGCGTTCCGGGGCCATCGACCAACGGAGACCACGACCAAGCAGCAAGCGACCGACACGACAACCGAGGACAGGGGAAGCGGGGCGATGTTCGCCATCCAGACCACAGAAGAGGAGAGCTGGCGGCTCGAGGCTCGATGTCGCGACGGTTCGGCGTCGCTCATCGACCTGTTCTTCTCGGAGCAGCTCGATGACATCGCGCGGGCCAAGGCCTTCTGCCGGGCGTGCCCGGTCCGGGAGGCCTGCCTCGAGGCGGCCAAGGTGCGGCGCGAGCCGTGGGGCGTCTGGGGTGGCGAGCTGTTCGCCAACGGCAAGGTGCTGGCCCAGAAGCGCAAGCGCGGCCGACCGCCCAAGGTCCGGCCACCCGAGCCCGTCTACGACGAGTGGGGACAGCTCGTCCCCCAGTCCGCCTGACGGACGCGAGGCGCCGGCCCGGTGCGGCCCCCCTACGCACCGGGCCGGCGGTGGCGCCGCGCGAGATCGCCGCACACGGCGGGCCGGGGTGACGAGGAGCGTCACCTCCCCCCGGACGCTCGGTCGAGCCCCGGCCTGCCCGCGGTGAACGCAACCTTCGACCACTAACGTGACGCGGCCGGGCGCTTAGCTCAGTTGTGGAGAGCGCCGCCCTTACAAGGCGGAGGCCGGGGGTTCGAGTCCCTCAGCGCCCACGACGAATCGGCACACCCGGAGACAGGAGGGCCCCAACTCGGCCGCAACGGGCCACGCACCCACCACCGCCGCCCCGACCACGACACCCGAGGCACGCAAAGCCCGGTGCCAGAGGCGCAGTCGTCGAACACCGACGTCAGTATGGTCTCGCGGTGGCCGACGCCGGATCGCAGCACCCCAACGGGGCGCGGCGACGGTGGCGGTCGTGAGTGTGTGACGTTCATTCGTGACGTGATGCGCTCAGCGAATACACGAGTGGCACCGCCGGGCATCCCGGCGGGGCTCGCCAGCGCCCATCCGGACCCTGAATGAGGAACGGCCGGAGCTGCTC
>DATFXK010000340.1:0-4601 GCA_035316005.1 Acidimicrobiia bacterium | reverse complement strand
TGCACGAACTCGTGCGGCCAGCACCACATCTCCGACATCGGGTTCGTCGGCATCGAGCGCCGTGCCCACGGGCGGGCCGCACCCGGCTACCAGATGCTGCTGGGCGGCAAGGTCGGGCACACCGAGATCGCGTTCGGGGAGAAGGCGGCGAAGCTCCCGGCCAAGCGAGCCTCCGAGGCCGTCGTCCGCATCGTCGGCAAGTTCGCCGGCGAGCGCGTGGCCGGCGAGACCTTCGGCGAGTGGCTGGAGCGGTCGGGCGGCGCCGCTGCCGTCGGCACCACGATCAAGGACCTCGACGAGTTCCCGACGCCGGACGAGGCGCCCGAGTTCTACGTCGACTTCGACGAGACGGGCCCGTACGCGAAGGACGTCGGCAGCAGCGAGTGCGCCACATGACGGCGACGGCAGCGCCGATTCCCGACCTCGCCGAGCTGGCCGACGTGTCGGCGTCGCTCGAGTCGGCGCCGGCGTCGGCGGTCGTCGAGTGGGCCTGGGACGAGTACGGCGACGATCTCGTGCTGGCGGCGTCGTTCCAGGACTGCGTGCTCATCGACGTCGCGGCGCAGGTCGCGCCGAACATCGAAGTCGTGTTCCTCGACACGCAGTACCACTTCGCCGAGACGCTCTGGTACGTCGACGAGGTCCGCAAGCGGTACGCCCTGAACCTGCGCGTGATGGAGCCGGAGATCGCGCCCGACAACCGGTGGCAGCACGACCCGGACGGGTGCTGCGCGCTCCGGAAGGTCGAGCCCCTCGCGCGCGCCCTCGAAGGGAAGGCGGCGTGGATGACCGGCCTACGGCGGGTCGAGACGCCCGCGCGAGCGAACGCGACGATCGTCTCGTACGACGTCGGGCGCGGGATCGTGAAGGTGAACCCGCTCGCCACGTGGACCGACCTCGACGTCGAGGGCTACGTGCGCGACCGCGGGCTGCCGGTGCACCCGCTGGCCGACCGCGGGTACCGGTCGATCGGCTGCTGGCCGTGCAGCCGTCCCGTCGGAAACGGCGAGGATGCGCGCGCCGGCCGTTGGGCGGGCACCGACAAGATCGAGTGCGGCCTGCACGCGTAGGCCGTCCTCGCCGATGACTGCTCCTGATCCCACCCCGGTGGCGCACGCCGCCCACCCCGGCCGCGGGCACCGCCGGCTCTCGCACCTCGACGCGCTCGAATCGGAGTCGATCCACGTCATCAGGGAGGTCGCAGCCGAGTTCGAGCGGCCGGTGCTGCTCTTCTCGGGCGGCAAGGACTCGGCCGTGATGCTGCGCCTGGCCGAGAAGGCGTTCTCCCCCGCCCCGATCCCCTTCCCCGTCATGCACGTCGACACCGGGCACAACTTCCCCGAGGCGCTCGAGTTCCGCGACCGGCGGATCGCCGAGCTAGGCGTCCGGCTGGTCGTGGCGTCGGTTCCCGAGGCCATCGCCGCCGGTCGGGTCGTCGAGGAGCGGGAGGGCGCGTCGCGCAACCGTCTCCAGACCGCAGTCCTGCTCGAGGCGATCGCCGAGCACCGCTTCGATGCCGTGTTCGGGGGCGGGCGCCGCGACGAGGAGAAGGCGCGGGCCAAGGAGCGCGTGTTCTCGCACCGGGACGAGTTCGGCCAGTGGGACCCGAAGAACCAGCGACCCGAGCTGTGGAACCTCTACAACGGGCGCCATCGCGGCGGCGAGCACCTGCGCGTGTTCCCGCTGTCCAACTGGACCGAGCTGGACGTGTGGCAGTACGTCGACGCCGACGGAGTCGAGCTCCCGTCCATCTATTACGCGCACCGGCGGGAGGTGTTCCGCCGCGACGGGATGCTCATGGCCGTGGGGCCCTACCTCCCGATGCAGGACGGGGAAGAGCCGTTCGAGGCGATGGTGCGGTTCCGCACCGTCGGCGACATGAGCTGCACCGCCGCGGTCGAATCGAGCGCCGCCACCGCCGCGGCGATCGTCGTCGAGATCGCCGCGTCGCGCATCACCGAGCGGGGCGCGACCCGCGCCGACGATCGGTTCTCCGAGGCGGCCATGGAGGACCGGAAACGGGAGGGGTACTTCTAGTGGAGCTGCTGCGGCTGGCGACCGCCGGCTCCGTCGACGACGGCAAGAGCACGCTGATCGGCCGGCTGCTGTACGACTCGAAGCAGATCCTCGAGGATCAGCTCGAGGCGGTCGAGCGCACGAGTCGTGAGCGGGGCGACGAGTACACCGACCTGGCGCTGCTCACCGACGGGCTCCGGGCCGAGCGTGAGCAGGGCATCACGATCGACGTCGCCTATCGTTACTTCTCCACGCCGAGGCGCAAATTCATCATCGCCGACACTCCCGGCCACATTCAGTACACCCGCAACATGGTGACTGGCGCGTCGACGGCCAACCTGGCGCTGATCCTCGTCGACGCGCGGAAGGGAATCCTCGAGCAGTCGAAGCGTCACGCGTTCATCGCGTCTCTGCTGCGCATCCCGCACCTCGTCCTGTGCGTGAACAAGATGGACCTCGTCGACAACGAGCCGTCCGTGTTCCAGGAGATCAAGGACGAGTTCACGGACTGGGCGAGCCGTCTGGACATCACCGACCTGACGTTCATCCCGATCTCGGCGCTCCACGGCGACAACGTCGTCGACCGCTCGATGAACATGGACTGGTACGACGGACCGTCGCTCCTGCACCACCTCGAGGAGGTGTACATCGCGTCGGACCGGAACCTGATCGACTGCCGGTTCCCGGTCCAGTACGTGATCCGTCCCAAGAGCAACGCCCACCACGACTACCGCGGGTACGCCGGGATGGTCGCGGGCGGCGTGTTCAAGCCCGGCGACGACGTCGTGGTGCTCCCGTCGGGGTTCACCTCGACGATCCGGTCGATCGAGACGGGCGACGGGCCACTCGAGGAGGCGTTCCCGCCGATGTCGGTCACGATGACCCTCGACGACGACGTCGACGTGAGCCGGGGCGACATGATCTGCCGCCCGCACAACCACGCCACGTGCGGCCAGGAGCTCGACGCCATGGTCTGCTGGCTCACGGATCGCTCCGAGCTGCGCGCCGGCGCCAAACTGGCGATCAAGCACACGACACGGTCGGCCCGCGCGCTCGTCCGTGATCTGCTGTACCGGCTCGACGTGAACGAGCTGCACCGCGACGAAGACACCGAAGCACTCAAGCTCAACGAGATCGGCAGGATCACGCTGCGCACGACGGCGCCGCTGTTCTTCGACGAGTATCGACGCAACCGCGGTACCGGCAGCTTCATCCTCATCGACGAGGCGACCAACAACACCGTCGGTGCGGGGATGATCCTCGGCGAGCCCGATTGACGACCGGCGCGGTAGCGCGCGGTGTCCAACATCGGAGCCGCCTTCCACGACAGAATGGCCCCGTGGCAGACGAGCACCGCCAGAAGCCGATCGATCGCATGCTCGGATTCGTCCCGATGGACGCGGTGCTGCGTCACGTCGACGTGCAGGCCATCATCGACCGGCTCGACCTGCAGGCGGTCATCGACCGCATCGACCTCAACGAGGTGCTGGACCGCGTCGACATCGACCGGCTGGCAGCGAGGCTCGACCTCAACGCGCTGATCGGCCAGATCGACGTGAACGCGATCGTCGACCGAGTCGACATCAACGCCGTCGTCGATCGAGTCGACATCGAGGACCTCGTCGCCCGCACGGAGTTCGGCCGGCTGGTCATGCAGTCGACCACCGGCATCGTGACGAGAACGCTCGACGTCGCCCGTTCGACCGGCGTCGGCCTGGACCAGTTCGTGATCCGGTGGGTCGACCGGGTGCTGCGTCGGCCGCGGGGCGCTTCGTCTGGCGTGCCCCGGAGGCTCGTGAGCTCGTCATGAGCCGGAGGAGGACGCGCGAGCCGGAGCCGAGCCTCACCGGCCACTACGCCGGCGTCGTGACGCGGCTTACTTCGTACGTGATCGACTCCTTCGCCGTCTCAGCGATCTTCTCACTCGTCACGGCCGGGCTGATCTGGCTGGCGGAGCTCGTCACCGGCAACAACTACGACGCCGCCGACCTCGGCTCTGTTGCCGGCGGGGCGATCTTCATCGTCTGGCTGTTCCTCTACTTCTGGTTGCCGATGTCGATCTGGGGCAAGACGATCGGGATGGCAGTCCTGGGCCTCGAGCTCGTCCGCCGCGACGGCGACCGCGTGGGCGCGGGGCGGGTGGCCATCCGCGTGATCACGTTCCCGATCTCGTTCCTCATCTTCGGGCTCGGGTTCCTCGGCATCCTCGTCGGCCGAGAGCACCGGGCGCTCCACGACGTCTTCGCCGGCACGACGATCGTGTACGCCTGGGACGCAAGGGCGGCGAGGCTGCGGTTCCTCGCCACGCAACGGACCTCTTCGTAACCTCATCGAGAGCGGTTGCGCCTCCCTGCGAAGATGACGGAATGACCGTGCACGAGGTCGCCGAGGAGGGCTTCGGTCGAGCAGCCGAGACGTACGAGCGGGTGCGGCCGTCGTACCCAGCGGACGCGGTGGCGTGGCTCGTCCACAACCTCCGCATCGAGCCCGACCGGACGGTGCTGGACCTCGCGGCCGGTACGGGGAAGTTCACGCGACTGCTCGCGCCGCTCGGGGCGACTCTGTTCGCGGCCGAACCCGTCGAC
>DATFXK010000339.1:0-5160 GCA_035316005.1 Acidimicrobiia bacterium | reverse complement strand
GTGACTTCGAGTTGGAGCTCGCCCCGCGGCAAGCGCGGGTCTTCGTCGTCGGCGAGCCTCTGCATCCGAGTCGACCAGCAGTGGCCGCCCCGCCGGAACTTGCCGATGCCACCGATGTAGAGGTGATCGGCGGCGGCGACGGTTGCGTCGCCTCTCTCGAGGCGGTCTGTGACGGCAAGCGCGCTGCCGGCGGGCGACTGACGCGGGTCCTGAGGGGAATTAGAGGCCCCCTCCGACGGCGGGAGAAGCCCCTCGCCTCGATGCCTTCGTGACCGCGAACGGCTCGCGGGGGGCGTCGAGTGGTCTCCCGCGCACTAGGTATCGTCCCTCCGTGGCGGAAGAGCAGCCGGACTGGAACTTCCCGTTCGAGGGACCGCTCGACGAGGTCTTTCCGTCGTTGCACGCGGCCCAGAATGCCTGGATGAGCCAGATCGACTCGCTCAAGGCGCCCGACCGCAAGACGCACGAGCTCATCCGCATGGTGTGCACCGTGATCCTGCGCAACCCGGCCGGCGTGCGCCGTCACGCCATGCTCGCCCGGGAGGTGGGCGCGAGCTGGGACGAGGTCCTCGGCTCGATCATGCTAACGCTGCCGGGCTTCGGGCTGCTGCCCGCGGTCGAGGCGATCCCGCACGCCCGCACCGGCTTCGACGCCGCCCCCGAGCCCGAAGAGGACGTGTGAGCGACGACGTTCCCTTTCGGATCCTGCCCCGCATCTCGGACCGGAACCGGCACTTCTGGACCGGCGGGGCCGAGGGCGAGCTGCGATTCCTGCGTTGCCAGGACGACGGCACGTACGTGCACCCGCCGACGCCGCGGTGCCCGAAGTGCCAGGGCAAGAACCTCGCCGCGGAGGCGGTGTCGGGACGGGGAACGGTGCACACGTTCTCGATCAACGTGCAGCAGTGGATGCCGGGCCCCGAGCCGCCCTACGTCGTCGCCATCGTCGACCTGCCCGAGCAGGAAGGCCTGCGCCTCACGACGAACATCGTGAACTGCCCGCTCGACGACGTACGGATCGGCATGCCCGTCCAGGTCGTCTTCGAGCGGCACGACGAGGGTGACGAGTCGGTGTACCTCCCACTGTTCGAACCCGTCGGCGAGGTGTCCTGATGGCCGTCGACCCGATCGAGCGCCGCAGCGTGATCAGCGGGGCGGGGCAGTCCGACGTCGGGCGGCGCCTCTTCCGCGATCCGCTCGACCTCACGCTGGACGCGTGCATGGCCGCCATCGAGGACGCCGGCCTCACGACGCGCGACATCGACGGCATCGCCACGTACCCGGGCCCGATGGACACGCCGCCCGGCTTCTCGGGCGCGGGGCTCGTCGAGGTGCAGGACGCGCTGCGCCTGGAGGTCGGCTGGTACACGGGCGGGATCGAGCTGCCGGCCCAGCTCGGCTCGGTGATCGACGCGTGCATGGCCGTGGCCGCAGGACTGGCGACGCACGTGCTCTGCTTCCGCAGCGTCTACGAGGGCAGCGCCCAGGGCAAGGAGGGCCGCTCCGCGGTCATGCCCGGCGGAGGCGGTGGGGGCGGCGGCTTCCGCGCCGGCGGGTTCATGCAGTGGGTGCTGCCGTTCGCGGCGCCGTCGGCGGCGACGTGGATCGCGATGTTCGCCGAGCGGCACTTCCACGAGTTCGGCACCACGCGCGAGCAGCTGGCGCAGATCGCGCTCAACGCCCGCAAGAACGCGGGCGTCAACCCGAAGGCGATCTACCGCGACCCGATGACGATGGACGACTATTTCGACGCCCGGATGATCTCGTCACCGCTGTGCCTGTTCGACTGCGACGTGCCGTGCGACGGCGGGACGGCAGTCATCGTGTCGAGCGCCGATGCCGTCGCCGACCTGCGCAAGCCGCCCGTCCAGGTCGAGGCGGTCGGGACGGCGCTGTACGGGCGGCCGTCCTGGGACCAGTTCGACGACCTGACGACGATGGCGTGCCGCGACGCCGCCGCCCAGATGTGGACCCGTACCGACATCAAGCCGTCCGACGTGCAGCTGGCCGAGATGTACGACGGGTTCAGCTTCATCACGATGGCGTGGCTCGAGGCGATGGGCTTCTGCGGCAAGGGCGAGTCGGGGCCGTACGTCGAAGGCGGCCAGCGCATCGCGCGTGACGGCGAGCTCGCCCTCAACACGCACGGGGGCCAGCTCTCTGCCGGCCGGCTCCACGGCTACGGGTTCCTGCACGAGGCGTGCGTGCAGCTCTGGGGCGAGGCGGGGGAGCGGCAGGTGCCGGGCGACCCCGAGATCGGCGTGGCCGCCGCCGGCGGCGGGCCACTCGCCGGGTGCCTGCTCCTCACGAACCGTCGGTGACCAGGGCGCACCCCTAGGCTCCCCGGCCATGTCGGCGGGGAACGGCGACGATCGGCGGTTCTGGCGCATCCTGCTGCTGATCGCGCTCGCCGCGTTCGCGCTCCGGGTCGCGTACGTCGCGTTCGCGAAGACGAACCAGCCCGTTCAGGGCGACCAGCTCTTCTACAACTCCGAGGCGAACCGTCTGGCCCGGGGCGACGGCTTCGTCGAGCCGTTCGACCCGCAGGCGCTGGCGCGCGGCGTGATCCGGGACGGGACGGACCCTGCTGCCGACCACCCGCCGCTGACTGTGATCGTGCTGGCACCGGTGTCGTTCGTGACGAGGGAGGCGCTGATTCCGCAGCGGCTGATGATGACGGTCCTGGGCACGGCGGCGGTCGTTGTCATCGGTCTGCTGGCGTGCCGCCTCGCTGGAAACCGCGCCGGGTGGATTGCCGCCGGTATCGCCGCGGTGTACCCGAACTTGTGGGTAAACGACGGTCTGATGATGTCGGAGACGCTCGCCACGCTCCTCGTCGCGCTCGCGCTGCTCTACGCGTATCGACTGATCCGGGAGCCGAAGCTCTGGACCGCGCTCCTCGTCGGCGCGCTGTGCGGCCTGGCGGCGTTGACGCGCGCCGAGCTCATTCTCTTGATCCCACTGCTCGCGGTGCCGGCGGCGCTCGTCGCACGGTCGATCGCAATCGGGCAGCGGTGGAGGCTGGTGGGCGCGAGCGTGCTCGCGGCCGTGGTGCTCATCGCGCCGTGGGTCGGTTACAACCTCGCCCGGTTCAAGGAGCCGACCTACCTGTCGACCAACGACGGCATCGCGCTCATCGGGTCGAATTGCGACTCGGTGTACTACGGGGACGGCATCGGCCTCACCGACCTGACGTGCCTCGGCCCGAACCCGCGAGGCGACCAGTCCGTCGACAGCAAGATCTTCCGCGACCGCGCGTTCGACTACATCCGCGCCCACAAGAAGCGCGCCGTCCTGGTCGCGGCCGCGCGAGTCGGGCGCACCTGGAGCGTGTTCCGACCGTGGGACATGGTCACCTACAACAAGGGCGAGGGTCGCGAGGGTTGGGTGACGATCCTCGGGCTGGTCATGTACTACCCGTTGCTCATCGCTGCGGTCGCAGGGTGGGTCGTGATGCGCCGCCGCCGGCGTCGATCGTGGCCGCTGCTCGTGCCGGCGCTCATCGTGACCGTCGCCTCGGCCGTGACGTACGGCCAGACGCGCTTTCGCGTGCCCGCCGAGCCGAGCCTGGTCGTGCTGGCCGCGGTGGCGGTCGCCGCCGTCGTCGCGCGCGACTGGCCGGCGCGCCGGAAACAGGAGCCCGTTCCCGCGTGACGCCCGACGCGGGGAAGGCGGGAGACCCCGGTCCTATCTGGTCTCCCGCCTTCCCCGTTGTCCCGAGCGGGAGGGCGATTCATCCTCGCTCGGGACGTACCATGAGTTTCGCGCCGTTCGCGGCCCGGTCAAGGTTGGCGAATTACCAAGGTTGGCGAATTACCCTCCGCCCGCTTCGTAAGTAGCGATCACCACGCCGGTCGTCGTTGTCACGCTGTCGACGAGTCGGAGCTCGGCGAACGGGCCGCGGTCGGGGAAGAGGCGGCGGCCCGCGCCGAGGACCAGCGGGTGGGTCATGGGAGGAACTCGTCGACGAGACCTCGCTCCATCTTCCGGCCCATGACCTCGTCGCTTCCGGCGTGGCCCCAGCCGCCGTGCTCGAACCCGCCGCGCTCGTCCTCGTCGGCGCGACCGGGTGCTTGCATCACGCCGTCCAGTGTGACGTGCTCGATCGCGACGACCTTGCGCACGGTCAACCTCCCTCGATGATCTCGAGGCCGTTCCCGTCCTGATCACGGAAGGCGAACATCGGCGGCGCGCCCGGCCATCGCAACACCTCGTCCGCGTCGACGCCTCGCGTCCGGAGGTCGGCGTACGCCGCATCGGCGTCGGGCGTCGTGAGCCGGATACCCGTTTCGACCCCTGCGGGCACACCCTCGTGTGCGGGGACGAGGGCGAGCGTTGTCGTCGCCCCCGCCGGTGCGACCTCGATCCAGCGCTTGCCGTCGCCGAATGGCACGTCCAGTCGCTTCTCGAAGCCGAGCGTGTCGACGTAGAACGCGAGCGCGCGTTGCTGGTCGGTGACCGGTACGCCCACCGTGCGCACGTCGACGATGGGCGCGCTCATGCCGCCCCCGAACCTTCGCCGTACATGAGCGAGCCGGGCGTCGTCAGCAGCTCACCGGTCTCGAGCCACGTCTTGAGGCCGGAGAGGATCATCGGCCAACCGCCGTAGAGCTCCGCGTTGGCGTCGTCGCGCAGCTGGTCGTGCGTCAGGGTCAGGCGGCACGAGTCGCCGACGGGCTCGATCTCCCAGGTGATGCGCGTGCTGCCCTCGCTCTTCACCTCGTCGCTCCACAGCGCGGTCATGGTGTGAACCAGCCGGCGGGGTGGGTCGACCTCGAGCACCTCGCCCTCGCCGAGGGGCACGGCCCCGCTGCCCGCGCTCATCTCGAACCGGGAGCCCTTCGTCCAGGGCGACGTCGCGCGGGCGCCGAAGTTGTACTTGCTTCGGATGTCGGGATCGGTGATCGCCTCCCACAGCCGCTCGGGCGTCGTCTTGATGTAGATCTCGAACACCTTCTCCATGTGTCCCTCCAGTCGGCGTTTGAGCCCACTCAGCCCGGCGGCCCAGGGCTCGGCGTACTTGCTCACCCACCGGTCGTGGACGAGCCGGATGGGGACGGGGTTCAGGAAGTGGAGCTTCTCCCGGCCTCGCCGTCGGGTGACCACGAGCCCCGCTTCTTCGAGCTGCTTCAGGTGCTTCATGACGCCGAATCGCGTCAT
>DATFXK010000338.1:0-11240 GCA_035316005.1 Acidimicrobiia bacterium | reverse complement strand
CGCCCCGACGTCGGTCGGGAGCGTGTGGGTCTGCTGCTCGTCCTGCAGCTGCAGCCGGTGCTCGACGGTTCGCAGGAAGCGGTACGCCTCGCCGAGTTGAGTGGCGTCGTCCTGCTCGACGTATCCGCCCGCCGCCAGCTGGGCGAGCGCGTCGAGGGTCGTGGGGGAGCGGACCGAGCAGTCGTGCCGGCCGTGCACGAGCTGGAGCAGCTGCACCGCGAACTCGATGTCCCGGATCCCGCCCCGCCCCCGCTTCACCTCGCGGTCGGCCAACCCCCGCCGGTTGATCTCTCCCTCGGCCCTGGCCTTCATGGCGCGCACCGAGCGGACGGCCTCGGGGTCGAGCACCTCCGGCCAGACGAACGGCTGGACCAGCTCGGCAAAGCGCCGGCCGAGCGCGGCGTCGCCTGCGACGGGCTGCGCCTTCAAGGCCGCCTGGAACTCCCACGGCTGTGCCCACCGCGCGTAGTAAGCGGCGTAGGCGTCGAGCGTTCGGGACAAGGGCCCCGAACGCCCTTCCGGTCGCAGGTCGGCGTCGGTCCGGAACACGATCCCGTCGGCGGTCGGCTCGCTCATCGTGGTGAGGACGGCGCGCGCGGCGCGCTCGGCGGTCGGACCGTCGCCCTCGTGCACGAACAGGACGTCGACATCACTGGCGTAGTTGAGCTCCCGTCCTCCGAGCTTCCCCATGGCGATGACCGCCAGCGCGACGTCGGGCACGACGAGCTCGAGCGCGCACTCGAGGCACACCGAGGCCAGCGCCGCCAGCTCGCGGCCAACGGCGGGTAGGTCGGCCGCCCCGAGGAGGTCGCGGGCCGCGATGCGCAGCAGCTCGCGCTGCTTCCAACGGCGCAGCGCGCCCCGACCGTCGTCCGACGCGGCCAGGAAGTCCGCCGCCGCGGCGCGATACTCGGAGAACTCGCGCTCACGTGCGAAGCGGTCGCCGTCCCGCAGCGGGTCGAGCAGCGAGGGATCGCGTGACACTGCGTTCGACAGCGAGCGCGACGCCGCGCTCATCGCCACGAGCGCGTCGCGTACGAGTGGGTTCGTCGTCAGCACGTCGGCCAACGGCGGATGGTCCCCGAGCAGACGCGTGAGGAAGGCCCGGGTCATGGCCGGGTCCGCCGAGCGTTCGACCGCGTTCGTCAGCTCGGGCGAGAGGAGCGTGTGCGCCACCCCGACAGTGTCGCCCACGGAACCTGTGGGGACGTCCGGTTAGTGAGTAGTGCGCTGCGACTCTCGATCCTCCGGGGGCGGCGGACGATGACGAGAACGACTTTCCTCAGCGGGGCGAGCGCGTGCCTCGTCGCGGGCGCCTTCGTCGCAGTGACCGGCGCCGGGATCGCTGGCGCCCAGCCCACCTCAGAGACGTTCTCGTTCACAGGCTCGTCCGAGGATTTCACGGTGCCCCAGAACGTGTGCGAGATCACCGTCGACGCATTCGGCGCCGAGGCCGGGACGGCGACGTCGACAACACCGTTCGCGGCCATGGCGGCCTCGGCGGTCGGGCCACAGGCTCCGTGGTGGTGACGCCGGGCGAAACCCTGCACGTCGTCGTCGGCGGCGCGGGCGGGAACGGTGCCGGCGGCCCGCTGTCCCCGACGGTCGGCGCCGGCGGCTTCAACGGCGGCGGGGCAGGCGGCAACGGCCTCGGACCAACCGGCGGGTTTCCTGCTGGTGGCGGCGGCGGAGCCTCGGATGTCCGCCGCGGCGCCACGGTGCTGCTCATCGCCGGGGGCGGCGGGGGCGGTGGTGCCGGAGGGCAGATCTCCCAGAAAGGCGATGGCGGCGCCGGGGGTCAATCCGGCAACAACGGCAGCGGCATCACCGGCGGGGCCACAGGGGGGCAATCCGGTAGCAACGGCGGCACACGCGGGACAGGTGGCGCGGGCGGCTCGAACGGCGACGCCGGCGCGGCTGGTCTCGGCGGCAGCGGCGGGAACGACGATGCTGGCGCCGGCCAGGGTCAGGGCGGCGGTGGTGGTGGCGCGGGCGCGCTCGGCGGCGGTGGTGGAGGAGGCACCGGGTCCAACTTCCCGAACGGCGGCGGTGGGTCCGGCGCGGGCCCTGCCGGCACGACCTTCGCGACCGGCGTCCGCACCGGCAACGGCGAGATCTCCATTACCTATGGACCCGATCCCGTCGGCTGCCCCTCACCGACTCCACCGGAGCCTCCGCCGCCAGGGGTTGTCACGCCCGGATCCATCGCGGTCGCGGTGGTAGCGGTGCCGCGTCTCACGGGCTGATCCAACCAGTCCCCGTATCCTTGAGTCATGCCCAGGCTCCGGGTCGCTCTCGCACAGTTGAATCTCGTCGTCGGCGACCTCGAGGGCAACGCGGCGCGCATCCTCCACGCCTACGAGCGAGCCGCAAGCGACGCCTGTGACCTCGTGGTGTTCCCCGAGCTGGCGGTCACCGGATATCCGCCCGAAGACCTGCTGCTGCGGCCCGCGTTCGTGGCTCAGGCCCAGGAGACCTTGGAGAAGGTCGCCGCCCGGACCGATCGGGCGGCAGCGGTCATCGGCTATCCCCGGCTCGAGCGCGACCTCTACAACGCGGCCGCCGTCTGCGCGAACGGCAAGATCCACGGCGTGTACCGCAAGCACATCCTTCCGAACTCGACCGTGTTCGACGAGCAGCGCTACTTCACCGCCTCGAGCACGGACGGCCCGCTGTTCAACGTCGCCGGCACGCGCGTGGCCGTCACGATCTGCGAGGACGCCTGGAGCCCGAGCGGGCCGATCATCACGCAGGCCGCCGGGGGCGCCGAGCTCGTCGTGAACATCAACGGCTCGCCGTACTACGCCGGCCGGCTCCGCGAGCGCGAGACGATGCTGTCCACCCGGGCCGCCGACGCGTCCGTGCCGATCGTCTACGTCAACCTCGTCGGCGGTCAGGACGAGCTCGTCTTCGACGGCGGGTCGCTCGTGTTCGACGAGCAGGGCCGGCTGCTCGCCCGGGCCCGCCAGTTCGCCGAGGACCTGCTCGTCGTCGACCTCGACGTGCGGCCGACGTTCCGCAAGCGTCTGCTCGACCCGCGCGGGCGGTGGTCGGCGCCGGCCCTCCCAGAGGTGAAGGTCACCGACGCGCAGCTCCGCGAGCGGGGCGAACCGCCGCGGATCGAGTCGGTGCTCCCTCCGGTACGCGAGGTCTACGAGGCGCTCGTTCTCGGCACGCGCGACTACGTCGTGAAGAACGGCTTCACCGACGTCGTCATCGGCCTGTCAGGGGGGATCGACTCGTCGCTCGTCGCCACGATCGCGAGCGACGCCCTCGGTCCCGATCGCGTTGTGGGCGTGCTGATGCCGTCGCGTTTCTCCAGCGAGGGAAGCGTGACCGACGCCGAAGCGGTCGCCGCCAACCTGGGCATCCGGACGCTCACCGTCCCGATCGAGGCCGCGCACAACGCGTTCCTCGACATGCTGGCGGAGCCGTTCCGGGGCACCGAGGCCGGGCTGGCCGAGGAGAACCTCCAGGCTCGCATCCGCGGCACGGTCCTCATGAGCCTGTCGAACAAGTTCGGCGGGCTCGTGCTGACAACCGGCAACAAGAGCGAGCTCGCCACCGGGTACTCGACCCTGTACGGCGACATGGCCGGTGGCTTCTCGGTGATCAAGGACGTTCCGAAGATGCTCGTGTACGCCCTTGCTCGCGACCGCAACGAGCGGGCTGGGCGCGACCTCGTTCCCGAGTCCGTGCTCGACAAGCCGCCGAGCGCGGAGCTGCGGCCCGACCAGCGTGACAGCGACTCACTGCCGGAGTACTCCGTGCTCGACCCGATCCTCGGGCGCTACGTGGAAGGTGACCTGTCGGTGGCCGAGCTCGAAGAGGCCGGGTTCGACGCCGAGACGGCGCGCAGGATCGCCCTGCTGGTCGACCGCAACGAGTACAAGCGGCGTCAGGCGCCACCGGGCGTGCGCGTGTCACCGAAGGCCTTCGGCAAGGACCGGCGCCTGCCGATCACGAACCGCTGGCCTGGTTGAACGCGCGGCTGCGCGCGTTCTATCCGGAGCTGGCGCTCGTCGTCGCCAGCTTCCTCTACGGCGCCACCTTCACGATCGTCCAGGACGCGCTCGACGACCTCACCGCCACCGGCTTCATCCTCGTGCGCTTTGCAATCGGCGGCGCCGCTCTCCTGCCGCTCGCGCTGCGGCGCGGATGGCGGGGGCCGGCGGCGCGACCCACCGATTCGCAGCGAGTGATGACCGCCTGCGGCATCGCCCTGGGCGTCAGTGCGTTCGTCGGGTACGTGTGTCAGAACGTCGGGCTCCAGCACACGACGACCTCGAACTCGGCCTTCATCACCGGGCTGTTCGCGGTGTTCACACCACTCGTCGCGGCCGTGGTGTACCGCCGGCTTCCGAATCGGTGGGTCGTGATCTCGGTGGCACTCGCGGTTCTCGGGCTCTTCCTCCTCACCGGAGCGCAGCCGAGCCTCGGCTTCGGCGATGCGATCACGCTCGTCACGGCGTTGTCGTTCGGCATCTGGTTCGTGCAGCTGGGCGCGTGGGCGAACCGCTTCGACGTCGTCACGCTCACGTGTGTCGAGTTGCTCGCGATCGCGGTGCTGGCCGCGCCGATCGTGGTGCTCGACGGGTTCGGTGATTTCACGGCGCAGGCGATGTTCGCCGTCGTCTTCACCGGGTTGGGCTGCTCGGCGTTCGCGTTCAGCATCCAGGCGTGGGCGCAGCGCCGGGTCGAGGCGGCGCGCGCCAGCATCATCGAACTGCTCGAGCCGGTCGTCGCCGGGTTCTTCGGCTACGCGGTCGGCGAGCGACTCGGCTGGGGCGGCTACCTCGGCGCGGCGATCATCCTCGCCGGCATCCTCGTCGCCGAGTTCGGTGCCCGGCGGCGCACCGCCGCACGTGTGCCATCCGTCACTTGACCGTTCGGTCAAGGCCCAGTGAGAATGACGCCGCAGCCGTGATCGACCGGGGGATCAACGCGTGACCGAACCGGGCCAGCCCCGTGCCGCCTTTGCTCCGTGGGACCGGCGCGAGCTGCCGGGGCTCTTCGGCGTCGTCGAATCCGCCCGCCGGGTCGGCAACTACAAGTGGATCGAGATGCGCCTCTTCGAGGCGCTCGGCGGCTGGGTGGCGACGGTTCCCGAGCTCGACGTGAAGCTCGTGCTCGGCCGGCACTGCTACCACCACGCCTGGCACGCCGAGCTCTGGAACAAGCGCCTCCCCGAGCTGCGGGAGATGAACACCGAGCGGCTCACCGAGCCGCCCAACGACGAGATGGTCGCCTTCGTCGACGCCGTGCGCGAGCCGGAGGCGCCGGAGCTGACGATCGAGAAGCTCGTCGGCGTGTACCGCGTGCTCATCCCGCGCAAGATCGCCGCGTACACGTTCCATCTCAACGCGACGAGCAGGATCACCGACGCGCCGACGATGCGCTCGCTGAAGTTCATCCTGCAGGACGAGTTCGAGGACTGGCGCGAGGGCGAGATGCTCTTGCAGTCGCTGATCACCTCGCCCGAAGAGGTCGAACGGGCCGCCAACCGGCAACGAGAGCTCGAGCAGCTGATCGTCGCGGCCGGCGGCATCACGGGCCCCGGTAGCATCGGAACAGGCGAAGAAGCCGGCGCGGACGCGTCGGAGGGGGTAGCAGTCGGATGAAGAAGATCCTCCCCGTCGAGGAGCTTGCTCGCGACTCTCGCTTCGTACGGGTGCAGATCCAGGAAGCGATGATGGACCCGCGCCAGGCGAAGGTGGCCGAGCGCAACACCGGCTCGGCCAAGCTCCAGCCCGAGCGTCCCGCCGCCCCCGACCGGGCCCGTCAGCTGATGCACGGCATCTTCATGGGCGAGCTCCAGGCGCTCGAGGGCGCCGGCCGCACGACCTTCGACTTCGACGACGAGGACGTGCCGTTCCAGCTCAAGCTCGACATGGCCCGTCAGTCGTGGGACGAGTCGCGCCACTGCGAGATCTCGGTCAAGCTCGCCGAGCACATGGGCACCGAGATCGGCGAGTTCAGCGAGGCGACGTTCCTCTACGAGGCCGCCTGCGCCGAGGACGCGCTGCTGCGCCTCACCGGCGTGAACCGCGCGCTCGAGGGGCTGGCGATCGACGTGTTCAACACGATGAAGGAGTTCGGCGACATCTCGGGCGACCCGGTGCTCGCGGCGTGCGAGGATTGGATGCTCGCCGACGAGGTGACGCACGTGAAGATGGGCTCCGACTGGCTGCGCCGGCTCACGGAGAACGATCCCGAGCGGCGCGAGCTCGCGCTCGAGTTCCAGCGCACGGTCGACAAGCTCTTCAGCCTGGGCGGGTTCCGGGGCGAGACGGAAGAGAACCCGATCCAGCTGGCGCGCAAGTTCCGGCAGATGGCCGGCTTCAGCACCGACGAGATCGACGCGCTCTCCGAGGTCACGGTCGAGGCGCAGGCCGAGGCCGAAGCCATGGCCTCTGCGGAGCAGCAAGCCTCCTAGCGGTGGCGCGCGTCGAGGTCACGCCCGAGCAGTTCACGCTCGTCGAGTACGACGCGGGTGTGATCGCCGGGATCGCCGAGGAGCTCGCGTCCAAGGTCGGCCTTCCCGACGACGTACCCGTGCGCATCGAGATCGACGAGGAGCTGCCGCTCCCGCTCACGGGCAGCACCGCCGACGTCGTCGACGGTGGCGCCGTGCTGTGGTTCTCGGGGGCCAGCTTCGAGGACGGCCGTCATCGCGCCGTCTTCAACGACGAGCTGGCGCGCACGGAGCTGGCCCTGGCGTTGTTCCGCGCCGGCGACCGCCTTCAGGGTTTCGCCGACGCGCCCGTCGACGAGGATCTCAGCGACGCGCGGCGTGCCGCCTGGGAGGCCTTCGCCGAAGGACGAGCCGCGCGACTGGGCGAGTTCACGCGCAAGGTGCGACGGCAATACGTGTTCCGCCTCTACAACGGCTTCACCGACGTGGCCGACGACGCCTTCGAGCGGCTGTGGACCGCGGACCAATTCACGTGGGGCGAGCTCGACGCGCTGTGCGCCGAGTGCAAGGCGGCCGACCCCCGTCCCGAGCCCAAGCAGAAGTCGGCGATCCGCAAGGAGACGCTCCGCGCCCAGTCGTGACGATGCGTGCGTCGACTACGTCATGCGTAGCTCACGCACGCATCACTCGAGATCCTGCGCGCTGATCGCTTCGTACAGGTCGAGGTCGGGCGGGCCGGCGAGGAGATCGCGCGCTGCGTGGGCCATCTCCACCGTCTCGGCGGCGTCGAGGTGGGCGCGGGCGTCGTCGGCGCTCTCCCACTTCTCCACCACCACCAGCCGGGCCGAGCTCGAGCTCGACGCCACCAGGTCGACGTTGCGACACGGCGGCCGCCGGCGGGTGAGGACGACGTACTTTGCCAGGACGGCGGCGAGGTCGCCCTGGCGGCCGGTCCGGGCCTCGAAGCTCCCGATCACCACGGCGAGCTCGAGATCGGCCACGAGTCCCCTCCGGCCCCTCCGGCCCGGTGCGAGTGCCCGCCCCGGTCTGTGGAAAACTTGCCTTGACGGAGTCGGTATCGTACTTGGGGACAAGGCACCGACCCGGCCTGCTTCCCGCCTGACCTGGGAACTCCTGGTTCGTGCACCCCGTTTTCTCGAGCTGAGCGAACCGTCCCACAGCGAGAAAGGCATTCGTGGCAAAGGAGCGAGTCGAGCGGGACGAGGAAGATCTCGTCCGGCTCTATCTGACCGATATCGGGCAGTATCCGCTGCTCACGAAGGACGACGAGGTTCGCCTGGCGCAGCAGATCGAGAACGGCAACGCCGCGCGCGGCGACCTTCTCACCGCCGGCAAGGACCTCACCGCCGCCAAGAAGCGTGAGCTCCGCCGCACGGCGCGCGAGGGCGACGACGCCCAGCGCACGTTCGTGCAGTCCAACCTGCGGCTCGTCGTCTCGATCGCGAAGAAGTACCAGGCGTCGGGCCTGCCCCTCCTCGACCTGATCCAGGAAGGGAACCTCGGCCTGATGCACGCGGTCGAGAAGTTCGACTGGCGCAAGGGCTTCAAGTTCTCGACGTACGCCACGTGGTGGATCCGGCAGGCGATCACCCGTGGCATCGCCAACACGGGCCGCACGATCCGGCTTCCCGTCCACGCCGGCGACACGCTCGCCCGACTGCAGAAGGCGCGCTCCCGCCTCGAGCTCAAGCTCGGGCGCCCGGCGACCCTCGCCGAGCTGTCCCTCGAGGTCGAGATGCCCGAGGACAAGGTCACCGAGGCGCTCCGCTTCGCGGCCGAGCCGCTGTCGCTGTCGGAGCCGCTGCGCGAGGACGGCGACGCCGAGCTGGGCGACATCGTCGAGGACCGCTCGGCCGAATCGCCCTTCGAGGTCGCGGCGACCGCGTTGCTGCCGGCCGAGATCGAGAAGCTGCTGGCGCCGCTGGACGAGCGTGAGCGCCAGATCCTCGCCCTGCGCTTCGGGCTCGATCGAGGCGAGCCCCGGACGCTCGAAGAGGTCGGGGAGTACTTCAACCTCACCCGGGAGCGCATCCGCCAGATCGAGGCTCGGGCGATGTCGAAGCTCCGTCACCCGTCCGCCGACACCGGCGCCCGCGACCTGCTGGCGGTCTGACCCGCTCGCAGGTCCCGGGAAGGCCGAAGGCCCGGCCCGCGTGGCCGGGCCTCGTCGCGTTTGTGCGTGGCCGGGCCGGCGCGAGTCAGTGGCCGGCGTCGGCGTAGTCGATGAAGTCGTAGGGGTAGCCGCGCGGGAAGGCGCTCGCCCACGAGAGGGCCCGCCACTGCTCCTCTTCGAGCTGCCACCCGACCGAGCCGAGGTTGTCCTCGAGCTGGTCCATGGTGCGGGCGCCGATGATCGGCGCGGTCACGCCGGGCCGGTGGACGACCCAGTTGAGCGCCACCTGCGACGGCGTCTTCCCGGTCTCGCCGGCAACCTTGCGGACGGCGTCGACGATGCCCCACGCGCGCTCGTGCAGACGGTACGTGAACGTGATCGGCTCCTCGGTGTCGCCGCCCCGTGTCCCCGTCGGGAAGTCCTCGCCTTCGCGGTACTTCCCGGTGAGCACACCACCGGCGAGCGGGCTCCACGGCAGCACGGCCAGTCCTTCTTCGCGGCACAGGGGCAGCAGCTCGCGCTCGATGTCGCGCGTGATCAGCGAGTACTCGGGCTGGAGCGAGGCGAAGCCCTCCCAGCCGCGCCCGGCGGCGAGACCGATTGACTTGGCGAGCTGCCAGGCGGTGTAGTTGCTCGCTCCCGCGTAGCGGATCTTGCCCTCGTGCACGAGGTCGTCGAGCGTCGACAGGGTCTCCTCGAGCGGCGTGCGCGCGTCCCAGCAGTGGATCTGGTACAGGTCGACCCAGTCGGTCCCCAGACGCCGAAGTGACGCCTCGATCCCCATGCGGATGTGCCGGCGCGACGCGCCGACGTCGTTCACGCCGCCGCCGGTAGGAAAGCGCACCTTCGTGGCGAGCACGACGTCGTCGCGCCGGCCCTGCAGCGCGCGCCCAGTGATCTCCTCCGACTCCCCCTCGGCGTACACGTCGGCGGTGTCGACGAAGTTGCCGCCCACCTCGAGGAATCGGTCGACGAGCTTGCGGCTCGTCGGCTCGTCGGCTTCGCGTCCGAAGGTCATCGTGCCCAGGCACAGCTCCGAGACCCGGATCCCCGTTCGGCCTAGCTGCCGGTACTCCACCGCCGTCCTCCTCTGTTCGTAAGGGTCGAATCTATGCTGCGCCGGTGCCGGAGCCACCCGCGAGCGATCTTCCCGCGGTCGGCGTGCGCCCGGTGCTGGCGGCGGCGGCGCGCACCTACCGGCGCCGTTTCGGGGTGATCGTCGGCGCGGCGATCGTCGTCTTCGGGATCAGCGCGCTGGTCGACGTCCTGACGGACGTCCTCGCCGACGAGTTCGGCGACAACCCCGGGCTCGTCGCTCTCGTGCTCACTCTGGCCGGACTGGCCGTGTTCGGCACGGAGTTCTTCGCCGGGCTGATGGACCGCGTCGCGGGCCAGGAGGAACGCGGCCATCCGCGCCAGCCGCTCGGCCGGATCCTGCGAACGCTCCCGTACGGCCGGCTCATCGTCGCCGACGTGCTCCTGGCGCTCGGGGCCATCGTGTTCTCGCTCGCGCTGCTCGTCCCAGGGATGATCTTCTTCACGTTCTATTCGCTGGTCGGGCCGGTCCTCGTGATGGAGGACCGGAAGGTGCGCAGCGCGTTCCGTCGTTCCCGCCAGCTGGTCCGCGGCCACTTCTGGCTCGTATTCCTCCTCGTGACGCTCCCGCTCGTCTTCGAGGAGAACGTCGTGCACGGGATCGTCGAGGCGTTCGAGAGCCTCGGCTCCCTCGCGGTATTCGTCGTCAACACGCTGGCGGGCGCGGCGGTCGGGTCGATCGTCGCCGTGATCGAGGTGACGCTCGCCCACCGTCTGGCGATCCGGAAGCCGGACCCGGGGCACGTGCCGGTCACGTCAGGCCGCGCAACCCCTGACTGAACAGCACGACGCCGAAGATCAAGAACACCACGGCCATCACGGCGGCGTTGTTCGTCGAGAGCCACGTCCTCCATCCCTCGAGCACCCCGGCGGCACGATCGCCGCCGACGAGGTACGTGACTACGGGCACGATGACGCTGAGGCTCGCGATCACCACGAACACGACCAAGCCGACGGTCGCCTCGCCGCCCGACACGCCGGCCTGGGCGAGGCTCGCACCGGCGGCGAGCGACAGCGCGAGGTTCTTCGGGTTCAGCGCCGCCAGCGCGACGGCCAGACCACCGGTCTTGACGGGCGCCAACGTGTCGATTGCCGACATCCACTTCGGCTGGGCGTCAGCCTCACTCTCTGCCGGCCGTTTCCGCCAGTCCCGGAACGCGAAGAGCACCAGCAGGACCCCGACCACGAGCTTGAGCCAATACGACGTGTCGGATCCGCTGCCTCCGCTACTGACGTCGCCGGCGTCGGCGAGCAGGTAGATGACCGTGCTCACGACGGCGACGCCCACGATCCATCCCAGGGCGAATACCGGACCGTTCACCCGCGCCCGGGCCGAGAACAGCACCAGGATCACGGCGACGATCGCCAGTGGGCTGATCGCCACGCCGACTGCGAACGGCAGCACCTCGCCGATTGCCTTGCCCATGCTCCTGCCCTCCTGTCGATTGGGGCCGTCGGCGGAGGTGGCAGGAATCGAACCCACCGGACGGGGATCGCCCGTCCCACTCGTTTTGAAGACGAGGGGGGCCACCAGACCCCGTTCACCTCCGGCGCCGGTCTAGCAGGGTCGCTAGCATCGGGGGAGCGGCCGTCGAC
>DATFXK010000337.1:0-3519 GCA_035316005.1 Acidimicrobiia bacterium | reverse complement strand
ACGAGCCCGGGCCGCCCCGGCGGCGCCAATCCACGAACCGGCCGATCGCTCCCCCGACCTCGCGGAGCACCTCTACGCGATCGCTCCGTGAACCGGAATACCCCCCGGATCCGTAAACGATTGGCGGAACACGCCGGAACCGGAGATGGTTGTACCTGTGCTTCGAGGCGCTCGCCGGCGAGACGCCCGGAGACCCGCACCAGATCGCCGCAGCACAACGAATGAAGGACGGTACGTGACCCAGGTCACACAGCGCACCGAGCGCCACGACGAGGACCTCGTCCGCGTCTATCTCGACGAGATCGGCCGCCACGAGCTCCTCACCAAGGACGACGAGGCCCGCCTGGCCCAGGACATCGACGCGGGCCGGATCGCGCGCGCCCAACTCGACGAGGGCGGCCGCAGGAAGCGCAGCGAGCGACGGGCCCTCGAGGCCGCGGTCGAGCGGGGCGAGCAGGCCCGCCGCGAGTTCATCCAGTCGAACCTGCGACTCGTGGTCTCGATTGCCAAGAAGTACCAGGCGTCGGGGCTCCCGCTGCTCGACCTCGTGCAGGAGGGCAACCTCGGCCTGATGCACGCGGTCGAGAAGTTCGACTGGCGTAAGGGCTTCAAGTTCTCGACCTACGCCACGTGGTGGATCCGCCAGGCCATCCAGCGGGGCATCGCCAACACGGGTCGGACGATCCGCCTGCCCGCGCACGCGGGCGACAACCTGCTGCGCCTGCACCGGGTCCGCGCCCAGCTCGAGGCCGAGCTGGAGCGGGAGCCGACCGTCGCCGAGCTGGCAACCGAACTCGACGTCGCCGAGGAGAAGGTGACGGAGCTCCTGCTGGTCGCGCCCGACCCCGTGTCGCTGGCGGAGCCGGTGAGCGAGGACGGCGAGACAGAGCTCGGCGACCTGGTCGAGGACCGCAACGCGGAGTCGCCGTTCGACGCGGCGGCGCGCGCCATGCTCCCGGCCGAGGTCGAGAAGATCCTCTCCGTGCTCGACGAGCGGGAGCGCCGCATCCTGAGTCTGCGGTTCGGCCTCGACCGTGGCGAGCCGCGCACCCCCGACGAGGTGGGCGAGCTCGTACACCTCAGCCGGGAGCGAGTCCGCCAGATCGAGGCCCGAGCGCTCTCGCGCCTCCGGCACCCGTCGGCGGACACCGGCATCCGCTGGCTGCTGGCCAGCTAACCCGGCGCGCTCGCGGTCACGACTCCCGTCGCGGCGACGACCGCGTCCACGAGACCGGCTCCGTCCAGCGCGGAACGGGCGCGGGCGGGCTCGTCGCGCGCCACGAGCGCCATGCGACCACCGCCGCGCAACGCGGCCGTGAGGTTGGCGATCCCGGCGTCGGCGTCCGAGAACACGTCGAGGCCTCGCGCGCTCACGATCACGTCGAAACGGAGCGGCGCGAACCGCTGCGTCTGCGCGTCGCCGTGCACGAAGCCGACGTGCCCGAGGCCGGCCGCGGCCGCGCGACCCCGGGCGTCCTCCAGCATCGTCAGGGACGTGTCGACGCCGAGCACGAGCCCGGACGGCCCGACCCGGCGGGCGGCGACGAGAGTCGTGTCACCGCGACCGCATCCGATGTCGAGGACCCGCGCCCCCGGCCGCAGACCCGCCGCGTCGAGCAAGGCCACGTTGGCGGCCGAGGTCTCGCGGGAGTGGATCGTCGTCGTCATGCGCCCTCTTGGTCGCCTGGGGTGTCGTTCACACTGTGTATTTGACATAGCTGTGTTTGTCAAGCAAACTGTGCGCTCATGGGACGAGGAAGACGCTTCGCCGGACACCACCGTCAGCACGGGCGGGGCGCCCGCTGCCGGTGGATGACCCAGCCCGGCACGTGGGAGGTCCACGCCCGGGTCGAGCGCTTCGTCGAGCCGGCGCTGCTGCTGGTCCTGCGGGACGGCGAGACCCACGGCTACGACCTGGCCGACGCCCTCGCCGAGCTCGCGCCCGACGACCCCGTCGACCTCGGCAACCTCTACCGGCTGCTGCGATCGCTCGAGGCCGAGGGCGTGGTGACATCGCGCTGGCGCGACGACCTCCCGGGCCGGGTCAAGCGGACCTACGACCTGACCGACGAGGGACGTCGCCTGCTCGACACCTGGGCCGAGTCCCTGCGCAAGACGGACGAGACGATCGCCGCGTTCCTGCGGCGCTACGAGGAAGGAGCCGCCACGTGAGAGGCGACCGCGCGCTACGAGAAGAGTTCCGGCGCATGCGACGCGTGCACCGGGCCCGTCGCCGCTACGACGACTACCGCTGGTGGCGGGGCGAGGACGACGTCGCCGCGCTCGAGGGGCTGCAACGCGACCTCGAGGAGGCGGCCGCCGACGTCGCCGAGCAGATCAAGCGGCTGAAGGCGTCGGCGGAGCTGTAGCCGGTACCACCGCCGGCCGCGGCGCGAGCACGCCGTGGCGGCGCATCGACCGGCGGAACCAGAGCGTCGACACGACGATCGCGCTCCCGGTCAGCCCCCACGACACGAGCGTCTTGGCGACGAGGAACGTCGCCAGCGACTGACTGAGCAGGAGCCACAGCGTCACCGTCGCGTTGGCGAGCTGGGTGAACGCCCACAGCAGGGAGATCTGCAGGAAGAACCTGCGCACGGGTGCGTGCGCGAGCACGCCGCTCGGGATCGGGCAGAAGTCGCGTGCGAGCCGCTCGGCCAGCGGTCGACCCAACGGCACGGAGAGCAGGAACGCGCCGGCGACGAGCGCGGTGCCGAGCGTCGGCTGGAGGAAGTAGACGACCACACTCCCCGACGCCATCGCGATGACGGTGCGCGCCGTCAACGTCACCGCGGCGAGCAGCAAGATCCCCGGGACGCGCTGACCCATGAGCAAGCGCCGAACCACGGCGGCGTACGTCCATGCCAGGCCGATGAGCACCGCGCCCCACACGCCGAGGAAGTGCAGGGTCAGGAGGAAGAGCGCGAGCGGGACGATCGTGCTCTCCACCACGTGGGGCGCGGCGTGGCGAGCGAGGGTCCGCAGGCGCGGGATCTCGAAGTCAGGGATCTCGAACGGGGTCGACATGGGCGGGAGGCCGCACTCTAGAGGCTCGGGGCTTGCAATCGGCATCGGGGCTGCCGCCGAGTCCCCCGTAGCATCTGCCGATGCGCTGGATCGTCCACGGCGAGCGCGCCCTGTACTCGAGCCCCTGGGTCGGGCTGCGCCTGGCCGACGTCGAGATCCCGGGCGGTGACCGGTTCGAGCACCACGTCGTCCGCGTCCCGAAGCAGGCGGCCGGCTGCGTCGTCCACGATCCGGAACGCGGCGTCCTGCTGTTGTGGAGGCACCGGTTCATCACCGACACGTGGGGTTGGGAGATCCCGGCGGGCGCCGTGGACGACGGCGAGACCCCGGCCGATGCCGCCGCGCGCGAGGTACGCGAGGAGACGGGATGGCGGCCGGGGCCGGTCGAGCACCTCGTGACGTACCAGCCGTCGAACGGCCTCTCGGACCAGCGGTTCAACATCTTCCTCGCCCGCGGCGCCGAGCACGAAGGCGACCCGGTCGACTTCGGCG
>DATFXK010000336.1:0-4801 GCA_035316005.1 Acidimicrobiia bacterium | reverse complement strand
CGCTGCGGTCGTGCTGCTCCTGTGGAAGCGCCCGCTCACGTTTCCCGTCCTCGCGATCGGCGGCGGGTTGCTCGGCTTGTCGGCGACGGTCCGGGCCGTCGGGGTCGCACTCGTCGTCCCCGCCGTCGTGTTCGCGCTCGTTGCCGGCAGCGGCGGATGGCAGCGGTTGCGCCGGGCGGCGATCATCGGCGTGGCGTTAGTGTTCGTCGTCGGCGCGTACGGCGGCTACGCCTGGATCAAGTCGGGCGACGTCACGCTCAGCCGCGGCGATGCGTACCTCCTCTACGGGCGGGCGGCGACAATCGTCGACTGCCGTGGGCTCGACCTCCCGGACTTCGAGCGGGTGCTCTGCCCGCAGGAGCCGCTCGACGACCGGTTGGGGCCCAACGCCTACGCCCATCACAGCCCCTACCCCGGGCGCGTCGTGCTCCCACCCGGCAAGGACCGGGACGAGGTGCTGCGCGACTTCGCCCGCCGCGTGTTCGTGCACCAGCCGCTTGCGCTCGCCAAGCACGTCGCCACCGACTTCCTGAAGGGGTTCGCGCCGTGGCGCACGACGTTCCCCGGCGACGTCACGCTCACGAGGTGGCAGTTCCAACGCGAGTACCCCACCTACGAGCAGGACCCGACGCCGGTGGTACGGACGTACGGCGGAGGAACCCCTCGCGTGGTCGAGCCGCTCGCCGTCTTCCTCCGCGACTACCAGCTCAGCGTCGGGTACGTTCCCGGAGCGGTGCTCGGCGTGGGCTTCGTCGCCGGGTTGGTCGCCGCCGCCGGGATTGGCCGCGCTCGCCGGTCGGGGCTGCGCGCCGCCTGCCTGCTCCCGGCCCTCTGCGGTCTGACCGTGTTGCTCGCTTCCGACTTCTTCCACTTCTCGTGGCGCTACCAGCTCCCGGCGCTCGTTCTCGCCCCCCTGAGCGGGGCGTTGGCCCTCACCGCGCTGACGGGGTGGACGGAGCCGCGTCGACCGGGCGACGTCGACGCCCCCGCTACGTAGGACGAACCTGATTCGCCGTCCGGCGCCAGTTGACCAGCGGGAGCAGTGCGTCCCGGTCGACCCGGTCCCTGTAACGCTCGGCGACGTCGAACATCGAGGTGATGAGCGTCTCCGACAGGCCGTGCGGTGTGAGACCGAGCTTCACGAGGCCGCTGTGCACGACGTTGTAGTAGTGCATCTCCGACTCGACCCGGGGGTTGTCGAGGTTCTCGATGCCGACCTCGCCCGAATACGCCGTGGCGACGACCTTGGCGATCTCGGTCACCGTGAAGCTCTCGGTCATCTGGTTGAAGACGCGGAACTCGCCGCGCGCCGCGGGCTGCTCCGACGTGATCCGCAGGCATTCCACGGTGTCGCGGATGTCGATGACGCCGCGGGTCTGCCCGCCCTCCCCGTAGATCGTGAGCGGCTCGCCGAGCACCGCCTGGACGACGAACCGGTTGAGCACGGTCCCGAAGACGGCGTCGTAGTCGAACCGGGTCGCCAGCCGATCGTCGAGAGCGGTCTGAGGCGTCTGCTGGCCGTAGACGACGCCCTGGTTCAGGTCGGTGGCGCGCAGACCCCACACCCGGCACGCGAACTCGATGTTGTGGCTGTCGTGCACCTTGGACAGGTGGTAGAAGGACCCCGGCCGCTTCGGGTACAGCACGCGGTCGGTGCGTCCGTTGTGCGTGACCTCGAGCCACCCTTCCTCGATGTCGATGTTGGGCGTGCCGTACTCGCCCATCGTCCCCAGCTTCACGAGGTGGATCTCGGGGTCGATCTCCTTGATGGCGTAGAGCACGTTGAGCGTGCCGATGACGTTGTTGTGCTGTGTGTACACCGCGTGCTCGCGGTCGATCATCGAGTACGGCGCCGCGCGCTGCTCGGCGAAGTGGATGATCGTGTCCGGTCGGAACTGCTCGATCATGCCGAAGGTCGCCCTGGCATCGGTCAGATCGGCGACGAACGTGTCGATGCACCGCCCGGTCAGCTCGCGCCAGGCGCGCGTGCGCACGTGCAGCGGCTCGATGGGAACGAGGCTCTCCACGCCCATCTCGTGGTCGTACTGCCGGCGAACGAAGTTGTCGCCGATGGCGATGTCATGACCTCGGTCCGACAGATGCAACGCCGTCGGCCAACCGAGGTATCCGTCCCCACCCAGGATCAAGATCCGCACGCCGGTCTCCTCCACCCGCGAACTCACTGCGCTTTTGGCTGGGACGGTCCGCCGGCTCCATCGGAGCCGGCACTTTCTTACCACGCGTTCTTGAGAGCAATGTTTCGCGCGCGTGAGGAGATCGCGGCGCGAAGCACCGATTGTTGACCGGGCTCGTCAGGAATTGTTCCCGGCGCGCCGGTGTCGGCGTCGTTGGCGAAGCCAAGTTCCTGTGAGCACGCGCGCGTATCGGAGTCCGTAGAGCGGCGCCCACCCCTTCTTCGTCTGGCCATGCAGACGTTTCCGCATCGTCATCGGGACTTCGACGTATCGAAACCCGTGGCCGAGCGTCTCCATCAGGAGCTCGGACGTCTGATACTGCGCCTGGCGAAGCGTGACGGACTCGGTGACCTCCGCCGTCATAGCCCGAAGACCCGACGACGTGTCGGTGATCCGCTCGCCGGTGAGCAACGACGCGAGGCGGGCGAACACACGGGAGCCGAGCCGGCGAACCGGGTCGGTGGTCTCCTGACGGCCGAGCCAACGTGAGCCCACCGAGAAGTCGGCCTCGCCGGCGACGACCGGTGCGAGCACCGGCTCGATGTCGCTTCCCATGTACTGCCCGTCGGCGTCGGTCGTGACGATGAAGCGCGCGCCGGTGTCCCGGGCGAGCGCGTACCCCACCCGGAGCGCGACCCCGTGACCGCGATTGGTCGGGAAGGTGCACACGTACGCGCCCCGGCTCCGGGCAACCGCCGCCGTGCCGTCGATGTCACCGTCGACGACGACGATGCAGCTCACGGGCAGCCCGCAGGCCTCGGCCGGGAGCTCGTCGAGGACCGCCCCGATCGAGGCTTCCTCCTCGTAGGCGGCGATGACGACGACCACGGGTGTGAGCACGAGTTGCCCGTACTCGGCGCGGAAGGCGGCGATGGCGGCGGCGTCGTGCTCGTCCAGGCGCTCCGGCATGAGTCCGCGTTTCATCCGGCAAAAGTACGCTGCCGGGATGCCGGCGTTCGATCCGCTCGCTGCGTTCCGTCTCGACGGGCGCGTGGCGATCGTCACCGGCGCCAGCTCGGGACTCGGAGCGCAGTTCGCGCGCGTGCTCGACGGCGCCGGTGCGCGCGTCGTGCTCGCGGCACGGCGGCGGGACCGGCTCGAGAAGCTCGCCGGCGAGCTCGGTGATGCGCTCGCCGTCGCCTGCGACCTGTCCGACCCCGACGCGCCCCACACGTTGGTCGATGCGACGCTCGAGCGGTACGGCGCCGTCGATGTGCTCGTGAACAACGCGGGGATGGACGTCATGGCGCCGGCCCTCGAGGAGCCGGTCGACGCGTTCCGCGACGTCCTCGAGGTGAATCTCGTCGCGCCGTTCGCGCTGGCGCAGCTCTCGGCGCGCTCGATGGTCGAGTCGGGCACGGGCGGAGCAATCGTGAACGTCGCCTCCCTGTGGGGACTCGTCGGCGTCGGTCAGATCCCGATGGCGAGCTACGCCGCGTCCAAGGGCGGCCTCGTCAACCTCACGCGCGAGCTGGCGGCGCAGTGGGCCCGGAAGGGCGTACGGGTGAACACCCTGGCGCCCGGCTGGTTCCGGACCGAGATGACCGAGGGCCGGATGTTCGGCGACGAGCGCTCGGAGCGATGGATGCGCAGTCGGACGCCGATGGGCCGCGGCGGCGACGAGCACGAGCTCGACGGCGCGCTGCTGTTCCTCGTGTCCGACGCCAGCAGCTACGTGACCGGGCAGGTGCTGTGCGTGGACGGAGGGTGGACCGCGATCTAGGCGTTCTGCAGCTCGTACAGGTCGGCGAGCACCTCGGCGGGGTGGGCGGGGATGTCGGCGACCTCGTAGGACTTGCGGATGATGCCCTCGGGGTCGATCAGATAGCTCAGTCGCTTGGCGAAGCTGACCTTCTCGGTACCGCGCTCACGCGTCTCGTACTCGACGCCGACTTGCTCGTCGTAGTCCGACAGCAGCCGGAACGGGAAGTCGTGCTTCTCGCGGAACGCCTTGTTCGCCTCGGGCGCGTCGAAGCTGATCCCGAGGATCTCGCAACCCATGCCCTCGTAGTCGGCGGCCTGGTCACGCAGGCCTTTCCCCTCGATCGTTCAACCGGGGGTGTCGGCCATCGGGTACCACCACAGCAGCACCCACCGGCCGCGCAGGTCGGACAGGGTGACCGGATTGCCGTCCTGGTCGGGACGCGTGAAGTCGGGCGCTTCGGTGCCGGGCTGCAGCACGGTCGAACCTAGACCGCGGCCTTCTCGAGGACGTGCACCGCGCACGCCGAGCCGAGGCCGATGACGTGCGTGAGCCCCACGTTGGCGTCCTCGATCTGACGGTCGCCCGCCTCGCCCCGCAGGTGGGTCGCGACCTCGTACAGGTTCGCCACACCGGTGGCGCCGAGCGGGTGGCCCTTCGAGATCAACCCGCCGGACACGTTGACGGGAGTCTCGCCGTCCCGCCACGGGCCGCGCTCCTCGATGAACTTGCCCGCCTCGCCCGGCTTGCAGAGCCCCAGGTTGTCGTAGTGGATGAGCTCGGCGGTCGCGAAGCAGTCGTGCAGCTCGACGAGGTCGAGGTCCGACGGGTCGATGCCCGCCGTCTCGTAGGCCTCGTTGGCCGCGTTGCGCGTGAGCGTGTTCACGTCCGGCTGGACCTGGTC
>DATFXK010000335.1:0-5629 GCA_035316005.1 Acidimicrobiia bacterium | reverse complement strand
GGTGAGGCGCCGAGGACCGGCGCCGTCACTCCACGGGGATTGCGATCTCGGGGAAGGTTTTCCAGCAGGCGGCTGCTAGCCGAAGCCGCCCCGGTCCTGACCCGACGAGTAGAGCGAGTGGGCCACCAGCTCACCGCCGGGAAGCGGCTTCTCCACTTCTCCGCGTTGCATATCCCTCTGGAGGAGGCGCCGGTCTCCCGGCATGCGCCGCGCCCCGTCCTGGCTCAGGGCGGAGATCTTCGAGCCAGCGGATGCGCAGTGCCTCACGGTCGGTGACGATGACAGGTCCGGGCTGCCCCGGGCAGGGTCAAAGGTCCCGATTCCGCGAAATGTGCCGACCCCGGGAGGAACCCGCGCAGCCCGGGCGCGCGCACCGTTGAACCCGAATGGACGATATGGGCATTTGTCCGAGAGATGGGCGGATGATGACCCTCAAGATCGGGTGGCCGGGCGCCGATACCCATGGCTGCGGGTGAGGGAGGTCGCGACCCACCGAAGCTCACGACCTATGGGGGGAGCAACGGGCAGGATCCTTGGCCACCGCGCCGGACGGCGCATGTTCGTCGGCGTGCTCGCGCTCGCCGGTCTCGCCCTGGCGGCGTGCGGGCCGCTCAAGCCGCCGCCGGAGCCACCGCCGCCGCCCGAGCCCGGTTGTACGCCGATCTGCCTGCCCGGGCAGGAGCCGCAGCAGGACCCGAACGCGAAGATCGTCCAGCCCGACCCGGAGCCGACGCCGGACTGCGTGCCGATCTGCCCGCCTTCGGACGGGGGCGGCCAGCCGCAGGTGAACGCGCGGCTGAGAGCGAAATGCGTCCGCATCCCGATCCCGTGCGTGCCGGGGGTCGACATCCCGGACTGCGTGAACTTCTGCCCACCGGGGCAGGAGCCACCGCCGCCGCAGGCGGCGCTCGAGCCGGGGCCGGAGGTGGCGCGGTGCACCCCGTTGTGCACGCTGATCCCGCGAGGGTCGCCGGGTGAGTGCGACGACCGGGGATTTCCCAGGGCTCCCAGAGACGTAGACGGCCGGGTGCACGCCCGGGCGGCGCGCGCCGCCCGGGCGCGTGCTCGATGACGGGAGTCGATGACCGAGCCCGATCGGGTGGCCGGTAGCCTGAGTCGTCGTGGTCGTGACGAACGGGACGAAAGCCGTCGAGGTCGACGGCCTGGTCAAGCGGTTCGGCGACTTCACCGCCGTCGACGGCATCTCGTTCTCGGTCGAGCCGGGGGAGCTGTTCGGGTTCCTCGGCCCCAACGGCGCCGGCAAGACCACCACGATCTCGGTGCTGTGCACGCTCATGCACCCGAGCGGCGGAGTGGCCCGGGTGGCGGGTCACGACGTCGTGGGCGCCCGCAACGAGGTGCGATCGAGCATCGGGCTCGTCTTCCAGGAGGTGACCCTGGACGACTACCTCACCGGTGAGGAGAACCTCCGCTTCCACGCCGTCCTCTACGGGCTCCACGGGGCCGAGATCAAGCGGCGGATGGACCCCCTCCTCGAGATGGTCGGCCTCACCGACTGGGCGAGCCAGCAGGCCCGCTTCTATTCCGGGGGCATGAAGCGGCGTCTCGAGATCGCCCGCGGCCTGCTCCACACGCCCCGCGTGCTGTTCCTCGACGAGCCGACCATCGGGCTCGACCCGCAGACCCGTGTCCACATCTGGGACTACGTCGACGAGCTGCGAGCCCGCGAGCGCACCACGATGTTCCTCACCACGCACTACATGGACGAGGCGGAGCGCTGCGACCGCATCGCCATCATCGACCGCGGCCGAATCGTGGCGATCGACTCGCCCGACGCGCTCAAAGCGTCGGTCGGCGTCGACACGGTGACGATCGAGACCGCCGACGACGCCAAGGCTCGCGACGAGATCGCGCGCGGGCTCGCAGTGGAGGGCGAGGTGCTCGAAGGCGGTGAGGGGCTGCGCATGCGGGTCCCCGACGGCGAGTCCTTCGTGCCGCGCATGTTCGAGCACCTGAGCGTCGGAGTACGGAACGTGAACGTGCGCCGCCCCAGCCTCGACGACGTGTTCATCCAGTACACCGGGCGCGACATGCGCGACGCCGAGGCCGGCGCCGGCGACCAGCTCAGGTCGAACCCGATGGTCCGGGGCTTCCGGCGCGGCTGATGGCGACCACCGCGCAACCGCTGCCGGGCGCCGGCGTCACCGACGTCGGTCACGCCCCGCCGCCCACACCCGAACGCGCGCTCATCCGCAACCTGCGGACCATCGGCATGGTGTGGCTGCGGGAGATCATCCGCTTCCGGCGCACGCCCGCCCGCATCATCTCGGGTCTCGCACAGCCGATCCTGTTCTTGTTCGTCCTCGGCGCCGGGATCAAGCCGCTCGTCGGGCAGACGAGCGCCGGTGGCGTCGACTACCAGCAGTTCATCCTCCCCGGCGTCATGGCGATGTCGGTGCTGTTCAGCAGCCTCTTCTCGGCCATCTCGATCGTGTGGGACCGCGAGTTCGGGTTCCTGCGCGAGATGCTCGTCGCGCCCGTCAGCCGGGCGGGGCTCGTGCTCGGCAAGGCGGCAGGGGCCGGGACGGTCGCGGCCGGTCAGGGCCTGATCCTGCTCGTCGCGGCGCCCATCGTCGGCGTGCACCTCTCTGTCCTGCAGATCATCGAGGTCATCCCGCTGCTGATGCTCCTCGCCTTCGCCTTGACGGCCTTCGGCATCGTCATCGCCAGCCGCATGCAGCGCATGGAGAGCTTCCAGATGGTCATGGGGCTCGTGGTGAACCCGATGCTGTTCCTCTCGGGCGCGATCTTCCCCCTGGCCGGCCTGGCGACCTGGCTGGCGGTGGTGACCCGCCTGAACCCGGCCACCTACGGGATCGACCCGATTCGCCGGGTGATGCTGGGCGAGAGCGATGCCGCGCCCCTGACGATCAACGGGTGGGTCGTCCCGATCTGGACCGAAGTGCTGATCGTCCTCACGCTGGGCGTCGCGATGCTCGCCCTGGCCGTCCGGAGCTTCCAGAAGACCGAGTAGCCCCGGCCCGGCTAGGGCGCGGAGGTCGCCGTGGAGCTCGCCGTCGAGCCGCCCTCGACCTTGATCTCCCCGTACATGCCCTGCTGCGCGTGCGTCTTGGCGTGCTTCTTCTCCGCCTGCTTGGCAGCCTGCTGGCTCGTCGAGCCGACAGGGAGGTGGCACAGGACGACATACCGGCCGGGCTTCGTCAGGTCGGCGAAGGCATAGCCGGTCTGGCCCTGCTGGGCGAACGTGCTCCCGACCTCTTCGGCCTTCTTCCTCAGCTCCTTCTCGGAGAGCCCGGCGAGCTTCTTGGCCGAGTCCTTGCCCTTCACCCGGGCGACCATGAGCTCGTGGATCTCGGCGCCGTTGTCGGTGAACTGAAACGCGGTCTTGCCGGCCGGCAGCGTCGCCGGCAGACCCTGGAACTCGTATTCGGTCCCGCTCCAGGAGGGGCGGAAACCCTACGGCGCGAGCATCTCCGCTGCCAACTTGCGCAGAACTAGATAGTTGGCTTTGCCCGCGGCGTTCCGCTCGAGCGAGTCGACGAAGAGGAACCGTCGCGGCTTCTTGTATCCGGCGAGCTTGCTGCGACACCACGCCGCCAGTTCGGGCTCGTCCAGGTAGTGGTTCTCGGTGACGTGCACGAGCGCGACGACGATCTCGCCGAAGCGCTCGTCGGGCACGCCGACGGCGACGCAGTCGAACACGCCAGGGTGCTTTCGCAGCACGAGCTCGACTTCCTCGGGGTACACCTTCTCGCCGCCGGTGTTGATGCACGCCGATCCCCGTCCGAGCAACCGGATCGTCCCGTCCGCGTCGACCTGGGCGTAGTCGCCGGCGACGGCGTAGCGGCGACCGTCGATCACCTGGAATGTCTGGCGGGTCTTCTCGGGATCGCGCCAGTAGCCGAGCGGGATCCGCCCGCCGACGGCGAGGAGCCCGATCTCGTCGCTACCCGGCGTCACCTCCTTGGCGGTGTCCTCGCGGAACACCTTCACGCGGTCGTTCACTGCGAAGCGCGCCGGCTTGATCTCGTCGTCGTCGGCGGTGGCGGCCTGGCGGCTCGCCATGCCCTCGGACGCGCCCAGCGAGTCGAGCAGGGTCACCTGCGGGAGGTGTCGCAAGAGCCCTGCCTTCGTCTCGGGGCTCCACGTGACCCCGGAACTGGTGATCGCCCGCAACGACGCGAGGTCCCACCGGTTCGGCTCGGCTTCCAGCGCCGTGAGCAGCGGGCGCGCGAACACGTCGCCGACGATCGTGAGCACCTCGACCGCGTTGCGCTCGACCTCGCTCCACACTCGGGCGGGGTCGAGCCCGAGCTCGTCGACGAGCACGACCGCGCCGCCACCGCTGAGCGTCGACAGGGTGATGAACAACCCGGTGCCGTGCATGAGCGGGCACGCGGGCAGGCAGGTCCCGGCGCGCTTGCCGGCGGTGACGGCCGCGATCGGGTCGGGTGGGTCGGTTCCGGGCCGCCCCATGCGCCACAGCGACACGTACAGGTCGTCGCTGCGCCACATCACCCCTTTCGGCATGCCCGTCGTCCCGCCCGTGTACAGGAAGATCAGGTCGTCGCCCTCCGGCAGGTGCGCCGGTTCCCACTCGGTCGCCGGGGGCGCCGCCGTCAGCGCGGCTTCGTACGCCTCACCGGTCTGCAACGTGAACGGCCGCCAAGGCTTCTGGATGCGCTTCAGGGCCTTCCTCACCGTGTCGGCGAACGCGGGGCCGTGCACGACCGCCTTGGCGTCGGAGTTGTCGACGATGTAGTGCACCTCGTCGGCGAGGTAGCGGTAGTTCACGTTGACCGGCACGCAGCCGAGCTTCAGCGCGGCGAAGAACGTCTCGAGGTACTCGGGGCAGTTGACGAGGTCGATGGCCACCTTGTCGCCCCGCTCGAGCTCGGCCTCCTGCGCGAGGTGCCACGCGAGACGGCGGGCCCGATCGTCGAACTGGCTGAAGGTCGTGCGCCGGTCGCCGCAGATGACGGCCTCGCGCTCGGGCGTCGCCTCCGCGATGCCGCGCCAAACGCCCGCGAAGCTCCAGTCCGTCAAAAGCACCTCCTTGTCGCCGTCGCAAGATCCGGCTCCTACGGCGCCGGTCGGCAGAGCCGTCGTCGCCGCGGGGCGCAGCGTACCGGCGCTACAGGATCGGAAGGCGGGCGACCAGCACGATCGCGTACGCGAGGAAGATCGTCCCGAGCACGAGCACGGCGATGCGCATGCGTTGCCAGACGAATCGCATCGAGATGCCGGCGAAGAAGAGCACGGTGGCGAAGAACACGGTGGTCAGCACGTAGTTGTCGGTGTGCTCCGTCGCCTCTTTCGCCTCATCGAAGTGCTCGTCGCCCTGTTTGTCCAGTTCCATCGACCGTTCGAGGTTGGCGACCCGGTACTGCGGCTCCCGCAACGGGCTGGACTCCGCGTCCGGGTTGTTCAACGGGTCACCGGCCAGCCACGTCTGGAAGGCGGGCATGAACTCGGGGCGGAAACGCCGCTGGTAGAGGTCGGCAAGCTGCTGGTTGCCGTCGGTCGTGACCTCCAGCCACCGGTTGAAGTTCAGGAGATCCTGGGTCCGGTCCTGCGCGCCGGCCGTGGCAGCGCGATTCGCGTGCGCACGCGCGCCGTTCGACGCCGAGTACTCCTCCGCCTGCTT
>DATFXK010000334.1:0-12785 GCA_035316005.1 Acidimicrobiia bacterium | reverse complement strand
GGGAGCACCGACCGCCACGGGCCCCTGGTAGATGACCTGCGTGGCGTTGAACGCCGTGATCTGGTGGGCGGCGATGTCGACCTGGATGTGGTACGGGCTCTGAGCCAGCTGCAGGTCGTCGGCGTGCATCCAGCCGCTGCTTCCGTTGGGCCTGATCGGCAACAGCACCCTGACCCAACCGGGGCGTTGCTCTTGGACGAGGAACACCTCGGGCACGGTCGGCTTCGACGGGTCGTCGTCGAGGTTCCAGGTCGGGCCGAACGTCATCTTCGGTTGCGTCGACGAGGGGTCGTCGAACACTCCTGCGAGGGGCGCTCGGACCTGCGCGATCATGCTGACGCCCGGCGGCAGGGTGGTGGTGCTAGGAGCCCGCGTGGACGTGCTCGGACGGACCGGCTTGGTGCCCGCGCTGCGCGGTGATCCGCCTCCACCGCCGCACGCCACGGCGAGCGCGGCGGCGACCGCTGCCGCCAGCGCCGATCTGACGATCCGGGAGCGCGAGACGGTCATGACAGGAAAAGCACAGCACGCGCGGGTGCCCCGGGGGACCGCGCCCCCGGGGCACCCGTCATTCCCAGTGTCACTGGACTCGGGCTAGCCGGTCGTCCGGGGCGCACCGACCAGGGGGACCGCCAACGACGTAGCTGCCACCAGGCTGACAAGCAATTTCTTCATAGCGCTTTCCTTCTGGGAGGGATATTGCACTTTCGGTCTCTCCCGATCCCGGGCTGGGGATTCCTACCTGGAAGAAGCGGAAAATGCCGACAAACCGCCCGAACGGGGAAGCAAAGCGCTTCGTCGCTCAGGACGTCAGTACAGCCACGGATCCTTGAGGTCGATGAACTCGACGCTCGCCATGAGCTGCTCGAACTGAGTCATCTGCCCGGCGAGCTCGGGGGGTGGCTCCTTCTTCTCTCCCTCACGGGCCTCGGCCTCGCTCGTGAAGTAGTTGACGTCGGTCCAGCGGTCGGGGCCGGTCCACACCCTCAGCACGCCGATGAGATCGGGCCGCCACGACCCGGCAACCTGCTCGAAGGCGGTGTCCATGGCGTGCAGCTGGTCGCGATCGGCGGTCCCCCGCATGATCTGCACGAACCCGGCGTCGTTCGACCCGCCGCCGAGGAACGTCTCGGTGTCCTCGGAGTCGGCGAAGGTGACGTCGCCCGAGTAGCACTTCGCGGTCTCGTTCCACCACGCGCCCTGCTCGGGGCGGTCGCTGTTCGCCTTGGCGGCGGCCGCCGACTCGAAACGGGCGAACGCGATCCCCTTGCCGTCCTCGGTGACGCCGGCTGTCGACCCCAGGAAGCCGGTCGCGCCCGGCCGGAGGTCGGTCATCCACTTGTCCATCTGGCGGCGCAAGCCCTCGCGGTCCGACACGCGCCCTTCGATCACCTGCACGAACATGGCACCCTCCTTACGCCGGTCCCAGGCGGAATCCTCCTCCCGCCCCGCTGAGGCCGCAATAGCCTCGGCCTCGTGCAGCAGGCGTTCGTCTTCGAGAGGGTGGCGGTGCTCGTACGCACGTGGCACGAGCCGATGAACCCGCCCGAGCGTGGCGCCCGGGTCGAGGTGCGGCTCCTGGCCGACGAGCCGTGGCGCGGCACCCGGTCGGCGGCGCAGCGCGTCGTGATCGACCAGCCCGTCTTCCGGGCGGATCTCTTCGACCAGGTCGACGGCCCGGCCGGCAACCTGCGCAGCGCGCACTTCCATCCCCGGTTCCACGGCGTCGAGCCGTGCGACCGTCACTGGCGCGACGAGATCCGCGCCGATCCCACCGGGTGGCTCGCAGCGCAGCTCGGCGACCTGCGCCGGCTGCTCGAGGAGTCGGGCATCGACGTGACCGACGCGCCGTGGCTCGACCAGGACGCGGCCGCGCTCAGCGATGCCGTCCCGACGATCGTGGCCGCGGTGGACCGGGCCTGGGACGCGGTCCGCGTCTGACGCGGACCGCGTCACTCAGCGTTCGCCGCGGCCGAGACGCTCGGGCTCGGGCTCCGGCTCGCCGTCGTGGTGCCGGCGAGCACGCTTGGCCGCTTGTTTCTCCTGCCGCTTCCGTTCGCGTTCGCGCTTCTCGAACGAGGTGCGCTGCCGACCCGCCATGACCTCTCCTGTCGTCTCGTCAGATGACTCGGACGTTCTGGGCTTCCTCGCCCTTGCGGCCGGGGGCCACGTCGAACTCGACGCGCTGGCCGTCCTCGAGTGAGCGGTACCCGTCGCCCTGAATCGCGGAGAAGTGGACGAACACGTCGTCGCCGCCCTCACGCTGGATGAAGCCGAAGCCCTTCTCCGAGTTGAACCATTTCACTGTGCCTTGCGTTGCCATGGTGATCCCTTTGCCTGATGTAGTCCCAGGACGGTGTCAGCAGCCGTCCGCAGGACTATTCGTGTCGATTCGGCTGCGTGAGCAGGACGACGCGGACAGATATCTCACTGGGGCGAACCGAATCCCCGGGACACACTGACCGCCAAAGCGGAGCGGCAACAGAGAAGGCCGAACCGGTGTCGTCGCGCGTTCGCGCCGAGATCGCGCGACCGAAGCTGACGCAGGAATGGTACCAGAAGGACGTCTACGCTCATGCGCGCACGAAGGAGAGGACCATGACCGACAAGTCGGCGTTCACGGACGACGAGTGGAAGGCACTCACCGAGGCGCCGCTGCTGGTGACGCTGGCGCTGTTCGCCGTCGGTGAGCACGGGCCGATCTCGGCCGTGAAGGAGGCGGCGGCGAGCGCCCGCACGATCGCCCATCCCGCGGGGGGCGGCCCGGCGGACGAGCTCGTCGCCGAGATCGCCCAGGAAGCAAGGAGCAAGGAAGCCCGCCACGACGCGAGCCGGCACCAGGTGGCGAACCTCGAGCAGGTCGCCGAGGCCTGCCTCGCCGACCTCGGCGGCGCCGCCACCGCGTTGCGCAAGCTGCCGAACGTCGAGGCGGCGCAGATCGGCCGCTGGTTCGTCGACATCGCCAAGGCCGTCGCGGCGGCGGCCAAGACCGTCACGCCGGCCGAGCAGGCGACGATCGACAAGATTGCGGCACTGTTCGACATCCCGGCCGCATGAACATCGACCTGCTCGACCCGGCCTCCTTCGCCGACGGACAGCCGCACGAGCAGTTCCGCTGGCTGCGGGGCCACGCGCCCGTCTACCGCCACCCCGAGCCGGACGGTCCCGGCTTCTGGGCCGTCACCCGGTACGACGACGTGCGCGAGGTCGGCCGCGACCCGGACCACTACTCGTCGATGCCGACGATCCTGATCCCCGATCTCGCCGACATCGACTTCGGCGACCACCACATGATGATCACGTCGGACCCCCCGCGGCACACACGGCTTCGACGCATCATCAACAGCGAGTTCACGCCGCGCGCCGCGGAACGGCTCCGCCTGCGCATCGACGAGCTCGCCACGCAGATCATCGACGCCGTAATCGAGCGGGGAGAGTGCGACGCCGTCACCGACATCGCAGGCGAGATGCCGTCGTTCGTGATCGCCGAGCTGCTCGGCATCCCGCTCGACGACGGGCGTCAGCTCTATCACCTCACCGAGACGATCCACGCCGCGCCCGAGAGCGTGCCCGAGGGCGCTGGGCTCACGGCGGTCATCGAGATGTTCAACTATGCCCGCCAGGTCGCCGAGGACAAGCGCAGGGACCCTGCCGACGACCTTGCGAGCCGGATCCTCGCCGCGGAGGTCGACGGCGAGCGCCTGGACGACATCGACTTCAACCTCTTCTTCCTGTTGCTCATCGACGCCGGCGGCGACACCACCCGCAACCTCGTCGGCGGCGGGCTGGTCGCGCTGTTCGACCATCCCGACGAGCGCCGTCGCCTCCAGGACGACCTCGACGGGAAACTCCCGGGCGCGGTCGACGAGATGCTGCGCTGGGTGAGCCCGGTGATCTACATGCGCCGCACCGCGACCCAGGACTGCGAGCTGGCGGGCACGGCGATCGCGACGGGCGACAAGGTCGTCATGTACTACGGCTCGGCCAACCGCGACGAGCGCGCCTTCACCGATCCCGACCACTTCGACATCGGGCGCACGCCGAACGAGCACATCGCGTTCGGCGGCGGCGGGCCTCACTTCTGCCTCGGGTCGCACATCGCCCGGGTGGAGATCCAGGCGCTGCTGCACGAGCTGCTGAGGCGCCTCCCCGACATCGCGCCCGCCGGTCCCGCCGAGTGGCTGGCGTCGAACTTCATCTCCGGCCCGAAGCATCTGCCGGTGAAGTTCACGGCCGGCGGCTAGGCCTCGAAGCGCACGCCCTCGCCGTCGAGCTCGATCGTCATTCCTTCGTGGGCGAGGCGGACGTCGTCGTCCGGCCCGTCCCAACGCTTGCGGGCCTCGCCGAGGAGGGTCTCGAGCTCGTCGTCGACGTGGTACGGGTCGTGATGGAACAGCACGACCCTGCCCACGCCGGACCGGTTGGCCAGCCCCATCACGTGCTCGATGCACGAATGGCCCCACCCGATGTGCTGCGGGTACTCGTGGTCGCGGTACTGGGCGTCGTGAAAGAGCACGTCGGCGTCGTGCGCGATGTCGTGGCCGCTGATCCACTCCGCCGGCTCGTCCGAGACGCGCCCCCCGGGCGACGGCTCGTGGTCGGGGAGATACACCAGGGCCCGTCCGTTCTCCTCGATCCGGTAGCCGACCGTCGGCCCCTGGTGCGTGACCTTCGCCGCCCGGAACGTGGCGGAGCCGATCGGCACCTCGCGCTCCGGCGCGTCGTGGAACGTGACCCGCGCCGGGATGTCGGCCAATCGCACCGGGAACAGCGGCGGCGAGAGATAGATCGCGATGCGGTCGGCGAGGCTCTGCACCGGCGACGGCGGTCCCCAGATGTGCACGTCGACGCCGGGTCGGAACAGCGGTCGGAAGAACCCGAGCCCCTGGAGATGATCGAGGTGGAGGTGCGTCAGCAGGATGTGGAGCTCGTCGACCTCAGGCCGGTCGATGGCGACGCCGAGCGGGCGCATTCCCGTCCCCGCGTCGAGGACGAGCGTGGACCCACCGTCGAGGCCGACCTCGATACAGGAGGTGTTGCCGCCGTACCGGAGCGTCTCGGGGCCCGGCGCCGCCAGCGACCCGCGACAGCCCCATACCCGCGCCTTCATCGGGAGCCGTCCGCCGGCTCGCGCACTTCCCAGAAGACGGTGAGCACGCCGTGCATGTCGTCGGCGGCACCGAACAGCGGGTACGCGGTCGCTTCGACGCGCCGGCGGACGCCGTCGTAGCCCGTAGCCACGACGAGCTTGTGCGCCGGTCGCCGCTCGAAGAAGGCGATGCCCGCCGGCGTGTCGCGCCGTCGCAGCGGCGAGCCGTCGGAGTCCGACAGCGCGAGCTCGTCGCCGAAGTCGAGCGCCGGCATCTCGCCGACTTCGGCGAACGGCCGCCCGATCAGGAGCTCGGCCGCTTCGTTGTAGAAGACGAGCGTGCCCGCCGCGTCGATCAGGAACATCGGCGTGGCGAGATTCGATCCGAGCTCTCGAGCGAGGATCAACGGGAGACTCTTCGGCTCCCCGGCGGAGGTCGCCACGCCGTCACGCTACTGAACAGGCGCCGCTTACGATGCGTAGCCGTCGTCGTTCCACGAGGAGGACCATGAGCTACGACGAGGCGGTCTTCCAGGTGTACCTGGGAGAGGTGCCGATGTTCCAGGCGTGCTCCGAGGAGGAGTTGGGCGCCATCGCGTACCTCGCGACGCCGAAGGCGGTCGAGGCCGGCACCGAGATCGTGCGCGAAGGCGAAACCGGGAACGACTTCTTCGTGCTCATGATGGGCACGGCGACGGTCACCCGCCACGGGCACGAGGTCGGCAGGCTCGAGCCGGGCAACTTCTTCGGCGAGCTGGCCCTGTTCGATCCCGCGCCCCGGAACGCCACGATCTCCGCCGACGTCCCGGTGACCATGGCCGTGATGGAGCGCAACCGGTTCCAGGCCGCCCTCGACTCGGTCCCCGCGCTGCGGGACGCGTTGCTGAAGGGCATGGCGAGGCGGCTGCACGAGGTCGACGCCCGGATCTGAGGGTCCGCGAACGCGGCGTCGCCCCCCGGTACCGTGTGGAAATCCCCGGTTTTCCCCCTTTGTCTCGACGCGCGCGGGCCCAGCCGCCCGTACGCCACTGGCTGGCGCCGGCGGCCGTCGGGGTCGTCCTGCTCGTCGCCGGCTGCTTCCCGGGCGGTTCGTCCGGCCCCACCGTGCAGGTCGATATGGCCTGGGTCCTCTACCAGTGGCAGGGCAAAGCGCCGTGGGCGGGCAGCGGCTGCTGAGCAGCGGGACCGCGGCGGAGAGCGACCTTCGAAGAAGGGTTTGTCAGCGGAGCGGTTCGGCGTCCACGTCGAAGTACTCCACGTAGCGGCGGGCCCGTTCGCGCACGTTGTCGGGATCAAGGCCGGTGTCGGCGAATGAGTACTCGTGCGCGCCGTGCTTGTCGGCCCGGTTCTCCTCGAGGAACCGGCGCATGCCCGCTTCCGCGTCGGGGGTGAGCTCGGCGCCCAACCCGTCGTAGATGGAGCGAATGGTGCGGAACGGGTCGGCGATGAACTCGCCGTAGTGCACGTCGACGACGTGATCGGCGCGGACCGTGCCGTCCTCACGCGCCGTCACCGAACGGTCGAGCGCGTCGAGCACGGGATCCGACCACTGCGCGGCGACATCGGCCATGGTCACGTCGTCGCTCGCCGTCGCCTGCACGACGGCGAACAGGGACGACAGCGACGCGATGATTCGCAGCGGGTCGCGATGCGTCTGCACGATGAACGCGTCCGGGTACTCGGCCGTCAGCGCAGGCAGGGCCCACAGGTGCGCACCGGTCTTGAGCACCCAGCGCCCGCCCGGGTTGCGCCACTGGAGCAGCTGCAGGAACTGCCGGTGCCAGCGGTACGCCGGCGCCATGTCCGCCTCGCGCGTCACCCAACGGAGGTACGAGGGCAGCTGGTACTGGCTGTTGAAGATCGCGCTGGCGAACTCGCCGCCGGTGATCACGATGCACTCCTGCCCGAGACGGGCGCCCATCGGGTGCATCGACCGCAGCTCGGGCCGCACCTCGTAGGCGAGGTCGATGCCGGCCTGCGACTCGGCGATGCGGGGATCCGACTCGTACGTGTCCGCCTCCGGCGGCGGGCACGGGTGGTCCACCTCCCACGTGCGGGGTACTCGGTTGGCCGGGTCCTGGCCGAACAGGTCGTGCAGGATGGTGGAGCCGGTGCGGCCCATGCCGATCATGACGATCGGGGGCGTGACGTCGGCGTCGCCCATCTCGGGATGACGGCGGTGCCAATCGGTGACCTGCAGCCGGTTCGTCAGGTGACCGAGCACGGTCATCGGCGCCATGGCCCGGCCGATCTCGTTCAGACGCGCCTCCGCGTTCAGCCCGTCGACCAGACGGTCGAGGCCGAGCCGGAACGAGCCGGCGCCGAAGTCGTCGAGGCCGGTCTGCGCGCACGCGGTCTCGATCAGCTGCTCGGTCGTCGGCGCCCCTGGCATCGGCGGGATCGTACGTTCCCGCGCATCGCGCCGCTCATGTTGGAACAATCTCCTCGTCGGTCGGGGCCGTAGTCCATATGGCCCATGGAGACTGCGAAAGGACAGGGCATGCACCACGGAACAGCAGGCGCCGGCACGAGGGTGGCGCGCCGTTCCCGCTTTGACGGTCGCGTCTCGGCGTTCGTCGCCCTTGGCGCCGCGGCGGCGATCGCGCTCGCGGCTTGCGGCGGGTCGAGCAGCTCGAGCTCGAAGAAGACCACGACCACCAAGAAGAGCTCGGGTGCGGCCGCGACCGCGGCCGTGAAGACGGCCAACAGCGCCACGCTCGGCACCATCGTCGTCACGAACGACGGCAAGACCGTCTACACGTTGACCAACGCCGGTCAGCAGGTGCCGTGCTCGGGCGCCTGCCTCATGGTGTGGCCGGCGGTCTCGGTGGCCGCGGGCGCCAAGGCGACCGGCACCGGCGTGAAGAACGTCGGCACGACCGCCAGCGGTCAGGTCACGATCAACGGCGCTCCCGTCTACACCTTCGCAGGTGACTCGGCGGCGGGGAACACCAACGGCCAAGGCATCATGAGCTTCGGCGGCACGTGGAACGTCGTGAAGGCCAGCGGGACCAGTGGGGGCAGCAGCGGCGGCGGAGCCACGACCACTCCGACGACGGCGAAGAGCGGCTCCGGCTACTGACGCTCGTCAGTCGCCGCCTTCGGGCAACGGGGGCTTCCCGCCGGCATCGGTCGGTGGGAGCTCTCCGCCCGACGATGTCGACGGCTCGTCATCGTGGTGGCCGAGGAAGCCGCGGACGTCCTCGTCGAACGATTCGCGGAACTTCCGGAGCTCGGCCAGCCCCCGCCCGACCTGACGGCCGACTTCCGGGAGCTTGGACGGTCCGAGGACGAGCAGCGCCACGACCAGGACGATCAAAAGGTGCCACGGGGCGAACAAGCCCTCCATGACCCGTGAGCGTATCCACGCCACGTCGGGTCGCCGGCGTCGCGGGGAGGTGCCCGGACGGGACGCGCCGATAGCGTCCTCGGCGTGGACGCCGACGTCTGCGTCGTCGGAGGGGGGTACGCGGGCCTGACGGCGGCACGGCGCATCACGCGGGCGGGCGCGTCGGTCATCGTGCTCGAGGCGCGCGACCGTGTCGGGGGCCGGGTTTGGACGCGGCCGGCCCCGAACGGGACGCCGATCGACATGGGTGGTACCTGGCTCGGCCCGGGCCAGGACGCCGCCTACGCGCTCGTCGCCGAGACGGGCGGCAGGACGTACCCGACGTGGGACGAGGGCGAGACCGTCTTCGCCCGGCGGGAGTCGGTGAAACGCTTCGGCGGTCTCGTCCCCCCGATCAGCCCGATCGCGCTCGCGAGCCTGTCGCTCGGCATGGCGCGTCTCGACGCGATGGCCAAGCGGGTCCCGCTCGATGAGCCGTGGTCGGCGCGCCGGGCGAAGGCGTGGGACGCGCGGAGTGCCGGCCAGTGGGTCGACGCCGGGAATCTGCCGTCGGCCGAAGGGCAGGGCCTGCTGGGCGCCGCCGTGCGGGGGCTCATGACGTGCGACCCCTCGGAGGTGTCGCTCCTCCACCTTCTCTATCTGATCCGCTCGGCGAACGGGCTCAACCATCTGCTCTCCGTGAAGGACGGGTACCAGCAGGACCGCGTCGAGGGCGGCGCGCAGACGATGGCCCACCGCATCGCGGCCGAGCTCGGTGACTCGCTCCGTCTCGAACGCCCGGTGCGGCACATCGCCCAGGACGACGGCGGCGTCCTGGTGCGCGGCGACGGCTGCGAGGTGCGCGCCCGGCGCGTCGTGGTGGCGATCCCACCGACGTTGTCGGGCCACATCGCCTACGAGCCGCAGCTCCCGGTGGATCGCTTGCTGCTCGCCCAGAGCATGCCGGCGGGATCGATCCTCAAGGCGTCGGTGGTGTACGAGGAGCCGTTCTGGCGGACCGACGGCCTCACCGGCCAGTCGGTGGCGACGGCGTCGCCGCTCGAGATGACCCTGGACGCGTCGCCGGTCACCGGTGTCCCGGGCGTGCTCGCCGCGTTCGCGTTCGGGCCTCACGGGCGCGCGCTCGGGGCGCAGGATCCCGGCGAGCGCCGCCGCGTGGTGCTCGAGACGCTCACGACGCGCTTCGGGCCGCGCGCCGCGCACCCCGTGCACTACGAGGACATCGACTGGGCGACGGAGCCGTGGACGCGCGGCTGCTCGATGGCGCACATGCCACCGGGGGTGCTCACACAGTTCGGCCGGGCGCTGCGCGCGCCGGTCGGCCGCATCCATTGGGCCGGCACCGAGACCGCCACGGTGTCGCACGGCACCATCGACGGCGCGATCCGGTCGGGAGAACGCGCCGCCGGCGAGGTGCTCCGAGCCGACTGAGACCCCTTCAGCCACACCAGCCTCATGACCATCCACCCCATGCGGCGATACGGTTACTACCGTGCCGCGAATGCTCCGAATGGTGGGGAATCTCCGCGCTCGGGCCGTCGCGTGGTGGCGACGGAGCGTCGCCGACCCGGAGAAGCGCGACTTTCGCCGCATCGGCTTGGTGGCGTTCGGCGTCGTGGGCGCGTCGGTGGTCCTCGCCCGCCTCACGCAGGACACGGCCGCGGCCGGGGCGATCCGTGCGCTGGCGATCACGCTGTTCGCGTTGGCCGCGATCGCGCTGCTCGGCGTCGTCATCCTGATGGGCGAAGAGGTCGTCGACGAGATGGACGCCTCGGACCCGATGCGGGCACAACACGGGGGCGCGTACGGCCCCCGCATCACGCGGTTCCTGCGGGAAACCCGGCATGAGACCTGGGCCTGGGTCACGTCGATCCCCGGCAAGGTCCGCGGGCTGCGGCGCGAGTTGACGCGCGAGTCGCTCTCGCGGATGGCCGCCACCTCGGTCGAGGCGCTGGGAGGCGTCCCGCCCCCCGATGCCGGACCGCCGCCCGGCGCCGGTCGCCTGGCTCGTCCGAAGGCGCCGTCTCCTGAGCCTGAGGCGGACCCGGCGGCATGGGGCGAGCCGGCCTCGCCGCCGCGACGCGCAGCCGCGCCGGCGCGGGCGCGGCGCCGCGCGCTCACCGCGTCGGAGCTCTCCGATCGTCCGGCCCCGGCAGGGCGAAGGCGGCCGGCGCGACGCTCGGCCGCGCGCGCGAACGGCTTCAGGGACGCCGGCACCCGGGCGCGCGACTGACCGAGCCCTCGCCGCATCGTGAGCGGCCCGGCATCTACCGTGTCGGCCATGACCGCACCGGAACCGGCGCGACCGACGGCGCCGCGCATCCCCCCGCTCACCGACGACGAGGCCGACGAGCAGACGAGCGCGCTCCTCGAGGAGGTGCGGCTGCCGAACGCCGAGGCGGTCAACATCTTCGCCACGCTCGTCCGTCACCCCGGCCTGTACCGACGGTGGATGCCGTTCGCGGGCAAGCTGCTCGCGGGCAAGCTGCCCACCCGTGATCGCGAGCTCCTCATCCTGCGCTCCGCGTGGCGATGCGCGTCGTCCTACGAGTGGGGTCAGCACGTGCGGCTCGCCAAGCAGGCCGGCATCTCCGGCGAGGAGATCGACCGCGTCGCCGCCGGACCGGACGCGCCGGGATGGGACGCATTCGACCGGGCGTTGCTCACCGCCGTCGACGAGCTTCACGACGGCGCGTGCGTCGGCGACGACACGTGGGACGCGCTGGCAGAGCGCTACGACGACCGGCAGATGATCGAGCTGCCGATGCTGGTCGGGCAGTACCACATGCTCGCGTTCACATTGAACTCGCTCGGCGTGCAACGGGAACCGGGTGTGCCCGACCTTCCCGACCGGCCCGTCTAGGCATGGACACGGAGCTGCCCGACGAGGCCGCCGGGCACGCGCCGGGGCGCGAGCGGCTCCAGGGGCGGCGGGTGCTCGTGGTCGGCGCCGGCACCCGGCGCACCGACGACCCCGACGCGCCGATCGGCAACGGGCGCGCCATCGCGGTGCTCGCGGCGCGTGAGGGTGCCGTCATCGCCTGCGCCGACCGCGACGAGTCGGCCGCCGTCGAGACGGCGCAGCGCATCGCGGCCGACGGCGGCCGCGCCGAGGTGCTCGCCGCCGACGTCACCCGACCCGAGGACTGTGCCGCCGTCGTCGCCGGTGCCGAAGCGAGACTCGGCGGGCTCGACGGGCTGGTCCTGAACGTCGGCATCGGCGAAGGCCGCCGTCTCGAGGGCACCAGCGTCGACGACTGGGACCGGACGTTCGCCGTCAACGTGCGGGCGCACTTCCTCGTGTGCCAGGCGGCTCTGCCGACGATGGCCGACGGCGCCGCCGTCGTGTTCATCAGCTCGATCGCCGGCATCACACCCGGGAGCAGCCTCCCCGCCTACGACACGTCGAAAGCGGCACTCGGCGGGCTGTGCCGGCACGTCGCGTACGAAGGCGCCCGCCGCGGCGTCCGCGCCAACGTCGTCGCGCCCGGGCTCATCGACACTCCCATCGGCCGGGCGGCGTCGGCCGGGCGCCCGTCACGCGACCGCACACCGGTCCCGCTCGCGCGTCAGGGCACGGCGTGGGAGATCGCCTACGCGGCCGTGTTCCTCCTCTCCCACGAGGCGAGCTACATCACCGGCCAGACCCTGATCGTCGACGGCGGCCTCACCGCGCTGAGTTAGCTGTCAGCGGCGTCGGGCGTCGGTGTACCGGCGCGGTGGGCCTCGATCTCGGCTTGCAGCTGCTGGAGCGCGGCGAGGAAGTGGCGGCGGGCTTCGTCGGCGTACGGGTTGCTGATCTGGCTCGTGTCGAACATGTCGACGGTGTGCTGTTGCTCGATGAACGCGATCTCGGCGAGCTTCTCGAACGACGGGATGGCGAGCACGTCCCGATGCTTCAGGTCCAGCACGTCGATGGAGACGAGGGCGCGGGCGATGAAGAACGGCAACGACTGCATGTACGCCATCGCCCGGTCGTGCTCGTCGGGCGACACCGCCACCACGATCAGCCCGAGCTCCCGCTCGAGGAACTCCCGCAGGCGGGCGGCCGCCGGCCCCCGCTCCGCGGTCACGACGATCCGGAGCCCGGGCTCGATGCTCGTCATGGACGGCGGCCCGAACAGCGGGTGCGTCGCCAGCAGGTTGGCGTCCGGCGGCAGCGTCTGCTCGAGCAGCTCGGTCGCCCGTTGCTTGCTCGAGACGACGTCCATCACGACGGTGTCCCGGCCGAGGCGGTCCCGGATCTCCCCGAGGACGCCCGCGAGCGCGGCGAACGGGACCGCCAGGATGACGACGTCGGCCGCCGCAACCTCGTCGAGCGAGGCAGCGCGGATGCCGTCGCTCGCG